>CABUUD010000005.1 GCA_902494585.1 uncultured Collinsella sp. | reverse complement strand
GTGCGCCCGCCGATACCGTCGTGCGGGATCTTGCCCACAAGCTCCTTGATGATGTCCATGGCCTGCGTGACCTCGGCACAACGCACCTGGCAGCGGGCATAGCAGTCGCCGTCGGTGGCAACGATGGGCTCAAATGCAGCCAAGTCCGCATAGGCACCGTCGCCAAACATGCGTACGTCGTAGTCCACGCCCGAGGCGCGCCCAAACGGGCCGACCATCGAAAGCTCCAGCGCATCCTTCTTGCTGATCACGCCCACGCCATGCAAGCGCTCGCCGCAGCTATTGTCGTCCAAAAACGTATGCACCAGGGCCTCGTAGTCGGGACGCATGGCATCGAGCGTCTGGACAATACCCGCCAGCTCGGAGTCCTCAATGTCGTGTTTAAGACCGCCGATCTCGTTGATCGACAGAATCACGCGGCCGCCGCACGTACTCTCAAAGATCTTGAGAATCTGCTCGCGCAGGGTCCACGACCGATAGAACAGCGCCTCGAAGCCAAAGGCATCGGCGAGCAGGCCCAGCCACAGCAGATGCGAGTGGATGCGCGAAAGCTCATGCAAAATGGTGCGGATATACTGCACGCGACCGGGCACTTCGATACCAAGCATACGTTCGCAGGCGCTGGCATAGCCGTAGCTGTGGCCCACGGCGCAGATGCCGCAGATGCGCTCGGCGATGTAGCCAAACTGGTGCATGTCGCGCTTTTCGGTGAGTTTCTCGAGCCCGCGGTGCACAAAGCCGATCTGCGGAATTGCCTCGATGACGCGGTCGTCCTCGATCACCAGGTCCAGATGAAGCGGCTCGGGCAGCACCGGGTGTTGCGGGCCAAACGGAATAACGGAGCGATGTGCCATGGACCTTACGCCTCCTTTTTCTGCTTGTCGCGGGCGGCCTTGGCGGCAAGCGCCGCGCGGACCTTGGCCGCTTTCTCGGGATCCATGGCGGCGAGCTTTGCCTCCATCTCGGCAGCCTTGAGCGCGGCCTTGGCAGCGGCATCGTCATGCTGAGCATCGGAGCCGGTAGCCGCAGCGGGCTGGGCGGCAACAGCGTTCGCAGCATCGCCGGCGCCCGCAGCGCCCTCCCCCGCAGCAGCAGCGGCAGCGGCCTTCTCGGCCGCAGCCTTGCGCGCCTTGGCCTCTGCGGCGGCACGGACCTTCATGGCCTTCTCGCGCGCGGCCTTCACCTCGGGCGTGATAACGCTCATGGGCTCGGCCGTTGAGACCTGGTAGAAAAAGCCCTTAAAGTCGATCTGCATGTCGGTGATGGCAAGCCCAAACAGATCGTGTGCCTCGTTCTCAAACGGGAACACCGCCGGATAGTACGAGCTGATGGACGGAATCTCCTGGTACTGGTCGATGCCCTCGACCACCAGGTTCTCGATCGCATAGCTACCATCCTGAGCGATCTGCTCCTGTGCAGCACGAACGTTGATAAACGTATAGACCAGGCGATACGTGCCGTCGTCGACGTTGCGCTCGGCGTGCATTTGCACAAAGCGCGCGCCGACGCCCTTGAGCGCCTGGACATGCGACAGGAGCTCGTCGATCCCGACGGTGGTATAGATAGCCTTCTGCATTACTCAGCCTCCTTTGCAGCGGCGGGCGCGGCGGGCTTCCCGGCAGGCGCGCCACCGGCACCGTCAGCCCCGGCCCCCGCGGCCACAAACCCGTCCTCGCCCAACTCAACGCCACCGTCCCAGGTAGCGGCGCCGCCCACGGTGAGCGGGTCGCCGCCGGCGCGCATCACGGCCTCCTTCTGGTCCAGGATGCCGCACGCCTCCACGATGGCATCGATCACGGTCTCGGGGCGAATGGCGCACCCGGGCGCGTACACGTCCACGGGAATCGCGCGGTCCACGCCGCCGATTACGTTGTAGGCATCGCGGAATACGCCGCCCGAGCACGCGCAGATGCCGCACGCCACCACGCACTTGGGCTCGAGCATCTGGTTGTAGATCTGGCGCACGACGGGCAGGTTCTGGGCATTGACCGACCCCGTCACCAAAAAGATGTCCGCATGCTTGGGGTTGCCGGTGTTGACCACGCCAAAGCGCTCCGCATCGAACAGTGGCGTGAGCGAGGCCAGCACCTCGATATCGCATCCGTTGCAGCTCGAGCCGTCGTAATGAATAACCCACGGCGAGCGCGACATTTTATGATCCATGGATGCCGCCTCCTAAATAAACACGTCGACGAGGATGGGCATAAGGTTGAGCAGGCCAAACACCAGCGCCACGCCCCATCCGAGCTTAAAGCAGCTGCGCCAGGTGCTGCGCGCGAAGGTGTTGTCGATCAGCACCTCGACAAAGTACGTCGCAGCCATCACGACCAGGGCGACCACCCAGCTCACCGGGTTGTCCCAGACAAAGAACATGCCCACCCACATCAAAAACAGCACGGTCTCGCACCAGTGCATAAGGGTCATCTTGGCCAGCGTGCCGCCGCTCATCTCGGTGGCAACGCCCTGGACGATCTCCTGATGCGCGTGATGCGAGTACGAAAGGTCAAACGGCGACTTGCGCAGCTTGATGGTGAGCACCGCGAGCAGCGCGAGGAAAATGGGCGCGCTGTACACGATGATGGGGGCCGACTGCCCCGTCACGGCGATGGAATCGAAGCTATCGGTGGCAAGGTACAGGCCCACGCTCATCAGCAAAACGGCGGGCTCGTAACTCATGACCTGCAGCAGCTCGCGGTCGGCGCCGACCTGGGCAAACGGGCTTTGCGTCGAGGCGGACGCCAACACCACAAAGATCGCGGCGAGCGTCACCATAAAAGCGCACAGCAGCGTGTTGGAGCCCGACACAAAGATGCCGCCGCCCACCACGGTAAAGATGAGCGCGCACGCCATGTAGGTATCGTCCATGGTGTTTACGCTGGCAGGAGCCTTGCGCAGCAGCTTGGCAACGTCGTAGAAGGGCTGCAGCAAGCGCGGGCCCACGCGGCCCTGCATGCGAGCCGAAAGCTTACGGTCAACGCCGTCGATCAGGCCGCCCACAAGCGGCGCCAACAGGGCAAACGCCACGGTGCCAATAAAGATGCCCACGACACCCGAACCTTCAAAATACTTACCGCGCAGCACCGAGGGCGCACTCATGGCAAGCCGCTCGGGCCCAATCCACGCGCAACACAGCAGCGCAAACAAGATAATGCTGCAGCACACGACGCTACCCGCGGGGCCAATACGCTTCTCGCCAAGGGCGTCCTCCGAGTACCAATTGCGCTTTTCGGCCTTCACCTCGTGTCCCATCGAGCCGCGGAAATGGCGATATTTGTCGGTTCCCACGCCCGAAAGGTACACGTTGACGTGCGGCTTATTGCTCACGCGGAACGACGTCAGCAGCACCACGGCGATAAACGCCACGATAACCACCATCAGATACATGGCGTCCTTGCCAATAACGTACGGCACGCGGCCAAACACCATGGCCAAGTAAGGCGACACCAGGCCGCTCGAGATAACCGGGAACGCCACACAGCACAGAATCAGCAGCGCGGCGATGGTGTTGAGCGCCATCCATTCAGTCTTATGGACATTGACCTCAACGTTTTGAGCCGTGGGGTCGACGCCCGAAAGCTTGGCAAGCCACTTGCCCCAGAAGTAAAACGTCGCGGCCGAGCCAAAGGCAAGCACCATGATCATGAGCACGTTGCCGGTCTGCGCAAACGCCACCAGAGCGCCCCACTTGGACACGAGCATGCCAAACGGCGCCACGAACATGCCCATGATGCCCAGCATCATCAAGCGCGTCAGGTGTGGCATACGGCTGAACATACCGTCCATGTCCTCGATATTGCGGCTGCCGATATGATGCTCGGCGGTGCCCACGCACAGGAACAGCAGCGACTTGGCCACCGTGTGGAACAGGATCAGGAAGATGGCCGCCCATACGGCCTCGGGCGCGCCGACACCCAAACAGGCGCTGATGAGGCCCAAGTTGGAAATGGTGGAGTACGCGAGCACGCGCTTGGCGTTGCTCTGCGAGATGGCCATGAGGGCAGCGAGCAAAAACGTGATGGCACCCACACTCGTGACCATAAAGCCGGTCACGGGATAGATGGCATAGAGCGGGCTCAGCTTGACCATTAGGAACACGCCGGCTTTGACCATGGTGGACGAATGCAGCAGGGCGCTCGTGGGCGTGGGGGCAACCATGGCGCCGAGCAGCCAGGTGTGGAACGGCATCTGCGCGGCCTTGGTAAGGGCGGCGAGCGACAACAGGATGACCGGCATCACCAGCAGCGCGGACTGCGCGGTTCCGGCGCCGGAAAGCTCGATCATGCCCGAGATGGTCAGCGGCATGCCGTTAACGTGCAGGTACATGAGTCCGGCCAAAAACGCGATGCCGCCCAGCATGTTGAGGATGATCTGGGTGAAGGCGTTCTTGATGGCCTCGGGCGTGCGCGTGTAGCCAATCATAAGGAACGAGCACACGGTGGTGATTTCCCAGCCGCAGAACAGCCACTCAAGGTTGTCGCTCGTCACGATGACGAACATGGCCGAGAGGAACAGGAACATAAGCGCCAGGAACTGCGGGCGTCGGTCGGGCGCGGTCTGCCCGCGCAGCGCGGCCTCGTGCTCGTCGTGGGCCTGGAAGTCCTTCATGTAGCCCAGGGCATACACGCAGATCAGGCTGCCGACAATGCCGACGGCGAGGACCATGATCACGCTCATATAGTCCAGGTAGAGCGGCGTTGCGGTGACGGCTTCGGCCGCGGGCAGCGTCATGGCTGCAAAGGCGAGCGAGCCCACCAGCTGGACTATGCCGAGCACCGTGGTGAGCGCGTTCCTATATTTGAACGCGTTGTACAGGATGACGACGCACAGGATGACATCGATGGCGGAGCTGACGATCGAGAGCACATGCGAGGTGCCGGGGGCAACCTCAAAGCTCTGCGGGCCCGCGCCAAAAAACATGACGGCGACTACAGCTGTCACCGCCATAATGATGCCGGAACCTATGAGCCCCACCGCATCGCGGGCGCGGTCACCGTGCGCGAGCAGCATGCCCAGCGCCGGTACCAGCGGAAACAGGGTAAGGAAATACAGTAGCGTCATACCATCACTCCCCCATGCAAAAACGCTGCAATTGTTTAACGTTATAGCTCAATTGAGGAGTAGCGGCGGCGGGTTTTCGGTCAACTGGGGAGTTTTGTACGTGCGGGGTAAGGAGTCTGTCCGCATTGGAGCAGAGGGGCGGCAAGAAAAATGCGCCCCTGTGGGCGCACCATCCCGTTCGCTATTCCGCCTTTTTAACGCGCGGCTTGCGGCCGCGCGGCTTATCGACCAGCGCGGACTCACCGCTCTCGCGATACTGGCGGCACCAAGCCTTGACTGAAGACTCGCTGGGAATCCCGTGCTTGATCATGGCCTCGCGAACCGTCAGGCCGTTTTCCAGACGGTCCTTAACCACGGCGAGCTTTACGTCGTACGAATAGGTGTGATGACGAGCGCCCGCATTGAGCACGGCGTCGGCACCGCCCACGGCATATGCGCGGGCCCACTGACGAGCCGTGGCCTGGGGAATGCCAAGCTTTGCAGCGAGGGCGCGGTGACCGACCCCCTCTTGGAGGATCTCGACGGCGCGCTGCCTAACCTCGGGCGCATGCGTGCGGGTCCTAGTTGCTTCCGACATACCTGCCACTTCTTAGCCTTAACCGTTAATCTGCTTTCTTACGTGCTTGTTAGATAGTAGCATTTTGCTGTTCCCGCGTAACAGTTAATTGAAAATCGCAACGGCGGCATCTGGGTATTTGCCATTCATTTGCAACAGTTCTTTAGGTTTTATTTACGCAGCTAGTTGGCTCGCGGCTCATTGACGGTGTTTTACCAACCAGATTGGTATCTTTTTGTTTGGCTGGTATGGTTTGTGCAATTATTAACCCCTCGTCAGTCCGCACCTAACATGTCAGCTTTCCACTTGCTTCCCAACTTTCCACTTAACTTTCCAGCTTTCCACCTTAAGTGGTAAGTTAAGTGGAAAGCTGGGAAGAAGTTGGGAGACCGAAGCATGGGCGACGGACAGCCCTACTTCGCGAGTCGATACCGTTGTCGCGGGCTGCGCGGAGGCTCCATCGCCTCAATCTTGCCCGCACCAATCAAGCCTTTTATGTGGTTGGAAACGGCGCTCCTGCTCAAACCCGAAGCGTCGGTGAGCTCCTTGGTCGAAGCCGAAGAATGTGTTGCCAGGTAATCCAAGATTGCCTCGTCCACATGCCCCACAGACGTCACCTGTTCCGCCCGCATTATCTTTCGCTTATCGAACGTCAACGAAAAAGAAACTGTCGAGTTCTTTGGTTCGGGCGGCAACATGTTTGCCCGCTCGAGCTGCTCACCTATCTCCTGATAACCAGTGCCGCGATTTTCGACCACGTAGCCACCGTCTGGGTACGGCGTGGTCTCGAGGATATTTGAAAGGAACTGGTTTCTGGATGACGAAACCCCAGAAACTCCCAGCGAATCGATCGTTACGTCGCCGTACAGCCCGCCGGGATTGAGAATCTCGACGCGGTCGATATACAGGTTGACCTGCACTTGTGAGCCGCGCGCGGCGGAAGAGTAGTCGCGGTGCATGAGCGCGTTCGCCACCGCCTCGCGCAGCGCCACGGGCGGATAATCGGGCACATCTTTCCGGAACGCGCCCTCGATAACCGCTGCGTTTCGGGTGTTTCTCGCAACGGCGGCAAGCACGTCCTCAATCATGAAAGGGATCGGACCCAAAATGGTCTGAGAATCCACAAAACGCTTGTTATCACTTACTCGCTGCGTTTTTGTGGTCCCGGGGTACGCCGTAAAGGTCACATTGAGACGTGGGAAGAACTTTTGCGGAAACCGTCCCATCGCGACAATTGCAGCAAGCGTCGGCACGATTGCGTCGTCCACCCTTTTGGTCACATGCAGGTCAAGGAGAATCTCATCGTCGCTTCTGGTGCCCAAAAGCCTAGGGTGTAGCTCGCGCTGGCGTTTTATAAACCCTTGCAAAAGATCGGCGTCAAGGTCATCGAGCGTGGCACCTTCGACCGGCTCGTCGTCGTATGTAGGCTGAACATGCTCCTCCATAAAGCGATCGATTTCGTAGGGAGTCATGCGCCGGTCGCCGTCGCCCGTACGGATAAAGGACGAATCGTACATTCCGCGTGCCGCAATATAGCAGGGTTTATCGCGTGGATGCATTTCTTTGATGCGCGCGCAAAGCACCAGCTTACCCTCGAAGGGGAGCACTTGGATATCCGGCCTCACAACGGGCGTCAGCTTTTCACATGCAGAAGAGAGGGCGTCTTGCATCTTGCGGGCATCAAAACCCTCGACGGGCATAAACCCGTTCTTTTCGGAAATGCCGAGGATGATAAAGCCGCCCTGCGCGTTGGAAAATGCCGAAAGCGTCTCGACGATGCTTTTGGGGAGCGCGCCCTTGGCTTCTTTTACTTCGTACTGCTGGGTGTCGTTTCCTATTGTCCGCAGATGATGGATGACCTGCGCCAACCACTCCTCATTCATGCCGAACCTCCCAACTTTCCAACTTTCCACCTAACTTACCAGCTTTCCACTTAACTTTCCAGCTTTCCACCTTAGGTGGTAAGTTACGTGGAAAGTTGGAAAGTTGGTGGAGAGCTGGGGCAGCAGTAGGCCAAGCGAACAAGAAAAAGGGCGGCAACCGGGTGGTTGCCGCCCCTCGCGTAGCTAGTTGGTTTTCGTCTCGTGCCGAATGCCCTCGGTGTTGATGCGCGCTAGCGTGTACGTCACGTAGTCGGAGTGCGAATAGCCATCAAGGTTGCTAACGTTGACCGGTGTGTCGTCGACAACGTTGCCGGTCATAATATTGGCCGTAAGCACCAAGCGGTAGTTTGCGTAAGTTTGGTTCTCACCCTCAACATTCGTATTCACTTTAACGCGGAAGGCATGCTTAAAGGCAAGGCTGTTGCCGTCGCGCGTGAGGAACGCGCCGTTGGTCTTGGTGTCGGTGAACACATAGCTGTTGCCGTCGGCGGATGCCGCACCCGTGCCTAGGTAATCGCTGCCGAGCACCGTAATGTAGTTCGAGATATCGCCGACCGGAGCATAGCCGCCATCATCTTGCCGCTGCTCCAGGCTCAGCGTGTAGGTCACCGTGTTTGCGGCGTCGATCTTAGCCTCGGCGCCCGTGAGCTTGCTCAGGTCGTAGGTACCCACCAGAGCGATCTCGCCGTCAGCGGACTTGAGATCATCGATGTTGATGCCCAACTGGGATTTCTTAGACGCCTCGAGCGCGATGGTCGATGAGCCCACATCCATACGGTAGTAGCCGGCGCCGCCATCGTTGTATGCCGAGTTGCTACTGGTGCTGAGCGTGTCGGCATGCGTGGAAAGGTACGCGCGGTAGTTGGGTTTGGTGTAGCGGTCGGTGCCGCTGTTCTGCGAGGCCACGATACCCGCCTGGCAGGCAGGCTCCGTCATGGTGAGCGCGGCCCTCATGGTAACGGTGAAGGCGTTGACATGGTTCTTGGCGATCTCGCGCAGGCCCGACATATCGATGGGATTACCCTCAGCATCGGCAAGCACCAGTGACATGTCGCCACCGTTCGCAGTCCAACTAAGGCCCGACACCACTGGGGTCTCCTTCGTGCCGGCCAGATTCCAACCCGACCCGCCCCAGGTGTAGTAGTTATCACCCACCTTAACGTAGAACTCATACGTGCCCTGCGTGCCCGTGGGGTATCCTACCGAGCCCGCGATGACGCCATCGTGATAGGTGACAAGCGACGAATCGAGCTGATAATACAGCGCGTCAGAGCTCGTGTATTGCTGGCTCGAGTCAAACGTCACGGTGTCGCTCACGTTCATGGAAAGCGAATAGGTGGCTTCCTTGAGCTCCATCCGGTTGATGCTGTCCCTGTTGTCGACGAGGTTACGCTTGTTGTCAACGAGGCTGTGCGTGTAGTTTGATGCCACGCTGTAGGTCGAGGGCGTATTCTGGTGCCCATCCTCGGCAGCCTTGCCGTCGGCTGCTTTCTTGCCTCGCAGCAGGTAGTTGATGTGCTCGTTGAGGCTCGTGTCCACCGTGGTGGCGGTGTAGCCGTTGACGCCCGCGGACCCCGCCGGCGTGCGCACCACCAAGTAGAAGTTTTCGCTCTTGGGCTCTTCCTTATCAACGGAGAGGGTATAGAACGTGCCCGTCGCGTCGGAAGAAGTGCGCGCGCGGTAGTACGCGCCATCGACCTTGGCGCCAGCCATCTTCGCGAGTTCGGCCTGGCTCTTGTCCTTGACCTCGTCATCGGCGAGCTTGACCCAAGCGCCGTCCTTGTCCTCCCTGGCCTCATCGGCCTTCACGCCCACGATTTCGCTCAGCCACGGTTCGGTGTAGTAAGCCTTGTTGCCAGCGTCCACAAACTCGGTGAGCTTGACTGACGTCGCGCCACCCGTGCCCACCGTGTAGTGATATTCGCGGCTGTTGTTGGCCGTGTCCACGAGTGTGAGCTGTGTACCCTCGGGCAGCGTGGCACCGAAGGTAATGCTCTTGTTGAGCGGACCCATAGAGCCGCCGGCTTCGAGCAGCGTGTTCCAGCCGTAATCGACCGGCTTGCCCCGAGCGCTGCCATAGGTCCAGGTAAGGTAGCCGGTCATGGTGTCGCCGCTGCTCACAAGTACGTGCTTGTCGTATTTTGTCGCATAGTCGGCAGCCTTGAAGTTCGCACCTTCGGAGTAGGTGGCGGTAAAGTCGATCTCGAGCATGCGCTTGACGATGATGGGTACCTGTACACGGTAGCTCTGGCCGGCCTCGCTAAAGGTGACCGTAAGCAGCGTGAAGCGCCCCTGCTCATTGTCCCAGTCGGTGCTCGCGCGGAATGCCATAGAGCTCGTGCCATTGTTGAGCACCTTGAGCGTGGGCGCTTGCGAGGCGGCTACGTCCTTGACGAAGGTGCCGTTATCGGCGAGCGAGAAGACCTCGGCGGTGGCGGTCACATGCGCGGTGCTGCCGTTGAGGCGGCGGGCATCGGAGAAGCCGCCATTGGTCACGATGTTCAGGTAGCTCTCCACCGTCGTGGTATCGTTGCCCGGAATCACGAGCACGGGGAAGTCAGTTTTGGCCTTCTTGTCCGAAGTAATGTTGTTAGCGTTATAGGTGCTACGCGAGCTGTCCGCGCTATAGGTGCTCGTGTTTTGGTATGCGCCGGCATCATTGATGCCGGCGATGTTGGTGTAGGTGTAGCGGCCGGGAACGCGGGCACCCGCTTGGCTTTGGATGGTCGCCGCAGTGTCAATGGCGGCGCCGTCGCCAAACAGGTAGCGGTCGGTGGTGTCGCCGTCGGAGGCACGCACCGCCAGCGTGCTCACGGGCCTCGTGGTCACGTACGGACTCGTTGCCGTGGTAGCAGTATCGCCTGCGCCGTAAAGCGTTTTGTTCTCGTTGGGCGCGGCAGCCGTGCCGTTGTAGTCGCCGAAGGCAATATAAGTTTTCTCGTTAACAGCAGCCGTATTCGTATTGGTCGTGTAAACCATCGGCGGCAGGTCGCTCGTGGTCTTGCCACTACCGGGCTTTACTTCCACGCCCGCTGCGGAAAGGCTGTACTTACCATCCCCCGTGTCAACCTCGCCCAAGAGTACGCCCTGGGTTTTGCCCGCATTGTAGCTATTGCTGTCCATGAGCACGTTTAACAGATGGAACTGGCCGCGCCCGTCGCCCATAATGCCGCCGTTGGACCTTTCGCTAAACGTGGTGTTGGATACCTTTGTGTTGGTAACGTCGATGACGACGGATCCGCTGTTACTCGCGTTATTCGCGCCCAGCAGACCGCCGCTCCAGTTACCCTTAATCGTAGCGTTCTCGATCGCGATGTTGTTGCAGGCTATATTCACATTGCTGAAGAAGTAGCCGATAAGCCCGCCCGAGCATTTGCCGGTGCCGGCGATGCTGACATTCTTGACACTGCAGTCGTCGAACCAGTACTTGTTGGGGCTACCGCTACTCGTAACCTCACCAATCAGGCCGCCCGCATTGTAGATGCTATTGTTCGTTCCGGCCTTATCGCCGATGACGGCGTTCTCGGTGCCGTTTCCGCCATCAATGCGCACGTTGCTCATAGAAATAACGCCGCCACGGGCGCGTCCGACCACGCCGCCGGCGCCCATATGGTCATCGGAGTTCGACCCGGTGGCTAGCACGTTTACCCCAGAGATGACTGCCGTGCACGACGACTGGGCCGCTGTGGTGGTGCCGATGTTGGTGTTGACCGAGATATCGCTTCTTTCGACATAGCCGAGCACGCCGCCCACGTAGGGCACTGTCCCTGTGGCAGTTATGGTCGAGTTTTTGCCAACGGTCCTTTCGCTCACCCCTGTGCCTGCGGTTGTCCACACACCGCACGCCGAGGCGACCGTACCCACATAGCCACCGACATTCTTCTCGCCCGTGACGTTAAGGCCAGTGTATGAGCAGTCATAGAGATACGCGGGGCCCCACCCGTCCCCGAACTCGACCATATAGGTTCTGTCTTCGCTCGTAGTTCGTCTGGCGCGGCCCGAGCTGCCAAGAAGCCCTCCTACGCTCTTTGCGCCCGACACGGTGCAGTTCTTCATCTGCACGTTGCGGTAGATGCCGCACGTGCCGTCGTCGTAGTTGGCCGTTGCACCCGCCAAAAGGCCGGCACCGGTAAGGTCGTTCGGCGCCTCTCCTGGTTTGGCTTCGCCGTTGGTGTCGATATAGGTGAGCGCTACGTTGCAGTTGCTAAAGGTGAGGTCTTTGACCTGCGCGCCGTCGTTCGCGGTGACGCTCTGCCCCACATTGGTGGAGGTGAACATCACGGTGCTGAATAGACCACCCACGCCCGAGACCTTATAGTCGTCGTCGGCGTATTCGACGACGCCGTAGGCGGTGCCTTCGGTACCCACCGTGATGGTGGCGCCGTTACCGTCGATCGTGGCTACGTGCGGCGTAATACGGTCGCGGTCGGTGCCCGGCTGGTTCGAATTGCAGGCATTGGAATAGTAGCGGCCGTTTAGGCCCACGTACCCCGTGCCGTAGTCGGTCATATCGTAGGTGTCGCCCTGCTTGAACTCCAAGCTCATGCCGATCGATTTCGACGCGCACACATAGCCCGTTTGGTAGTCGGCAGCGTAGGACGCCACCAGGTAGGGCGAATTTACATCGTCATCATGGTCGAGCGGGCCGTGCCACCCCTGCTTGCCGGGGGCCTTCTGGTCGTCGTTTTTGGCGATTTCGAAATCGCCGGCAGCACTCTCAGGCTTGCCCACATTTGCGTAGTTAGCATTCCGTACCTTGCCATATTCCTTGGTGCCAAACAGGTAGCCGCATATCGCCGGGTCTTGCGAATCGCTGCCCCAGTAAGCCTTGGAACCGCGGAACACGCCATTATTGGAGTAGTTGGTATGTGCCGCGCCAGCACCCGCACCCGAGCTGATGATGGCCGAGAGCACCAAAAGGCCCTGGGCGTTTTTCACCATGGTCACAGGAGCCTCGGCGTTAGTGCCGAGGTACTTGTTGTCGGTGCCCGTGGTGGTGACACAGGGGGTTCCTTTTTTTGTGAGCTCGTTAATCTGGTAGTTAGCGTTACCGTTTTCAACCTTACAGCCCTCGCTAAAGGCATAGCCATCAATCACGCGACCGACGTAGGGATTGTTGTAGAGATCAAAGTTGCCCTTTCCCAGACCACGAGATTTGTCACCAGTTCCAGCACGCCAGGAAGATTTTCCGCTTTTGTCCATATTGCGGAAAATCACGCCGCCACCCGCAATGGCACCGACGTAGCCACCAATGGGAACAAGATGCGGCTTGTCGCCACCGCCCGTGACGGTAAATCCCGTTGTAGGGTTTTCGGCCGTCGTCCCATTAACGACCACGCCATCGATAATGTTATCGCCACCAAGGATGCAGCCGACAACGCCACCGAAAAACGCCGTCGGAACGCCGTCGGCATCCTTGGCAGAATAAGTAATAGTCGCCGACGCGTTCACATAGCGAATATTCAGATCGCGCACCACGCTGCCGTAACTATAGGGAATAAGGCCGCGAAGCGAACCCTCGTTATTCTCTATCTTGATGGTTGCGTTTTTATTATCACTGCCAAAGTTGCCAACGATGACGCCCCTAAACGGGTTGGCCCTATTTCCAAAACCGCCAAACGATGCGCCGTCGAGAGTAATCGTATTGCCCTCAGTAGGCTCGATGCTGTAATACGCGCTCTGCATATAGCGGTGCATGGTTTCGTCGCTCAGCGTCTGCGGGGAATTGGTCGACGCGTCTCCGGTCTTCTTCTCCCATTTATTATCGGTACCGTTCGCCTGCTTGTAGACGTACGTAACCTCATTGTCGGTCGAGTGATCGCTGCTGCGGCGAGTGCAGAGCCTACCCTGGTCGGCGACAATGGTGACCTCCCAGCCGTCAAGCGCCGTCATGTTATTAATGTAGTTGGCAATGGCATTCATCTCCGCCGCGTTTGTGACGGAATAAGGATCGCCATAGGTACCACATCCCATTACCAGCTTTGGAATGCGCTGGTTGACTTTAATTTCGTGATACTGGACGCCATCCTCGGCGGCTTTTCCCTTGTAAACATAAGGAAGGTAGTCACCGAACCAAGGCCTGACGTCACCGTCCTTCTTACCATCAACCGTCACATAGCCGCTCACGGCACCATACGTCGCTTCGTCGTAATACCAAAGCTGCTTGCCCGGGTACTCCGTACTCCCATCAATCTCGGATCCGTAGGTCACCTTGCCCGCATCGGCATCAGCCCTAGTAAAGGTGTAGTCCGCAGAGCCCGTGCCCGTGCTTCCGTAGCCAAAACTCTCCAGCAGGCTCGCATGGGTGAAGATCGTATTGTTCTCTTGGCTGGGCAAGCTGATTTGCTCAAACTTCGCCGTCACCTGATCGGCCTCACTGCCTACACCAAGCTTTCCGAACAGCGACGTAGCCGCCTTGGTGCCACTCGTGTACCCAGTAGTCTTGATATTCTTCGCGTTCAGGCTCACGTACTTCTGCATCTCGTTGATGAGCAGAGGCATATAGGCGTTAGCGTCCGTGGCGCTGTTGGCGCCGTCGACAATCAGATTGTTGAGTGTAAGATCATCAATTGAGATCTTTCTAATCTTGGTGCCATTGCCGTCGCTGGACCCATACACGTAGCGGCACACGAGCGCGCCCGATGAGCTTCCGCTCGCGCCAATAGCGTCAGTAGAGCTCTTTCCGTCATTGATAACGGGCCCAACGGTACCACCCAAAGTGACGTTGCTTACTGTGAGATCGCCGTCTGCCACCGTTTGAAAAAGACCGCAGTGCATGTTCTCGTGCTGGGTGGCATCGGAGTTTAGCTTGTTGCCATTCTGCTCGGCCTTGATCTTGGAGTAGTAGAAGGTGATGGCCGCATTATTAACCGTCACCTCTCCGATCGGTTGAGTGGGATAGTAGCTGTAGCCGGCCAAATCGATTGTGCCCGTTATGGTTATGGAATCATCGAGCCCTGTCGTACCATCGGGAACGATTGTCGAACGAATACCGGCGGGAGCATAGCAGAAAGCAGACCATAAGAGCAGCTTGTCCGCTGTATCGATTTGACTGCCACTAAAGCCGCCTTCACAATTCTTAGAGGCTATGTCGAGGTTGTAGAAGTAGCGGGTATTGCCGTTCGTATTCTGGCTTCGACCGAAAGACGAGCGATTATGGTAGCTGTTGTCTTTTGTGGAATCGCCGTCCATGTCCAGCTTGTTTTTCTGTGTGTGTAGCGAAACGACCGTGTTCCAGTCGGCGTCCATGAGCTTGCTGCCGTTGTTTGGTTTTACACCGCTGCCAACCCATTCATCGAAGGACGTTACGCCCGACGCAACGATGGCCCCCTCGCCGGTGGGCACCCTATAGGCGGTATCCCAATAAGCCCTGTCCTCCAAGTACAGGCCTAGGTAGCTCTCGACGCCATATGTCGTCTTATCATCCACCTTGCAGCCGCGGCAAACTAGAACGCCGAGCGTCTGAGCGGCGCCTGCATTAATCTTTGTGCCCGAGAGATCGATGGCGTAGTTGTTGATAATCCAGTGACCGCTGGCTGCGTATACAAGGCCGCCAAGCTCCTTGGAATCATCCACAGTCGCGATTATAGAAGCGTTGGTCGTTTTCAAAGCATAGGAGTTTTCACTCTTGTTAATGTTGTCATCTCCGATAGTTACGACCGCGTTGCCCCAGCTATAACCCAAGAGACCGCCCACGCCATTGAGCTTATCGCCGTTCTTTCCGACTCCCATCTTGAACGAGTTGAACGAAAGGCCCGTAATGTTAACGTCCTTTTTGGCCGAGTTGGCTATTGCCCCATCAGCCCCATAGGTGCTCTGTGCGATGCAGCCGATAAGACCGCCGACCTGGGCAATCTTGCCGCTGGTGCAATTGCCGGTTTCGATTGATCCGGCGACTTCGAGGCCCGCAACATTGAATGACGAGCCATAATCGCCCACATAACCAATGGCGCCGCCAATGCGACTATTGCCGTTAAGCGTTTTAGTTGCAGCGATGGTCGCTTGAGCCCTGCTGTTATCCTTAAACGCAACCGTAGAAGCCGCCGACACGCTGCCCGCAATACCACCAATGTTCACTTCGTTGCCGAACGTATCATCACACGCGATATTCGTTTTGCACGTTACGCCAGACAATGGCAGGTTGCCGACGATGGTACCTGCAAGCGACCCGGCATCGATAGCCGAACCGTTATCGAACTTCATGGAACCAGCGATTGTGACGTTGGAGATGGTTGCGCCGTTGACGGCCGCGAACAAGCCCAAGCGGCCGTGGCGGTAGATTTTGCCGTTGCCGTTGCTCGTGTCATTGTCGTCGAGCACAGCTTCACCACGCTTGCCGTACGGCTCGCCGACGGCAAGGTTAATTGTGCCGCCACCGTTCAACGTTCCCGAGAAAACTTGCGAGCCGTCTGCACGATCCTGCGCGAAACCCGTTAGGCCCGTGCCCTTGAGATCAATAGTGCCGTTCACCGTAATGGTCGAGGACTGCAAGCCGTTAAGGTTGTTTTCGGTAACGCCGTCAACCATCGAGTAGTAGCCGTTGGTTTGCCAGGTAATCGCCAGCTTTGCGAAATCGTCGATACTTGCCAGCGCAAATGCATCGCCAGTTTTTACGAGCTTAGAGCTAAAGTTCCACTGGTGCTCTTTGTTGATGGAGATGAGGTCCTCGCTCAACGGGTTGCCCAAGCGAATGACCTGGCCGTAGCTGTACACGTCATCGATCTTGACGGGCGTAGAGGGGCGCTTATATTGCCATTTCTTGATATCGCCTGCGGCGGCGTCACTATCGCTTCCGCTACCGGCGGCAAAAATCAGCGAGTTGAAGTTCTCATAAATCAGCTGCGCGGTGTGATCATTTTCCACGAAGGTGGCATCCGACAGGTCGGTGATACCGCTGAACTTGACGATGCCGAGCCACGACGACCCAACGACTCCGGCAAAGCCGCCGTTTGTGCCGCCGATGGTAGCGCCGCTGGCGGTTTTGACCTTCAGGCCACGCACTTCTAGAACGTTGTTTGTGTCCACGACGCCCACGGCGCCGCCGTATTTGCCATTTGCACTGGCGTAGCCCGAGGTTGAGCATGTCACTGTTGCATCACTGATGACCACGGCGGACACGTTAGTACTCCCGCCGCCTTCGCCAAGGTAGCCTACTAGGCCGCCTGCGTAGGTGAGTTTGCCGTTGGAGCCCACGCCGAACGACACCGCAGTATCACCCTGCACCGTAAAGGCATGCAGCGCGTCGCCGTTCTTCCTCCCCCACAGCTTGCCCACCAAGCCGCCGTAGTTGCCGTGCTTGTTGTCATCCTTGCCGTTTTGTAGCGTGCTTGTATACGAACCGCCATTGACGGCCACGTCGCCGTTCGATATGTCGAGTACGCCGAACAGTCCGCCGGCGGAAGGGGCAGCGCTCGTGTTGGACACACTGAGCGCCACGCCCTTGCCAAAGTCGAAGATGCCGCTGTTGATGGTGAATGCGTCGGCAAACGAGGCGTCGCCGATAAGGCCGCCTGCATACGTCCCGGCAGATGACGATCCAACCGCATGCGCGGGCTTGATGGCGACAGCCTTGCCCGAGGCTTCTTTTCCACTGTTATCCTTGCCCACGGTGAGCGTGAGCTTAGTCGCCTTACCGATAAGACCGCCCGCCGCGTTTTCGCCTGCGACGCTCAGCGCCGAGACATCGATGCCAGTTGGCATGGCGACGGTGGCACCCTCCCGCGCCTCGCCGATAAGACCCCCCGCGTTGGCGTCAGCGGCTAACGCGTTGATGGTGGGCGTGCCGTTGAGGTTGTCCGGCAGGGTAAGGCCCGCAAGCGTAAGCGATGCTCCTTCGGCAAGGGTGTTCGCAAGCAAGCCCATGTTGCCTGCGCTCGATTGCATATCGACTGCCAGGGGGCTGTTCGCGCTTGTCGTATAGGTGGCGTTAAGCGTGAGCGCGCCCGTGACCTCGCCCACAAGCGGCGAGGTTAGCTTGCAGATGTCCTTTTCGGCATCGCTCTTGGGCGTGCCCACGGTAACGGTGGCAGCAAGCGTCTTGTCCGCGCCCGTGACCTTTGCGGCCACGATGGGCTGGGCATCGGTACCCTTCCAGGTGAGCTTTACGGTGCTGTTGGCGTCGCTGAGCTCGATGTTGTTGAAGAGCGTCTTGTTGGCGGTAAGGGACCTGCCGCCCAGGTCGAGCGTACCTTTGAAAGGGTAGGCATCGCTGCCGAAGCCCTGGAACGTGAGGCTACCCAGGCCGTCCACGATCTCCGCGCCGCACACGTCGAAGTCGATGCCGGTCGAGCCACCTTTGGAGATGTTCGCGTTCTGGTAGATGGCGGGATCGGTGTTGGAGATGGCGATAAGGTCGGCGTTGGACTCAAAGGTAATGGCCGTGACGGCGCCCAAGTCGTCAGTGATGACATTGCCGTCACCCAACGCGTGCCTGAGAGCCTCGACAGTAGCGATGGGGTAGTTGGCGCCTGCCTGATCAGCAGCATCCGCGTCCGCGTCATCCGCTTGTTCTTCGTCAGCAGCGCCCTCATCGGTAGCCGCATCATCTTGGGACGCGTCGCCCTCCGTTGGGGTATCGCCGTTAGTGGTTCCATCGGTCGTGGAGTCCTGCGATTCGCCAGCGTTGGTAGAACCGTCGCCGCCCTCGGTAGCGCCAGCGTCGGCGCCCGGAGTCGTTGCGGCGTCATCAGATGCAGCCTGGTCAGCATCTTGCAGCGCGGTGGCCACGCCATCCTGTACGGAGCGCGCCGTGTTGCCCGCGGCGCGCGCGGCGGAGACGGATGCCTCCATAACGGCGTCGAGCTCTTGTGCGAACACCTCTGTGGAGGGCGCGAGCGCCTGGAAAATCATGATCGCAGTCAGGCATGCGGTTGTTATGCGCTTTGCCGTTCTCATCTGGTCCTACCTCGTTCTATCTCATGCCCCGCGCGGGGTCTCAAAATCTATGCTTGCGGATTGCTTCGGCTAGCCCTACGCGGCCGAACACGAAACGCCAATGGCTTCCCAGCTGGTCGGCTTCGAATCACCCTTCCGGTAAAAGGTGATGATTTCCGAGCCAGGAGATGCATCGTATGTGATCGAGTTGCCGCTGACGGCTGCTTGCCCATTACCGTTCTTGTGGTTCGCCTCAAAGAACGGATCGAGCTCGACCCCGCTTCCCCACGTGAGCTTTACCTTAGTCGTAGCGCCCGTAACGGTCACACGATAGTTGTAGGCGTCGAAGTCGCCGACATTCGTATCATCCTTGTTCTTGTCGACCCACTCGCCCGAAACGCCCGAAGCCGTCACCTCTGCACGTTCGGAAGGCGCAATCTTGGCGGCGAGCCATTTAAGGTTGGTGCCGGGGCTATTGGAGCCGACCTTGGCTTTAACGGTGAAGGATGCTTTGTTGAGGTCCGCCTTGGAAAACGTAACCTTATAGGTATACATAGTTGCCTTGTTGGCAGGGAAGGAAAGGTCGACCGTGCCGCCCGCCGTCAGCGTGGGCTTACCGTTAACACTCCAAGTGCCCGTCGTTCCCGTCGCCTCCACGCTCAGCGTCGCGTTAACGTCCTTGTCGTTGACCTTGTTCTTGTCGCCCAGCAGATGGTTGTAAATGCGAAAGGTAAAGAAGCAGTTTTCCCCACTCGTGTCGGCGATGACACTTCGGACGGCAATACCCTCGTCATTCAGCGTCTCATTCGTGTAACCCGTGAGCATGTCCGAAGCAAACAGCGCCTGCGACGTGCCCGAGACAGCGACCGACTTAAGAAAGTCACCCGCCAAAAAGGCCGTGTAGGTAAGGTAGGTACCCGCCACAATCGCGACGGCGCATAGCAGCACCGCAACCGTCCATAGGCGCTTGCGCACTTTAGAAGTAGGGGTCGCCGACTCCGTGCAGCAAGGCTCTGTCTTAGAATTATCTACCTGCGCAAAGTGCTTACCAACAGGCCTCGCGATTTCATTTTGCTCGTTCTTGTCTTTTCGCATCTGGCGCCCCTCCCCTCCTACTTATTAGTTGCCGCTCGTGACGCGAGCGATTAGATAAACCATGTCGGTCTCTTTGACGTTGGAGACCGTCTTTCCGCTTACGGTCACAACGCCCGGATTCCACGTACATTCGATGATGAAGTTCGTGGCGGCGTTGGCTGTTTTGCCATTCCAGCCATCGAGCCCACTCCCTGCGAACTTGTGGTACCGATACAGCGGACGGGCGTTTTTCTGGACATTCACGTACGAGCCGTACGTCGGGTCGTTTGCCTCAAGCTCTTTAGCCAACGCACTTGTCCCGTCCGCGGAGTTGATAAAAGCAAACTCAATCGGGGTGCTGCTCTTCTTGCTCCATGAGTAGGTGCGGTTGAGCCCGTCGAGGCCGACCACGGTGCCGTTTTTATCGTTCGGATTATTGACCGTCACGTGATACACGTTGATTGTCAGCCCCGTGATATTCGTGGTATTTGCCACCTGCAGCTCAAACGCTTGACCGCCGGCAGCGGGATCGCCATTGTCGCTCCGCACGCAAAACGCGCGACGAATGGTCACGGTGCCGTCTATGTTTTTAACATCGCCCCGTGACTCATCATACGAAATCTCGATGGGCTCGATGCTCGTCTGGTTGGGACCCATGATCTTAAGCTGCGCGGGCGTTTGGATCTTGCCCACCGTAGACAGACTTTTGCTGCCCACAAACCACGAGAGCGACAAGCCGATGATAAGAGCGATTGCCGCCAGCAATATCAGGACCGCAAGGGCCTGTGCGCGGCGGTTTTCTATCCAATTGCGGGCATCGCCGAGGCGCGTTTGCATGGTGCTCATGAGCTCACGCCCTCCTGAGCGCTAATTCTAAGTTGGATGTATTTGACCTTATTGCCGATCTGCTCGTCGGCATTGTTGTACAGCGCCGAGCAGATGGCGGTGTCGCTGAAGGACATGCTAGACGAAACCTCGGGGGCGTTGGCAGCACTCGTGCCGTTTGCCGCGCCATAGAAGTAGTTCGCTTTATGCTCGTTCATGTCCGCCTGCAAAGCGCCGTAGTCAGACTTTGCGTCGCCCGCCGCCGCAAACAGGTTCTTGTAGTAATTCGTGTTGCCGGTAAGGACGAAGTTTTGGAAGTACTCCGGCCACACCCAGTACAGGTTGATGGTGAAGGGCTTGTTCGTTGGCTTGGTCACATCGCCGTTTTCGCAAAATGCGTTCTTGCGAATCTCGATCTTGCTATCAACCACGCGGCCCGAGTAATACCCGTTCTGGTCGCAGCTCGTAAAGAACAGCAAGTGGCCTTTGATCAAGCCAAGGAGCGCCTCCGCCTCGGGCGCCAGCGTTCCCCCGTCCCCAACAACGCCAACAATGTTCGTGACCTTAAGCAAGCGCGACAGATTGATCGTGACCCCGTCCAGGTCACTCACCAGCGGCTTCACCGTAAATGTAATCTTGCCGCGAGCACCCGGGTACAGAGAGCCCGCGGTCTCGTTGTTCAGGTTGGAACCGAGCGTTACCGTCATGGCGTCGGTCGTATCCAAGCCATCGATGGCATCCTTTTCCTCGGGCGTGCGCTCGGAACGCTCGTAATAGCCCACGTGGGCGTCGGACTCGCCCTCGCCCTCGGCGGTCAGCGTATACCGATCCGCCTTCGCCCCGATCGTACTCCCCGTGGCGCTCACTCGATTATTCGCGGCAAACCAGGCCAAGCATGCAAAGATGGCAACGATGGCGGCCAACACAAACAGACCGCTCACCAGGAAATCCTTCCAGAAATCCTTGAGGGTCCGCACGTGCTCGTCGGCAGCTTGGCGGTACTCGGCCGCCGTCTTGTGCTGCTGGAGCTCGCTATGTCGGTCCATGCCACTCATCGCTTACATTTGCCCTGCTTGCGGGCGTGCCATCCTTTCCGCTCGGTCGCGTTTATCCGTTGTTCGCAGGTAGAGAATTCAGGCAGAATACAACACCGTACGATAAGGTAAAAGAATAGCATTGACCTGCGGTTCGCTCCACAACGCAAGCCTTAATGATGTCTTAAAAGTCAAACCCTTGGTGCAAGTGGTCAGGTTACTTCGCGCCAACATGGTGCAAACAAACCTGACCCCCTTGCACCAATCCGTAGCGCCGGGCAGCGGACACACGGCGTGCCGCCCCTTAACACCCCAACGCGCGAACGGGTATCACGTAGATACCGTCCTCGACCTCGCGGGCGTACTCACCCACCCCCACAATCACGGCCATAAACTCCGGTTCGCGTGTGCGTGAACGAGGATTTCCACAGACCTTCTTGCGAACGCGCTTGAGGCTCTCGACGCCGGCGTTCGCTTTATCTTCACTCACCTTAATCTCAAAGGCGGCCCACCGTCCGTCGGCTAGCTGCACGATAGCATCGCACTCAAGACCCGAATCGTCGCGATAATAGCGCACGGGCGTGCTATCCAGCAGGTCGAGCGAACGTGCGTAGACCGAAAGGTCGCGTATGACCAAATTCTCAAACACCAGACCAAATGTCTGCCAGTCGGCAAGCAGCGCCTGCGAGGACATACCTAGCAAGGCGCAAGCAAGGCTCGGATCTGCCAGATAGCGCTTGGGCTTGACGGTAAAGCGCCGTTTGTCGCGCGCGGCGGGAACCCAACCGGGGACCTCCTCGAGAATGAACATGCCTTTGAGGGCATCCAGGTACCTGCGCACCTTGGTCTCATCGGCAAACGCTGCGGGTTCCTCCTCGGCACCGAACATATCCATAAGAATCGTTTTATACGTGGTTGCCTGTCCCAGATTGCGCGTGATCGATGCGGAGACTCGACGAGCAATATCGGGGTCGAGACCGACCGCCGGGAAGCTGCTCGAAAACGTGGTGTTGAGATATTCGCGGGCGATGAGCTGGGCGTCAGCCGAAACCATATCGATCGCCTCGGGCCAGCCGCCGCGGCAAGCGGCTTCGACAAGCCCCGGCGTATCGCCATTGCACCGGCAGGGCTCAAAACGATGCTCAAACAAGCCCGCCAGGCTCACCTTGCCGTTGGACTCACCTGTCTCGGCAAGCGTCATGGGGTGCATGCGGACGCGGCCGATGCGGCCGGCTCCACTATGCGCGGGCGCCTCCGCCTTTGAGCCAAACGCAGGCGTGGCGGAACCCGTGAGGATATAGGCGCCGCGCGTACCCCGGGTGCGGTCAACCTCGTGTCTAACGTAGTCCCAAATCTGGGGAACGCGCTGCCACTCATCGATAATATGCGGACGGTCTCCCAGCAACATCATCGCCGGGTCGGCACGCGCGAGGTCGAGATTCTCGTCGACATACGAGGCGGACGCCCCGTGCTCGAGCGCGGCCCACGTCTTGCCGCACCACTTGGTGCCCGCAATCTCGACCGCGCCAAAGACACGAAGGTAGCGCTCGATTTGCGCATCCACGATACGTGGGATGTATCCGTCCCGATGTAGCCTCTCACCTGCCATGAGCCACCCCCGCAGATTTCCAGTTCCTGCTTTCTGATTCTTCTATACCACTGTAGCAAATTCGGATTTTCGGGTGGTTGCGATTCGGATTTTCGTGTTCATATAATTCGGATTTTCTGGCGCATGAGATTCGGATTTTCTGAACCCGCTGGTCAGAGCACCTCTTATTGGTAAAAAGGCGGGGAGCACCGATACGGCACTCCCCGCCCACTCAATACGCGATAGCTTTCTTGCTTAGAGCTCGTTGGCCGCGTGATATGCCGTGCGAATGGCGCTCGCGATGTCGGCGGTGCGCTCGCCCGAGCAGTCGCCCACGTAGGTCACGGGTACCGTCACGCCGTCCAGGTCAAACGCGTTGGCCTTGGAGCCCACGGCCATCACCACGTAATCGCAGGCGATCTTCACCGGCTCCTCGGCGCCGTCCTCGGTGGTGCGAATGGCCTCCACGCCCTCGTCGGTAATGGCGGTCAGGCGGGTCTTCACGTGCTGCTCCACGTTGTGCTCTGCAAAGTCGCTCATGATCAGCGGCAGAATGGTCTCGGACTCGCCCGCGGCAATCTTGTCGAGCATCTCCACGATCGCCACCTCGCAGCCGTGCTGCAGCAGGTACTCGGCAGTCTCGGTGCCCACCAGGCCACCGCCAATGACGGCGACGCGGTCGCTGAGCTCCACCTTGCCGGCCAGCACGTCCCAGCTCGAGACGACCTTCTCCGAGTCGGCACCCGGAACGGGGATGACCACGTCGTGCGCGCCCACGGCCACAATCGCGGCGTCGGCGGCGTTGAGGTCCTCAGCGGTAGCGGCATGGTTGAGCTCAACCTTCACGCCCAGGCCGGGCAGAATCTTCTCGTAATACTCGACCGAGCGCATGATCTCGTCCTTGCGCGGAGGCGCGGCCGCCAGCACAATCTGGCCGCCCAGATGATCGCTCGCCTCGTAGACGGTCACGTCGTAGCCGCGCTTGGCCGCCACGCGCGCGGCCTCCAGGCCGGCAATACCGCCGCCCACCACGGCGATCTTCTTGTCGCCCTCGCCCGGCTTGATGGCGATGGTCGCCTCGTCGCCGTTCTCGGCATTAAGCACGCACGAGATGTACTTGCGGTTTTGAATCGCGTCGACACAGCCCTTATTGCAGTTGAGGCACTCGCGAATGGGCTCGCCCGTGGCGGCCTTCAGCGCAATGTCGGGGTCGCACATGAGCGAGCGGCCATAGGCGACGATGTCGGCCGCGCCGTCTTCCAGAATCTTCTCGCCGGCCTCGACCGAGACCACGCGGCCGACGGTTGCCACCGGCACGGAGACCAGGGCCTTGACGCGCTCGGCCACGGGTAGCGTCCAGTTGTAGGGCATGGCGCCCATGGGCGGAATGGTGTCGCCCATGTTGCCGGTGTGATTTGCCTGTGCAACCTGGATCATGTCGATGCCCGCACCCTCGAGCAGCTTGGCAAATTCGCAGGCCTCGTCGGGCTGCAGGCCACCCTTGCCGCGCGGCGTGCCGTCGGGGTTCTCCATGATCACGGGGAGCTTGTACTCCACCATCAGCTGCGGCGCGGCCTCCTTAATGGCAGCGACGACCTCCAGCGCATAGCGGACGCGGTTCTCGAACGAGCCGCCGTACTCGTCGGTGCGCTGGTTGAGGATGGCCGAGCACAGCGAACCCACCAGGCGGTCGCCGTGGACCTCGATGGCATCGATCCCGGCCTGCTGCGCGCGAGCGGCCGAGGCGGCGATAGCCTCCTTAATCTGGGTGAGCTGCTCTACACTCGCCTCGTTCACAAAGTGCTGCATGTCGTGGTGCAGCTTGGCGTATGCCTGCTTGCGGATCTCGTTGGACTCGGCCATCTTGGCGGCAAAGGTCTCCTCGTCACCGGCGGCCTTGGCTTCCTGCGCGGCCTTGGCAGCGGCCATGGAGCCCATGACCATGCGGCCGACGCCGGGCACGTCGTACTCGGGGTGGAACAGCTGCAGCGCAACCTTGGCACCGTGCTTGTGGACGGCATCGGCCAGCGCCTTAAACGTGGGGATCTGGGCGTCGGTCGCCAGCTTGGGCGTGGGGCTCGCGGTCATGACGGGAGCGACGTCGCCAATGACGATGTAGCTCACGCCGCCACGGGCCAGGCGCTCGTAAAAAGCCAGGCTGCGCTCGCCAATGGAACCGTCACGCTCCTCGTAGCCGGTGGTCAGCGGCGGAAACATAATGCGGTTCTTGAGCTCAAGGGGGCCAACCGTAATGGGCTGGAGCAGTTTGGATGCAGGTGCGGTCATGGACATTCCTCTCTTGTAGGCGCGGCGGCGATGGTGCCGCGTAGTTGTCTAGAGGATATGGCATGAGAGCACGGCGGCGCAACGGAAATCGGCGGATAGCAGGTAGCGGCAGGTAGATGGGGCGGGGGCGGCCCGTCGGTTTGTCTCAATCTGCAACAGTTACTCGGCAAAACCGGGTCTTGCTGTTACAGATCGAGACAAACGGGAGCGTTCCGTCGGAAAATCTCGATCTGTAACACCTGCAGACCAAAAACGACCCTAGATGTTACAAATCGAGACGAACAAATTCGGTCCGACCAAACATCTCAATCTGTAACATCTAGACCCACTTTTGACCCCTACCTGTTACAGATCGAGACAATAGAAACCATCCCAACAAAACGTCTCGATCTGTAACATCTATCGACCAAAACCGGCCCTAGGCGTTACAGATCGAGACAAACCAAACCGGGCTTCCGAATAATCTTGATCTGTAACAATTAGACGACAAAAATCACTCCTCGTGTTACAGATTTAGACAAACGGGACCCAACCCATCGGTATATCTCGATCTGTAACATCTAGCCGTCCAAATCGGGTCTAGATGTTACAGATTGAGATTTTGTTTGAGAGGCCGAGAATTGGACCGAAAACACGGTCCCGGGATAACAAAAAAGCTCGCCGGCTAGGCCGACGAGCTGCAAGTTCTTGGTCGCGGGGGCAGGATTTGAACCTACGACCTCCGGGTTATGAGCCCGGCGAGCTACCAGACTGCTCCACCCCGCAATGTCTGGGCGCCTCATGTGCGCGAGAAAGAATATTACGCGGGAGTTCGGTAAACGGCAAGGAAAATCTCGTAGAGCATAATTCCTTCATATTTAAACCCCTCAGTCCATATCACCGCAAACGAATCGCAGCCGAGCGCCGTCGGCGGCGCGTATACAATGGTGCGCGTCCTTTTACGCCGACACCTGGAGTAGATATGCTGCTCGCTATCGATATGGGAAACACGCAGACGGCCATGGGCCTGTTTGACGGAGACGAGCTGGCGCAGTCGTGGCGCATGCCCACCGACTGCTCCTATACCGCCGACGAGATTCACGTGCGCCTGATGGGCTTCTTTAAGATGTACGGCCTTTCGCTCGATGCGGTCGACGCGATCGCCTTTGCCGGCGTGGTGCCACAGCTCTCGCGCGAGTGGCGCGCCGTGGCCAAACGCATCGCGGCAGATGCCATCGTCATTGGGCCGCAGACGGCGGCCGTGACCAAGCTGCGGGCGGCGCGCCCCCAGGCCGTTGGTGCCGACCGCATCGCCAACGCCGTCGCTGCCGAGACCTTCTACGGCGCCCCGGCGATCGTGGTGGACTTTGGCACCGCAACCAATATCGACGTCATCGACGAGGACGGCTATTACATCGGCGGAGCGATTGCGCCGGGTATCCGCATTTCGATGGACGCGCTCGCCGCCCGAGCCGCCAAGCTCGCCAGCGTTCCGCTCGAGGCGCCCGAGCACGCCATCGGCCGTGATACCGAAGAGTGCATCAAGGTCGGCGCCGTAACGGGCGCCGCCGCCATGGCCGAGGGCCTGGTCGCGCGCATGAAGCGCGAGCTGGGCCGCGAGGATGCCACCGTTATCGCCACGGGCGGTCTCGCCGGCATCGTCGCCGATTCGACCGATGCCTTCGACGTGGTCGACGGGCAGCTCACCATCAAGGGCATCTGCGAAATCTACCGCCGCATGCAGGAGCTGGGGTAAGACAGGGGCATAAGTCGAGCACGTCCAATGCCCCAGCCCCCGCAAACGTTCGCCAAGCCTATTCCTCAAAACTGAAAAATTTTCAATTTTGAGGAATAGAGACTCCTCGAATACGCCCAGCACAGCGATATCGTGCATGTTTCCTATTCCTCAAAAACGAAATTTTTTCAATTTTGAGGAATAGGACCGAGATGCCGCCCTGCAGTCACGCAAAAGCCCTCCCCGGTGCAATCCGAGGAGAGCTTCCGTTGTCATCGTTATCTTTGAGCGCTGGCGCCCCGCGCTACAGCCCGCGAATTCGTACGGCCTCGGGCGGAAACTCCTGCTCGCCGGCATCGGTCTTGATGGTCGCACGACCCCAGATGTCCAGACCCGCAAATACACCAACCGCAAGCGGCAAGCCGTTGGGCGACACCGCCGCAACTTGGCGACCCAGCAGCGGCACCATGTCGAAGTACTCGCCCAACACGGGGGCCAGCGGACCGGCAGCGCCCTGCGGCGTGTTGGCAACAGCCGCCCAGGCGTCCACACGGGTCAGCACGGCGGCAGACAACTCCTCGACCAGCGCTTCGTCGGCCGCATCCACACCGAGCTCGCTCAGCGCCGAACGTTCAATATCCACCGTCACGGCACCGAACATGCCCGCAGCACCGGCGCCGCCGTTGACGGTGACGCGCGCGAACGACGTCTCGAACGCGGGCGCGCCGCACACGATATTGCTCGGCCACTGGATGCCCACCTTGCCGGCAAGGCCCAGACCCGGCGCCGACGCTGTGCCCACAAGCGCGTCCATCATGCCCATCGCCGCCACAAACGGCAGGCCGTGGAAGGCATGCATGTTCACGTCCGGGCGTACGACCAGCGAAAACGTCAACGACGCCTCGCCCGCGCTCCAAGCGCACCAGCCCGCGGACGCACCCTCGCGGCCCGCGTCGCGTGCGGCGTCAAGCTCGGTGCCAACGGCCACAGCATTCATCTCAATCATCTACATACGCCCCAATTCGCCCACGATATGGCCCACGCGGTCCTCGGGCTCCTTGACCTCGACGCCGTTGTAGCGGAAGAACCGCGCCGGGTCGTGCATCAGATCCTCGAGCGGCACCAGTACAAAGTCGCGCTCGCCAATGAGCGGATGCGGCAGGCGCAGCTTTTTGCCGCCATGGATCTCGCCGTCCATCCACAGCAGGTCCAGGTCGATGGTGCGCGGACCGTTGACCTTGGCCTTCTTGGAGCGGTCGCGCCCCAGCTCAGCCTCGATCTTCATAAGCTCATCGAGCAGCACCAGCGGCGCCAGCTCGGTCTTGATCTCGATGACGGCGTTGGCAAACGCGTCCTGGCGCGTCTCGTAAGCCGGCTCGCTCTCGTAGATGCGCGAGCAGTTGGACACGCAGGTGAGCGGAATCTCGGCGATCATGTCGCGTGCGGCGCGGATGTTGTCGCAACGATGCCCCAGGTTGGAGCCCACGGCCACAAACGCGCAGCGCGGCTGCGGCTTAGCAACAGCCCAGTAACCGTTCAGGAACTGCGCAAAGCCCGCGACGTCGTGCACGCGCACGATGTTGGCACCGGCCTGGATAGCGCCCAGGCACACGCCAAACGTGGCGACATCGCGCTCGGCGGCCTCGGTCACGCCCGAGACAGCGCCCACGAAGCGCTTGCGCGACACGGCGCACATGAGCGGATAGCCCAGCGACGCCATTTTGGCGGTCTCGCGCTGGATGACGATGTCCTCGTTAGCCGACTTACCAAAGCCCGGGCCAGGATCGATGCAGATGCGGTCGCGCGACACGCCGGCATGGATAAGCGTGCGAGCCTGGTCGGACAGAAAGCCCATGACGCGGCGCATGATGGGCGCCGAATCGGGCAGGGTAAAGCGGCGGAGCTGAGAGGTGGGCACGTAGGCCTCCTCGCGGCGGGCGCTGCGGCGCATCATGGCCGCCAGGTGATCATTGGGCTCCGGCGCGGGCTCAGGGGTCGCGACGGCCTCGGCGACAGGGATAGCCTGCTCGGCGGCCGGTGCCTCCTGCTTCTGCTCGTCCGTAGGCTCGGGTGCAGGCTCCGGATCGCCGAACGGCAGCGAGGGCTGCACCACGCCACCCGGGAGCTTTGCCTCCGTCTTGGGCTCGCCCAGCAACTTGCCACGGCGACGGCGGGCAGGCTTCTCGGCCTCGCGCGCAGCCTCGGCGGCCGCCTCGCGCGCCTTTTCGGCAACAAACGCCGCGGCCGAGGTATCGAGCTGCACCGTTGCATGCGTGCGCGTAGGCGCCGCGACCTCACCGGCATGCATCACGATGACGCCGCAGGTGCTCGTCGCGACAAACTCGACCATCTTGGGGTCGGTGAAGCCCGTCACGTCGTTGACGATCGAGGCGCCGCAGCGCACGGCCGCCTTGGCAACCGCCACGTGGCGCGTGTCGATCGAGACGATGGCACCCTCTTTGGCCAGCGCGCGTACCACGGGCAGCACGCGGCGAGCCTCCTCGTCGGGGTTGACCGGGGTAAAGCCAGGACGCGTGGACTCGCCGCCCACGTCGATGATGTCGGCGCCGGCGTCGAGCATCGCCAGGCCGTACTCGATGGCGGCATCCGGGTCGAAGTGCTCCCCGCCATCGCTAAACGAATCGGGCGTCACGTTGAGGACGCCCATGATGCGCGGGCGGTCAAAGCTGAGCTCGTACTTTCCGCACCGCCATGTCTTGCTATCGTTCGCCATGAACATCCTCCTAAAATGCCCGCGCCGCCGCGCTCGGGCGCAGGCGGCGGGGTTGCTTTGCAATCAGTCTTTCTATTGTATCCGCGCACACGGGCTAGAACGCAAACGCGGCCGCGATGTCGCAAGAAATCAGCAGGTCGGCATTTGCATCCTGATCGGTGGGAGCAAGATTGCAAATGGCCAGCGTATCGCCGGTAAAGTAGCGCGTAAGGCCCGCCGCCGGATACACCACGAGCGAGGTCCCGCCCACAATGAGGGCATCGGCCGCGGCAATGGCGGCGACGGCGCCGGTCAGCACACGCTCATCGAGCGGCTCCTCGTAGAGCACCACATCGGGCTTAATGCGTCCGCCGCACGCAGGGCACACGGGCACACCCGCGGCGTCCTCGTGCTCGCGCGAGCAAATCCACTCGGCGCTATAGACCGCGCCGCACGACTGGCAAATGTTTCGATGGACCGATCCGTGCAGCTCAAACACACGCTGCGAGCCGGCCATCTGATGCAGGCCGTCGATATTTTGCGTCACCACGGCATTTAGCTTTCCGGCGCGCTCCAGCTCGGCCAGCTTGGTGTGGCAGCGGTTGGGCTTGGCGCCAAGCGCGATCATCTTGGTGCGGTAGAAGTCGAAAAACTCGGCCGGGTGCGCCTCGTAAAAGCTATGCGAGAGCATGGTCTCGGGCGGATAGGCAAACTGCTGGTGGTATAGGCCGTCCACGCTGCGGAAATCGGGGATGCCACTCGCCGTGGAAACGCCCGCGCCGCCAAAGAAGACCACGCGCTTGTGGGTGCCGAACAGCTCCGCCAGCGCGGCGGAGGCCTGCTTGGGCTCCGATATTGCCTGCGTCATATGAGTCCTCCGTCCTTGTTGGTCGGATGGCGGCGGGCGCTTGCCCGGCGCGCAGCCTTTGGATCGACACGCGCGGAGCCCACCACCGCCCCTGTTGCGCTAATCTTAAGCCTGCCAACCCCGTCGAAAGGACACCATGCCTCAGACTTACACTTTCGCCTCGTGGAACGTCAACGGCCTGCGCGCCGTGCTCAAAAAGGACCCGAGCTTTATCCAAATCGCGCAAGAACTCGATGTCGATATCTTGGCGCTGCAGGAGACCAAGCTGCAGGAGGGCCAGGTCGATATTGACCTGCCCGGCTATCACCAAACCTGGAGCTACGCCGAGCGTAAAGGCTATTCGGGCACCGCAGTCTTTAGCCGCCAGGAACCGCTGCGCGTGCTACGCGCCGACGCACTGCTGCCCTACGCCGGCGAGGGCGAGGCGGCCGAGCTCGTCGCCCAAGCCGCAACCGAGGGCCGCGTCTGTGCGCTCGAGTTCGACAAGTTTTGGTTCGTGGATGTCTACACGCCCAACGCCCAAAATGAGCTCGCGCGCATCGATGTGCGTATGGCCTGGGACGATGCCTACCGCGGCTTTTTGAACGCGCTCGAGCGCGAGACCGGCAAGCCCGTCGTAACCTGCGGCGACTTTAACGTGGCGCACGAGGAGATCGACCTTAAGAACCCCAAGTCCAACCGCGGCAACGCCGGCTTTTCGGACGAGGAGCGCGGCAAGTTTACCGAGCTGCTCGACGCCGGCTTCACCGATACCTGGCGCGCGGCAAACCCCGACGTCGAGGGCGTCTACAGCTGGTGGAGCTACCGCTTTAATGCCCGTAAGAACAACGCCGGCTGGCGCATCGATTACTTCCTGGTAAGTGATTCAATCGCCGCCGACGTTCGCGACACCGGTATCCGTGGCGACATCTTCGGCAGCGACCACTGTCCCGTCACCCTCACCCTAGAGTTCTAGCCCCAACTGACCCCCTGGGGACGGAGGAAAAGGGATCATCTGACCTCGTCCCCCTATAAGTTGCGGTGGAATAGTTCCTGCTTCGGCCCCAAACAGCCAAACGAGAACTATTCCACCGCAAGTTCGTAAGGGAACGCAGCCAGCCCTACAGTCCGTACTTCACGACGACGCGGTTGATCCGTCGACACCAGGGCCTGTACAGGGCGGCTAAGAACACGCAGGTCGCGAGGCCGTGTGTGATATCGAACGGCACTGCCGTGGCAAGACGCGCCACGGCGCCCGCCCACGTGAGCGGCTGCACAAAACCGATGATGTCGTAGGCGTTGATTACCACGCCGTAGAGCAGGCCCGATGCAAAGCCGTACGCCATCAGCGCCGGCATGCGCGCGGTTCCATCCGCACGGTCGAACGCGCCCGCATGCGCCAGCGCGCCGCCAACATAGCCAACCAGGCCCCAGGCATACATCTGCCATGGCGTCCACATGCCCTGTCCAAAAAAGAAGTTGCTGGTCAGCGCCGCCAGCGCACCGACCATAAAGCCGTTACGACGACCGAGCGTCGCCCCGGCGATAATGGCGATGGCACTCACAGGTTTAAAGTCGGGAATGGGGCCAAACAAGATGCGCCCCGCCGCGGCCAACGCCGCCAAAACCAGCGTTGGCATAATCTGGCGCAGGCCCGGTCGCGACGCCTCGTAGCCCGCAAAGAACAACGCAAGCACCAGCGCCACCACGACAAGCATGGCAAGCGCCGCCTGCTCAACGCCCGCCAGCAACGCCGCGGCCATTACCGCCGGCACCGCCAGCAGCAGTGGGATCTCCAGTTTTGCTAGTAGGCGCGAGACGCGATAATCCGTCATCCCATCACGCCCTGTAGAACACGTTGTCGGCAAAAAAGTCGGTCGGCGGCTCCATGCAGGCAATCTCACCGTCGAATATCATGGCAATGTCATCGGCAACCTGCTCGGCAAAATCCAGGTCGTGCGTGGCCATGATGACGGTGCCGCCAGCCTCTGCATGGTCACGCAGAGCGCGGGCAATGATGCGGCGGCTGGTCAGGTCCAAACCCTTGGTGGGCTCATCGAGCAATAGTAGTTCGGGGCCGATTAGCAGCAGTTTTGCCAATGCAAGCAGTTGACGCTGCCCGCCCGAAAGATCGTACGGGTGGCGTCCATCCAAGCCCGACAGCCCCAGGCTCGCCGCGCGCTCCCGCGCCACAGCCTCGTCATATCCGCAGGTCGAAGCCCATTCCATCAGCTCATCGCGCACCGTCTCGGCAACCAGCAACGCCTTGGGATTCTGAGGCAGCAGTGCAGCCGAGGCCGCCGCGCGCACCATACGACCACGCTGCAACTTGACCGTCTTGGCCAGCACCGAAAGCATTGTCGACTTGCCGCAACCGTTGCCGCCAACAACCGCATGCACCGCGCCTGCCGAAAACGACGCATCGAGCCCACGCAGCACCCAGCCGGACGCCCGATCGTAGCGAAACCAGCCCTCGCGAATAGCTGCCGCCGCACTCGTCGCCGCCACCTGCGCGGGCCAGCAAGAGTCCAAAGCCAAAAGTCCCTCGCGACTACCCAAACTCGCTAGGTCAACCACCTCGCACACGCGTCCGCCCTCAATCCGGTACGCGCACGTCGCGTATTCGAGCATTGGGCGCGGCTGATGCGTCGCCACAACAACCGTGCAGCCCAGCTCACGGTTCACGCGAAACAGCGCGTGCAGAAAATTCTTCTCGGCAACGGGATCGAGCTGAGACGTGGGCTCGTCGAGTAACAGCACACGCGGACGCAGCGCCAGGACGGCGGCAAGCGACAGCAGCTGCTTGCGGCCACCCGAAAGCGTATCGGTATCGCGATGAAGCCAGTCCTCCAGACCAAAGAAATAGCTGGTCTCGGCAACACGGCGGCGCATCTCGTCGCGCGACGCACCCAGATTCTCTAGCCCAAACGCCATCTCGTGCCACACGGTCTCGCACACAATCTGGTTCTCGGGATCCTGGAACACGTAGCCCACGCGCTCCGCAGACGCGCGCACGTCCATGTCGGCAACGTTCTCGCCCAGCACGAGCAGTTCGCCAGCGCGCTCGCCCGCCGGAGCAATCTCGGGCTTGAGCAGCGACAGCAGCGTCGACTTACCCGATCCGGTACCGCCAACAAGCAGCGCAAATGCACCTTGGGGAACAGACCAGTCGAGCCCCTCGAGCACCGCAGCATCAGCCCCGGGGTAGGCAAAGCTCAGGCTCCGCACCTCAATCGCCGGCATATCCGAGCCGCACGCCGCGCGTGAGGCCGGGCCCCTATCCAACCGAGTCATCAGCCGAACCTCTTCTCATCGATCGCATGCAACACACAGGGCAGCACCATCCAAACAGCATACACGGCATAGCCCAGCCACGGCGCAGGCACCGAAAGCTGCGGGTAAAACGAATACTGCGTCGTCGCGGCCCACGCCACTGCCGCCGTGGCCACGCCAAACAGCGCAAGCCCAACCAGCGCGGCAGCGTCGCTGCGCCCCAGCCGATACCGCGTGTACGTCGTGCGACGCGTCGCGGCACCCCACCCACGGGAGCGCATAGCGTCCGCGCGCTCCAGCGAATCTTCCATGCCCCAGCCCATCAACACGCTCGATGCCCGCAGGCGCGAGCGCACGGGGTCGGCCGGCGCGCGGCCAGGCACATCAATCGCATCCTGCACCGCCAGCACCGTACGACCGCGGCGCAAAAACTGCGGGATAAGCCGCATGCACATCGAGATCATGAGCGCGATCACCGGCGCGGCGTTACCCAAAAGCGCAAGCACCTTGTCGTACCCAAGCATCGATGCCGCGGCCTCAAACCACAGCACGCTCGCCACAAACAGCCCGCCCATGCACAGGCCGTAAACCATGCTCTCCAGATACACCGCACGCATGCCAATACGGAACAGCTCCGTCGAGCCCGAGGCGCTAAACAGCGGATTGAGCACCGCGATGATCAAAATCACCGGCAGCTGCCAGCGAAGCGCCCCCAACGCGCGCGCGGCGCCGCGCGTCGCAAACCCGTACGCCAGCCCGCCCGCAAGCGACAGCGCAATCAGCACCGGCTGCATCGAGAACATAGTGAGTCCCAGCGTCAGCACCATGTAGAGCGCTGGCACCGCCGGATGCGACATCGAAAATGCCGCGACGGGTTCGTTGCCCGATTCCTCTCGCATGATGTCCACGGGCACCCCCATCCTCTCGCTCAAACGCCAACGCCGCAGCGCCGCCGCCATGCACAGCCAGCGCAAACACCACGCCGGCAGCAGCGACATCGGCCGTCACGCGCCAATCGCTACGCGCTCATCATATGCCTGCGGTATCATATTGCGCCGTGTATCGTTTCCAAACACACGTCTCTATAACGTAACAGGAGATCACATGGACGCAACCGCAATTATCCTCGCCGCCGGCGAGGGCACCCGCATGAAGTCGAACCACTGCAAGGTTTCGCACAAGATCCTGGGCAAGCCCATGGTCCAGTGGATCGTCGACGCCACCATCAAGGCCGGCTGCAGCCGCGTCGTGGTCGTCATCGGCAGCCACGCCGACGAGATGCGCGCCCTTATCGACGGCGCCTACGCCAACAGCGCCACCAAGGTCGAGTGCGTCGAGCAGACCGAGCGCCTGGGCACCGGCCACGCCGTAAAGGTCGCACTCGAGGCCTGCGGCATCGCGCAAGGCCCCGTTGTCGTGCTCAACGGCGACCTGCCGCTCATCACCGCCGACACCGTCGCCAAGTTCGCGCAGACCGTCGCCACCGGCGAGCTCGCCTGCACCGTCATGACCATGACCCCGCCCGACCCCTTCGGCTACGGCCGCATCAAGCTGGGCGCCGACGGCCAGATTGAGCGCATCATCGAGCAGAAGGACTGCACGCCCGAGCAGGCCGCCACGTTGCTCGAGTGCAACGCCGGCTGCTACGCCTTCGACGGCGCTCAGCTTGCCGCGCATATCGACGAGATCGGCAACGACAACGCGCAGTCCGAGTACTACCTGCCCGACATGCTCGAGATCCTCAAGGGTCACGGCCAGGCAGTGTCCATCTTCCACTGCGATGACTACCGCGACGGCCTGGGCGTCAACAGCCGCATCCAGCTCGCGCAGCTCACCGCCATCGCGCGCGACCGCATCAACGAGCGCTGGATGGCCGAGGGCGTTACCTTCATCGATCCCACGCAGGCCTGGATCGGCCCCGATGCCGTTATCGGCCGCGACACCGTCGTGTGGCCGCAGACACATCTGATCGGCCACGTCACCGTGGGCGAGGAGTGCCAGCTCGGCCCCAACAGCCGCCTCACCGACACCACCGTCGGCAGCGGCTGCACCATCGATGAGACCATCGCCATCGAGGCCGTCATCGAGAACGGCGTCGACTGCGGCCCGCGCGCCTACCTGCGCCCGGGCACCCACATGCTCGACGGTTCCAAGGCCGGCACGCACGTGGAGATCAAGAAGTCCACGATCGGCGAGGGCTCCAAGGTTCCGCACCTGTCCTACATCGGCGACACCACCATGGGCTCCGGCGTCAACGTGGGCGCGGGCTCCATTACCTGCAACTACGACGGCGTCCACAAGCACAAGACCGTCATCGGCAAGGATGCCTTCATCGGTTCCGACACCATGATGGTCGCGCCTGCCCAGATTGGCGACGGTGCACTCGTGGCCGCCGGCTCCGTCATCACCGAGCCGGTTCCGGCCGACGCACTCGGTCTGGGCCGCGCCCGTCAGGTAAATATTGAGGGCTGGGCTGCCGATTACCGCCGCCGCCTGCACGAGGACGGCGAGGCATAACGTTTTACCAAGCACAAAAGGAGCTGTTCCCATGGGGACGGCTCCTTTTTCTATCGTGACCTGCGCGACCGGATGAGTGGTCGGTTCGTGTCCGTTGACGGTAAAGACGTTATCAAGACTCAATAAGCCCCGCCGCACGGTTACAATGCAAAAAGGCATCTATATGGCATTCGATGTATAAAGGAGAAGGGTAATGCCGATTAATGATCCCGAGAAGTCGGAGAATATGCGCAAGTCCATCCGCGTGTATTCCGGTTCCTCCAACCGTCCCCTCGCTCAGAAGATCGCTGAGTACCTTGGGGTCGAGCTTTCGGGCCTTACGCTAAAGCAGTTCGCCAACGGTGAGATTTACGCCCGCTACGACGAGACCGTCCGCGGCGCCGACGTCTTCCTGATTCAGTCCGTAGCCGGCGGCAACGTCAACGACATGCTCATGGAGCTGCTCATCGCCACTGACGCTGCCAAGCGCGCATCCGCCCGCTCCATCACCGCCGTTATCACCCACTACGGCTATGCCCGCCAGGACCGCAAGGCCGGCCCGCGCGAGCCCATTACCGCCCGCCTCGTCGCCAACCTGCTCGAGCGCGCCGGCGTCGACCGCATCATCACCCTCGACCTGCACCAGGGTCAGATCCAGGGCTTCTTTGATATCCCGGTTAACCACCTGTCCGCACTGCCGCTGTTTGGCCAGTACTACAACGACATGCACTTCGACACCGACAACCTGGTTGTCGTCTCCCCCGACGTGGGTCGTGCCAAGGCCGCCAAGAAGCTGTCCGACATGCTCGGCTGCGACCTGGCCATCGCCCACAAGGGCCGTCCGCGCCACAACGCCGCCGAGGTCATGGGCATCATCGGTGACATCAAGGGCAAGACTTGCGTCATCAACGACGACATGATCGACACCGCTGGCACCCTGTGCGCCAACGTCAAGGAGCTCAAGGCTATGGGCGCTGGCGACATCTACGTCTGCGCCACCCACGGCATCTTCTCCGGTCCGGCCATCGAGCGTCTGAACGACGCCCCCATCGTCGAGTGCGTCGTCACCGACGCCATCCCCGTCGAGGTCGGCGGCAAGATCAAGACCATCTCGGTCGCCGAGGAGTTCGCTCAGGCCATCTCCGCCGTTTACCACGAGGAGCCCGTCTCCACGCTCGTCGGCGGCGACTTCGCGCTGTAGTCGCATCGTCCTTGCAACCCGGCGCATCGCCGTCGGAACAGAAGAAACCCCCGCGCTCCCCCTTGCTTCGCAAAGGTCGCGCGGGGGTTTCTTCTGTTCCGACGGCTTGCTCTGCCGCAGCTGTGCTTTTGTCTGGTGGGATTTCGCTGAAACGAAGTCTCGCCTTCGGCGGGCGTGGTAGCCTTTGTCGTTGATTAAGCTTCTTGTGTAACGAAAGGACAAATATGGCAGCTGCACAGCCGCTTAAGATTCGCATGGTTGCCGGACTTGGCAACCCTGGCGATGAGTATGCCGAGACCCGCCACAACGCTGGCTTCAAAGCGATCGACGAGTTGGCCCGTCAGGCCGGCGTCACGTACTGGAAAAACCAGGCCGGCGCCGAGGTCGCGCTCATCAACATCAACGATCCCGAGGAAGAGGGCGGTAAGCGCCAGATTGTACTGGTCAAGCCGCAGTCGTATATGAATACCTCGGGTGGCCCCATCTCCAAGCTCTGCCGCGAGTACAAGATCAAGGCCGAGGAGCTGCTCGTAATCCACGACGAGCTCGACATTCCCGCCGGCGACGTACGTGTTAAGGTGGGCGGTGGCCACGCCGGTCACAACGGCCTGCGCTCCATCATCGACAAGATGGGCAGCCGCGACTTCAGCCGCATCCGCACCGGCATCGGCAACCCTCCCGGCAAGATGGCCGTGGCAGACTACGTGCTCAAGCAGCTGCGCGCCCGCGAAGCCGAGGATTTCCAGGACACCTGCGCCCGCGCCGCAGATGCCGCCGGTCTGGCAATCGTGCACGGCGTGATCTATGCCCGCGACCACGTCAACGGCGCCGCCTCCGCCAACGGCAAGCACTAAAACCTATCATTTAGGGATAGGTTTATTTTGGCAGGTTTTAACTGCGGAAACGCCGCAGCGGCCGCATCGCAATAAACCGCGCACCGCCATACACACATAGCACCCCAAAGGGGGCCGACCTCATTGCAACCCGAGGCTGGCCCCTTTGCCGTTTTACCCGATAAAACCTGCCAAAATAAACCTCTCCCCCTTTGGTAGGCCAAAGTGGATAAACCCTGCTCCCAACCGCCGAAGACACACGTAAGTGACATGTCCATGAGGGTATAATTTGCACCGTATGTCTGCACAACGCCTGTGCGCGTACGGTTTTATTCGGGCTACCGTCCATTTCCGTGGAGGCACGGTTCGGCGGCCCTAACAAGAGAGGGGTTCTATGTATAAGATCCTGGAGAAGATGCAGTTCTCGGAGAAGGTGTTCAAGTTCCGCATCGAGGCGCCTGCAATCGCCAAGCATGCGCACGCTGGACAGTTCCTCATGGTTCGCGCCAACGAGACGGGCGAGCGTGTCCCGTTTACCCTGGCCGGCTGGAACGGTGATGAGGGCTGGGTCGAGTTCATCTTCATGGTGATCGGCAAGACCACCGAGATGCTTTCCACCTACGAGGCCGGCGAGTCGCTGCGCGACGTCGTGGGCCCGCTGGGCGTTCCCACCGAGATGGCTGAGGGCCCCTGCGCCGTCATTGGCGGCGGCGTCGGCCTGGCAATTGCCTTCCCGGTCGCCAAGCACCTGGTCGAGACCGGCCACGAGGTGCACGCCATCATGGGCGCCCGCACCAAGGACCTCCTGCTTATGGAGGACCAGTTCCGCGAGCTCCTCGACGAGGACCACATCCACATCACCACTGACGACGGCTCCTACGGCGAGCAGGGCGTTGTCACCGCTCCGCTGGAGCGCCTGCTGCAGGACAAGGCCGTGAGCCAGGTCTTCTGCGTCGGCCCCGTTCCGATGATGAAGTTCTCGACCCTCACCGCCCAGAAATACGACACCCCCATCACCGCGTCCCTCAACCCCATCATGGTTGACGGCACCGGTATGTGCGGCTGCTGCCGCGTCGAGGTGGGCGGCGTGACCAAGTTCGCTTGCGTCGACGGCCCCGACTTCGATGCCACCCTGGTCGACTGGGATGACCTTCGTGCCCGCCAGGCCGCTTACCGTTCCGAAGAGGGCGAGTCCCTCAAGGCCTATGAGGAAAAGAGCTGCGCATGCCACTAGTTAACGGTCGTTTCGTTGCCGATATGAAGTCGCCCCGCACCCCCGATAACGAGGAGCCGGCTGCCGAGCGCGCCTGCGACTTCCGCCCCGTCGACAAGGGCTTCACCGAGGAGATGGCGCTGGCCGAGGCCGAGCGCTGCCTCAACTGCAAGAAGCCGTTCTGTGTTGAGGGCTGCCCTGTCAACATCAACATCCCCCGCTTTATCGAGCAGATCCGCGCGAAGGACTTCGGCGGCGCCCTCGATACCATCCGCGAGGACTCCATGCTTCCCGCCATCTGCGGCCGCGTCTGCCCGCAGGAGAACCAGTGCGAGGGCAAGTGCATCCGTGGTAAGAAGTCCGAGCCCGTGGCCATCGGCCAGCTCGAGCGCTTCCTGGGTGACCGCCCCGAGCTCGCCTCCACGCCCAAGATGGCTCCCAAGAACGGCAAGAAGGTCGCCGTCGTGGGCTCTGGCCCGTCCGGCATCACCTGCGCCGGCGAGCTCGCCCGCAATGGCTTTGACGTCACCGTCTTTGAGGCTTTCTTCACCGGCGGCGGCGTGCTGGTCTACGGCATCCCCGAGTTCCGTCTGCCCAAGGCGGTCGTCAAGCGCGAGATTGACGGCCTGGAGGACATGGGCGTCAAGTTTGAGTACAACTCCGTCGTGGGCAACATGGCCACGGCCGAGGAGCTGTTCGAGCAGGGCTTCGACGCCATCTACGTGGCGACCGGCGCTGGCCTGCCCAAGTTCCTCAACGTCCCCGGCGAGAACCTGCCCAACGTCTTCTTCGCAAACGAGTACCTCACCCGCGTGAACCTGATGAAGGCCAACAAGTTCCCCGAGTACGACACCCCCACCAAGCACGGCAAGAACGTCGTCGTCTTTGGTGGCGGCAACGTGGCTATGGACGCCGTCCGTACCGCCAAGCGCCTGGGCGCCGAGCACGCCATCATCGCCTATCGTCGTACCGAGGACGAGATGCCCTGCCGTCGCGCCGAGCTGCACCATGCCAAGGCCGAGGGCATCGAGGTTCTGCCGCTCGTTTCCCCGCTCGAGTTTGTCGCTGGCGAGGACGGCTCCGTGTGCGCCGTCAAGGTCCAGAAGATGGAGCTCGGCGAGCCCGACGAGTCCGGCCGTCGTCGCCCGGTGCCCATCGAGGGCGCCATCGAGGAGATTCCCTGCGACGTCGCAATCTCGGCTATCGGTACCAACGCCAACCCCTTCGCAAAGAAGATCGGCGGCAAGATGGAGCTCAACAAGTGGGGCTACATCATCGCCGACGAGGAGACCGGCCAGACCACCGATCCCCGCATCTGGGCCGGCGGCGACATCGTCACCGGTGCCGCTACGGTCATTCTGGCGATGGGCGCCGGCAAGAAGGCCGCCGCTTCCATCACCAAGAGCCTGCTGGGCGAGTAATCACCCTCAACGCTAGCCATCAAACGGCAAAGTCCCCGTCGAGCACACGCCCGGCGGGGACTTTTTCTATGCCGATCGCCCGACCACCACGATGGGGACAGGCACCTTTGTGGTGGTTGAGGACTTGCCCGGTCGTTTTGTCTCAATCTGTAACATCTGGAGCCCGTTGAGCCTCGTAGTTGTTACAGATCGAGACGTTAGGTTGGCGGCCGAGCAGTTCATCTCAATCTGTAACACCTGGAGCCCAAATATCTGGCTCGGTGTTACAGATTGAGATCTTGCGAAAGCCGAGGATGGGCGCTGTCGCCAAAACCTAACGCTTGCGACGCTTGGTCGCGGCGATGCCGGCCGCGGCAACGGTTGCGCCGGCGATGCCCAGAGCGGCGACCGTCATCGCGGCGGAGTCACCCGTGCTGGCGAGCTCCGTGCCGCCGGACTTCTTGCCGTTCTCGCCCTTACCCTTGGACTTGTCCGTCGTCACCGTGGTCGTCGTCGAAGTCGAACTGCCCGCAGGGACCCCGGCGCCACCAAAGCCGTCCGTACCGCCGCCCTGCTCGCCGTCGCCAGGCGTCGGGTCCGGCTCGGGCGTCGGCTCGGGATCAGGCGTCGGCTCAGGCACCGCCCCATCGGTCACCGTAATCGTAATGTTCAGACGCTCGGAATACTCACTGTACGACATGCCGGGGCGCTGTGCTGCAATGCGCACATACATGTTGCTATCGAGCGCAATAGGCTCGGTGTACTTTACGCGGCCTTCGTCACGGCAGGGGCAGGTGTCGTTAGTGGTGTACCAAATCGTCGTGCCATCCTCGGCCGAAAGCTCCAGCTTCGTGCCCTTGGGCACCGTAATGTAGTTCTCCTTGGGCGACCATGCACCAAACGTCGTCGCACCAATCGTCGCCACCGGTCGCGCCGGTCGCACTGCCTCGGCAGACACGCGAACGTCAACCTGCTTGGACAGCGCCGTGCCGTCCACCGCCGCCGTCAACGTCGTCAAACCGGGCAGAGCACCATGCAGCACAAACGTCGCCGCTCCGTCCTCGCCCGTCACGGCCTGGGTGGCATCGACAGAGCAGATAGCCGAGGACTCCAGCCCAACACTAACCTTGGCACCCGCAAACGGCTTGCCCGCCTTATCGGTCACGTGCGCCACCAGCTCAAAGTCACCGCCCTCAAGCATAGTCACGGCCTGCTCCACATTGAGTTTGAGCTTGTCGGCACGCACGCCCACGGAAAGCTCGCCACTCGCCCAGCGTGCCATGGCCGTGCCGGCGTAGTTGCGAGCACCGTCGAGCTCAAACGCCACCGCCGAGCCCGCCTCACGCGCATCGGCATAGCGAATACGCAGCACGCGCGACAGCGGCTTGCCATTGGGATCGTCCTGTTTGTCGAGCCACGTATACGTCACGTCGCCCAAGCCCTGCGCGCACAATGCGACCAGGGCATCGTCGCTCGCATCCATATACTGCGCAAACTCAACCTCGACGCAATCGGTATAGGCATGGGCCGAAGCCACCTCGGGCGCCGCCGTCGACACCAAGCCAATGTTCACCTCAGTCTGAATCGGCGGCACGCGCAGCCAAGCCGAACGCGCCTCCTCATACCCGTCCTTGGTCACGCGCACCTGATACCAGCCGGTCGGCGTATTCCAGTTGTACGCACCGTCCGCACCCGTTGCAAGCGGATTGTCCTGCTCATACTCCTCGGCATCCCAACGCACCGCATTGGTACCGGCCGCATCGTCGGCGCTCCACAGCTCAACCGTCGCGCCTTCAACCGTATTGGACAGTAGGCCCTCGTACACCACGCCCGCAGGGTCGGGTGCAGCCTTGGCGGCCACATTGCGATAACGCGCCTCGAAAATCGACTGCATCTTCTCGTCCGAGATCAAGCCGTCCTTGTTGGCCTTGTAGACCTCGGCATCGGTCAGCTCACCCCAGTTGACCGTAATACGATTCTGGCACGCGCGCTCCACCTGCTCGCAGGCAACATCGTAGGCGCATTCGGCATTGGTCAGCTTAATCGCGCGCTCCGAACCCACGCTGGTCGAAGCCGCATCATAGGCAGCGCCCACCACGGTACCCGCCGAACCGGCCGTCAGCACGCCGGCGATTGTCATAACGGAGCCCACCGCCACATCGGTGCTATCGTGGCAGAGCTGGCGATACAGCAGATCCTCAAACGCACGCGCCTTCTCCATGGCATCGCGCAGCGCGTAAATGCACTTCCAGTCGTCCTCGGTCTTCTCGGGCTTGGCAAGCAAGCGTGTATGCTGAAGCTCATAGCCCTCGCGCTCGCCCTTCACCTTCTGCATACGGACGTTCACGTTCTCCCAGTTCTTGCTGGCATCGTTCACGCCGTAAATGCCGGTAAAGATGCCGATGCCCTGGGTCGCCGCGGGAAACGCCTGTCCGGCCGCCTTCCACGCATCGGTCTTAAAGACCTGTCCGAACATCTCGCACTCGATCTTATAGCTCTTGAGCGAACGGATCGTGCGGATGAGCTTCATATGGGCGCTCACGTCGCCGTTGAGCTTCCAGGCCATGAGCCATCCGCGCACCTTGGAGTTGTTGAGGCTATGGACCACATTCCAGTTGTCGTACAGGTTGTCCAGAATGTCGCACTGCATGGCGATCGAGTTAAACAGAAGCGCCTGGTCCTTGTTGTTATTGGAGTTCTCGATAAATTCCGACTCGATATAGGCCGTCTGCTCGCCATCGGGCGCGGCGACCTTAAAGCCCTTGACGGTATCGTCGTCAGCCACCTTGTAGCTCAGCGAGCTGCCGAGCGCCTGGCCCAAATCGTTAAACCCGCTCGTCGACTGGCCGTTGTACTCGCTGGCCTTAATGCCCGCACACTTGTTGAGTGCCGCAGCGGTTGCGTCATTCCAGCTTCCGTATTGGTTGAGCCGGCCGATACCCATCGATTGGCCCACCAGATCCTCGGCCTGCTGGGCAATAAACTCCGCTCGCGATGCATGGTCGACAAGTTCCTTGATGGCGGCCGCATCCGCAGCGTTCGCGCCCTGGGCTGCCGCGAGTTCCTGATACCAATCCTCGCTGGTGCCGTAAGCATCCTCAAAGATCATCTTGTCCACATTGACGCCATAGCTGTCGCCCTGCTGGGTCAGCAGCGCCGACGACCCGCCGACCGCGGCCTTGAGCTCAGCCGCAAACTGCGCGGCCTCGTCGTTGCCAGCATCATCGCCCTCGCCGTCGCTGGCGGCAGGGGCGCGACGAGCCTTACGGGCAGCTCCACCTTGGGCTTCGTCCTCTTTACCGTCCTTATCCTCCTCGGCAAATGCATCGGCGACCATCTGGTCAATCGCGTCGTTAAAGGCCTCGTCGACATCATTAAACGAGTTATCCATCATATACTCGTGCCACTGCTGCACAGCATTCGAGAACTCCTGCTGGCGCTCCTCGGCCGCGGCGGAATGCTTTTTGGCCGAAGCGTTGGCGTCAAAACTCAGCATGGTCATAAGCTGAGCATTGGAGATGCGGTAGGTCTGCGGCATAAAGATTTGCTCAAAGTTGCCGCAGTTCACATAGGTCGAGTCATTCGCCTTGTTAAACTCGTCGAGCAGCTTAAGGTAACCCTCGTCCACATACTCCGCGACATAGCGCACACGGGTGCCCTCGCGCGACTTTTGAGTCAGAGGAATCGTCACCGTCTTGCCATCCACGCAGTCCACGTACAGGTCAAGCGTGTCGGCGGCCTCTTCGTTTCCCACCTCGAGCGTGATATCAAAGGTCCAGTAGGCGTTCTTCTTTTGTGGCAGATGATGGAAGGTCCACAGGCTCTTGCCGGTGTCCTTGCCGTCCTTGACCAAGTTTTGCGTACCGCCACGATACGTCACATCAAAGTTCCAGACCGAAGCGCTCGGAACATAGCGCACATAGTTGCGAGCCGTCACCTCTGCGGCAGCGGCGGCAACATCGGTCGAGCCCACGCGCGCCTCGAGCGTCACACGCTCGGCGGCAAGCGTATCCTGCGGCAGGTCGTATTCAATCTTGGCACGGCCGAGTTTATTGGTCTTACCGGTGTACTTTGCAGCCGACGAGCCCGTCCCCACGGTGAGCTGCACGCTCTTGCCCGGCGCTGCATAAACGTAGGCCACATTGCCCAGCAGGCTGTGAACGTCGGTGTTGTCGACCTCGATGCGCGATCCACTAACCTCGAGCGTCGTGCTCCCCAGTGGCAATGTCACCTCGCCCAGTGTAATAAGCGGCGAGATGGCATAGATACCCGCGGCCTTAGGCTTAAAGCGCACAAACACATCGGCGCCCTTGCCCTTCCTCATATCGAGAACGAGGTTGTCGCCCTCCCAAGCTGTGTTAGCCCACATGGCATCGGAGCTGGCGCCGGCTTCGCGAGCGCCTGCGGACACATCCTCGACGGCATCCTTGGCCAGCGGAATCTCAATCTTGGCAGCCTGGCTGTCCTTGAGCTCGTAATGAATGCGCAGCTCGGTCTCCGCGCCAACGACCGCGGACGAATCAGCGATAACCGAGCCCGCCGTCAGCCCGCGCTCGGCACGATACGTCTCCACGTCAAACGTGGGGACGTCGAGCGTCACGTCGAGCTGTTTGCCGTCCTCAATCTTCACCTGCTTTTGCGCGATATGCTTACCCACGGTCAGCCCTAGGCGGCTAAACGTGGAATAGCTCGTCGCTTGGATGTCGTAGCTCGTCTTGTTAAAGGCGACGATGGTGTACGAACCGGTCTTAAGGCGCGGCGTCTCGGCCTTCATGATAGGCGTGGTGCCATCGTCTTCGTAACCCATCAGATAGGTGACGCCGTCGGCGACCAGCTTGCCGTCGGACGTACGGAACACCAGCACGCGGTTGGCGCCCTGGTAGTCGCCCTTGGTCGTGACCGTCGCCGTGCCCCAGGGCTTCAAGTCGATATCGACCTTGCCGGCCGAAGGCTTCACCGTCGCCGTCGCCCCACCCAGCTTGAGGCTGTCTTTGGGCTCGAGCGTTATCTCCAGATCCTGGTCTGCATCGGCAATGGCCTGCGACACCACGAGCGCTGTACCTTGGATACGGTAGTCGTTTTCCTTGTCGCCCTTGGCAGGCTTAAGCGTCTTGCCGCCGCTCTTCACCGTCAGATCGATGTTATCGAGACTATCGAGCTCAATGCGTTCGGTCTTATCCTGGCCCACAATCGGTTCAAGATAGCCCACGTTGAGCTCAATCGCGCGCGAGGCCGGAATCTTGGTAAAGTCCTCCGCCTTAATCTCTCCGATATTCCATGTGCCCGTCATCTGGTCGCCCGGGCGAGCGAGCACCATGTCATAGTAACCGCTGAGCGAAATGCGCAGGGTGGCTGCTGTCTTGGAGAGAGCGTCCGCTGTAAAGCTGCCGTCATCGCCAACCGCCAGCGGCGTGGACTGCCCCGCCTGCACGAGTGTAGCCGTCGCGCTCTGGGGAAGTTTGCCCGTCACCTGGGCCGCCTCGCCCATCCACTCAAACGTGTAGGCAGGCTTTGAGGAATCGACGGAGTCCTTGCGATCGGCCACGGCATCGGCAAGCCTTTTGACCATCGAGGGGTTGCCAGCCGAATCGGTCGCATAGGCATAGATGGTCTGGCCTTCACCAAAGGGAATCGCATACGTTACGCCATCGATTGTCACGCGCTCATTATAGTCGCCCGGATAGCCCGCCTCACCAAACTGAAGATCGGGGTTCATCACGCGCAGGGCAACGGCATTATGGTTCGTCTCGTTTCCGTATCTCGTGTTCTCAAAAGCTCCCCACTCTATCATTTCCACGCTTTTGGGTAGCACAATCTCTTTGCCGGCAATCGCAGGATCAAGAGAGGCGAACGCGAGCGCCCCGATAGATTTGACACCATCGCCAATCGTCACCGACGACACAAAGGAGCACCCGTCAAAGGCATAGCGCTCAATCCGCTCCACCGTGCCCGGCACGTTGATCTGCGTAAAGGTGAGTACCGTTGTGTCCGAGACATAGAACTGCGGCACGCCACAATTGGCGAAGGCACGATAGTCGATAGTCTTAACCGAAGGCGGCAGCGTTGCCACCACATTGTCGTCAAGTTGTTCGCAGCCCTCAAAGGCCTGCTCGGGAATCGTGGTAAAGGCCGCGTTATTGGGCCAGGTCACCGTCTGGAGCGTCTTGCTTCCGGTAAACGCATTCCAGCCCAGTTCCTCAACCGAATCGGGCAGTGCGATTTCCTTGATGCTGCTGCCGCCCAAACCGCCCACAGAGCGGATATGCGAATCGGGGGCAAACGTAATTGATGTGAGCGCAACGTTTCCCATGCCCTTAAGACTCACGACATTTTTGCCGTCGATGGTCGAGGGCACCTCCAACGTGGTAATGCCCGCGTCGCCATACTCGATAGAAATTTCGTTGGTGAGGTTATCGATCGAGAAGTAGTACTGCGCGGGGGTCTGCTCGCCGGCCACGTAGCCATCGTCGTATTCACCCTTTACGCCCGTAGTGCCCTTCGAGGTTGCCCAGAGTCCAAGTTCCTCGTTCCAGGTTGCCTCGGCACCGGAAGCCTCCTCTTGCTTCTGCTGCTCGGCGAGTTCCTTGCCCTCGACAAGATCAGTGGCGAGCGTACCCGCAGGTGTGCTCTCGGTCTGCCCGGCGCCCGTTAGGCCCGCCGCCGATGCAATCTCGGAGGGCGGGGGCGTAGGGGTATCACCGCTATCGAGCACTGTGGGGTCGGCGGCGCCGGCATCGGGCGCGGGGTCGGCGGAAGCAGAGTCTGACGTTTGGGCGGCAGCCGAATCGGCGGGAGCGGCGTCGGCTGCTTGGCCG
>CABUUD010000004.1 GCA_902494585.1 uncultured Collinsella sp. | reverse complement strand
GCGGGAGCGGCGTCGGCTGCTTGGCCGTTATCCGTCTGCACAAAAGTGCCGTCGGTGTTGAGGGCCTCAGCAAACGCGCCCGCGGGAAACGAACCCGTCACCATCGCGAGGGTCACCGTGGCAACCGTCAGCCGTCGGCAAAGCGCTCGAGCAGTAGTCCACCTCATGGTCGTTCCTTTCCTGCAAACCAAAAGTCATCCAGCGTAATCGTTGTTCAAAAACAAAGCGAACGGTAGGTTCATATATACGAACCTACCGTTCTACCTGCGCAAACCACCGCAAAGGGGACAGGCACCTTTGCGGTGGTTCTGGACTCGGCCGGCCAGTTTGTCTCGATCTGTAACAGTTAGAGGTCAAATTCCCCGCCTGGTGTTACAGATCGAGACATTAGATTGACGGCCATTCGGTTCATCTCAATCTGTAACATCTAGGGCCGTTTTGACTGGCTTGGTGTTACAGATTGAGATTTTGCTAAAGCCGAGGATGGGCGCCGCCGCCAAAACCTAACGCTTGCGGCGCTTGGTTGCGGCGATGCCGGCGGCGGCTACGGTTGCGCCGGCGATGCCTAGGGCGGCGACCGTCATCGCGGTGGTATCCCCCGTGGTAGCCAGGACAGCATCGCCCTTCTTGGCCTGCGTGGTTTTCTCAACCGTCTTGGCCGTGGTGGTTGTCGTGACCGGTTTAGCCGCGGGCTTGGTCTCGGGCTTCACCTCGGGCTTGGGCTCAGGCTTGACCTCAGGCTGCGGCGCGGGCTTTTCGGGGTCGACCGGAGCCGGCGTGGCCTCGGGCGTAAACGTCAGATCGGTGTTGAGCCACAGAGTGAAGATACAGCCGCTCTCGGGATCAACTACACTCGCTTCGCCCATCTGGTAGCCGCACTCCTGGCCGTTGATCACCAGCTTGGTGTTGGGCGTAAAGTAGAATCCGCGCGCGGGCTTGAGGTAGATACCGTAGCGATAGGTCACGCCAGGTTTAAAGGCGTCGATGTGGTTCGTGATGTTCTGATCCCAGAACTTCTGAGAGTTCACTTCGCTGCCGTCGCTACCCGTCCAGTACTCACACTGAGGAAGGGAGTTGGAGCCCGTCGGAACATTCGCCGTAAAGACCGGCTTATCGCCCGCCTTGAAGGTGGTCGTGGCGCCGTTGATCTCTATAACGTCGATGGCCCGCCATTCGTCGATCGGCTGCTCGCACAGCATATTGTCAGCGTTTGGCGCGAAGACGCCGTTGACGGTCTTGATGTGGTGCGTCCAATGGCCGTTGACGTACATCATGCAGTCATTGCCCACGGTATTGTCGCCCTTGAGCCTCAGCTCGACGGAATACATGTAGAACTTGCCCTCTTCGAAGTGTTCGATCCTCCTCGCGCCCGTCGGATACTTGGCGGGATCGGAATACCAGAAGGCAACGGGCGTGAGCTCCGCGGGGTCGCTGGCATCCATCTCTTCCCAGCACTCGTAGGCGATCTCGTACTTGTCGGCATCGGCAGCGGGGACCGTCGCAGTCGCGCGCGGCGCCTCGCCGGGCGCGTAGTCGGTCTTCACGTCGTTGACATTCAGGTTATGGAGGGCTTCGTTTTCCGATGCAACAAGCGTAATTTCGCTATTGATGGCATAGCGGAGGTAATAATCGTACCTGGTTTCGTTGACGATAGTCGAGCTGTCTTCATAGTCAGTTCCGGTATACTCCAGTGCCGAGCCAATATAGAGAGCCTCATTGCGCGTGAGTCGATACGAGCCGCCTGCCGCGCCACCCGTAAAGGTCAGCGTCAGCCTCATGTGATCGCCAGCGGGTTCGAAGCGAGCCGTCACGTCGGACATGGATGCATCCTGAACTTCGACCAGAGTGCCCGAAGCGGCATCGGCCCTGTAGTACTTAACCTCGACGACTTCGCTCGCAAGCGCTTCTGGAATGCCACCCTCAACATCGGGAAAATCGTGGGTATACGGCTGGCCCTTTTCGAGTGTGACATTGCACGGAAGCACACAGTCCGTGTAGCGGGGAACCACGGTCGTATTGACCCTAACGTCGCTGCCGCCAACAACATCGGTCACACCGCAGGGCATGATGGCGTTGTTTGCCGACGAGCTGTCGGTGCCACCAAGAGAGCCATCTTGGTTGACAGCAACCGTATCGTTCACCGTTGCCGCCGGTGCGTCCTGCTGATCTTGCTGAGCTTCTGCCGTGGACGGTGCCGCCGGAGCCGCGTCAGTCATCGGCGCAGCCGGAGCCACCGGTACCGGCGCCGGAGCCGCCGTATCCTCCGCAACCGCCGGCGTCACCGGAACCGCGACAACCTCATCCGTCCCGGCGGCGGGATCGGCGCATTCCGTCGCCAGCGCCACGCTCGGCAGCAGCAACTGACCGACCATAAGCGCACACGCGCCGGCGCAAGCTATTTTGGCACCCACACAACGCCAGGTACCGTGAGCCAGCGAGCAGGTGGACTCACGTTGAGCTTGCTTGTCAAAGTGGCTTACGTTCATAACGGCCTCCTTGGTCGTAGGGACATACCACCACAAAGGTGCCTGTCCCCTTTGCGGTGGTTCTGTACCACCAAGATGTGCCAAATGACTCCGTATGCCTAGGTTCGTAGATGTGAACCTAGGCCTCTACCTGCGGTTTAATTCAATATGATTTCGCCATCGCCACACTCGTCCCGGGAACGCTACAATCGAGGACACGATTATTCGTCCACCCAAAGGACCGTCCTTGAACCTGAGCAGGTCTAAAATCAACGCGCTTCTGGCACTCGCGCTCTTCACCTTCGCCTTCCTTGCCGCCGAGTTTCGCTTCGACGTCAACGTCGGGCTGCTCGCCGGTGCCGAACGCGTTGTGATCGCACAGGGCTTTATCCTTGGCGCCAGCGTCATCGGCTTTATCGGATATGCACCACTGCTCGGTCTCGCCCAACGCAAAGGCCAGCCCCAGGCAGTTGTCAGCGCCGCCGTTCCCATCGCCATCCTGGGATTGACCCAGATCCAGTCCCCCACGGGTTCGCTTGCCCTCGAGATTCTGGGCTGCCTCGCATTCCTCGGACTCGGCCTGTTGGGCGCCGCTACGCACTACGCCTTTTCACTGGCGTTTCAAGACGATCCCAAGCTCGCCACCGGTGCGGGAGCGGCATATGCCGCGGGCATCCTGATGCAGTTCGCCGTCAACCTGCTCAATTGCGGCGGTATCGCAGAGCTCATCGTCCTTGGCATAGCGACTATCGCCATATCCGCCCTCAGCGTCGTTCCCCTAAAGGCTGCCGAGAGCTCCAGCCCCGCCATCAATCCCTTTGCTGAGTCCTCTCATGCCCTCGCCAAACAGGCATGCTGGAGCATCGCGCTCGTCATGATTCTTGCCTGTCTGTTCTCCACCCTCGACAACGTGGTCACACTCTCCAACGCCCACGGCACCATTGCCGTGCAGACTTGGCCGCGCCTCTTTTTGGCGGCAAGCGGCCTTGCCGCCGGTCTTATCTTTGACCTTGCCGAGCGCCGCTACATGGGGCTTGTCATGCTCGGCATCGCCGTGCTCTCGACCATTTCCATCCTGGCCGTGGAGGCCGGCGCCGATCCCAACCTAGGCCTTGTCGTCTTTTACCTGAGCTCGGGCTTTTTTGTCACGTTCTTTACCGCCACCTTTACACAGCTGGCACCGCGCATGCATGCACCCGCCCTCTGGGCCGGCATGGGGCGCGCCGCCAACAATGTATGTGCATTCACTACATCGGGCATCTCGCTTGCCCTCGTGATCTCGGGCAACGTTGCCCTCATCATGATCGGTGCGCTCATGCTGCTTGTGGCGGCGAGTGTGGCGTTTGTAGCCGCGGGCCTGTTCCGCCTGCCCCAAACCGAGCAGGAGCGCGAGCGCGAGCAGCTGGCAGAAGAAGCACTCGCCGCCCCCACCATCGAGGAGCAACGCCAGGCCTTCATCGCCAACCACGCTCTCACCCCGCGCGAAGTCGACGTGCTCATAGCCGTGACCCAGGATGAACGCCCGCTCAAGCAGGTCGCCGAGGAGCTCGGTATCTCGATGCGCATGGTGCAGCGCCACCTGAGCTCTATCTACCAAAAGACCGACACGCAGACGCGCGCCGGTCTCACCAAGGCCTTCCCCTCCGCCTAAAACAAAAACCACCACAAAGGTGCCTGTTCCCTTTGTGGTGGTTTTGGTCGGTTAGCCTTCGAGCTGGGCGACTTTGTAGCGGTAGGCAGCGGCGATAACGTCTTTGCAGCCTTCGCGGCCCAGCTTGGCGCGGTTGACGACGATGTCTTTGCCGCTCGTCATCTTCCACTTGCCGGCGCTATAGCGCTTGTAGAACGCCTCGCGCGCCTTCTGCTGCTGCTTGACCAGCTTGGCGCCCTTCTTTTTGTTAAGGCCACGCTTCTTGCGCACGATCTCGACGCGATCCTCAAAGGGTGCGGTCACCAGCACGGCAATGTGATTGGGGTTGTTGCGCAGCAGGTAATCGGACAGACGGCCTTCGATAATGCAGCTCTCGGTCTCGCCCAGGTCCAAAATCACCTGGCTCATCTTTTGGAACAACTTGTCCGAGTACGAGCGTGCATCGTAGCGGTCGGGCAGGAACGCCATGTTCTCCACGGCCAGACGTTCGTCATAGGCGGCCATCTTATCGAGCGACTCGCCCGCGCGCAGAGACGCGCGCACCAGCAGCTCGTTGTCGTACAGCGGAATCCCCAACTCGTCGGCAAGCATGCGACCAATCTCGTGGCCCTCGGCGCCAAAGTCGCGCGCGATGGTAATGACCACAGGATTCTTCTTGTTCTCCAGATCGCTCATCGCGATTCCTTTCTCTATGTGGCAAAGGGGCTGTCCCTTTGCCACATTCTACGCTGCCACCATTCGCCTCTGATATGCGCGAACCAGCAGCGAGATACCAAAGTTGAGCACAAAGTACATCGCAAACACCAGGCCGTAGAGCATAAGCACCTGCGACAGATCAATCGCGTGGGCCATCACGACGTTTGCCGTGTACATGAGCTCGGCCACGTTAATGCCCGAAAGATACGAGCTGTCCTTGATGACGGTCGTGCACTGGCTAAACAGCGCCGGAATGATCGTCTTAAATGTCTGCGGCAGAATGATGTAGCGCATGGTGGCAAAGAAGCCGAAGCCCTGGCTCTGCGCCGCCTCAAACTGGCCGCGCGGAATCGAGTTGAGGCCGCCGCGCACAATCTCGGCCATAACAGCGCTGGTAAACAGCGTAAAGGCGATGGTCGAAATCACAATGTCCAAACCCTGTACCGTAAAGTAGATAAACAGGATCCACAGCAGGTTTGGCGTGCAGCGGAACAACTCGATATAGGCGCTCACCAAAATACGGAACGGGCGGGGCGCGTAGCTTTTAACGAGCGCCAGCACCGTGCCAAAGATGAGCGAGAAAAAGATCGACAGCGCCGAGATCTCGATCGTCTTAACAAAGCCGCCCCAAATGTAGAGCAGGTTGGTCGCGTTGAAGATTTCCATGCGCTAGGCCTCCTCTACGTTGTCGAGCCCCAGCTCGGCCAGGCTCACACCGCGCGGACGCTCCTTGGAGCGGCGCTCGAGCCACTGCACCAGCATGGCGAGCGGAAAGCAGATGATGAAGTACATAAGGCAGCAGACGATGTATCCCTGCAGGTAACCGTACAGACTCACAAAGTTGTCGGAACGGTACATAAGGTCGCCGCCGGCCACGAGCGCCAGCACCGACGTGTTCTTGACCAGGTTGAGCGCCTGGTTACACAGCGGCGGCAGAATGATCTTGAACGTCTGGGGCAGCACGATGTACCAGTACGCCTGCGCACGGGTAAAGCCCTGGCTCTGGGCCGCCTCCATCTGACCGCGCGGAACCGCCTCGATACCAGTGCGGATGACCTCCGAGATGTAGGCCGCGTGATACAGGCCCACGCCCAAGAAGCCCAGCACGAACGGCGCGATGCGCACCGGCTGGTCGGCACCGGTTATGGCTTGCAAAAACTGCGGACCGGCCATGTACATAAAGAGCACCTGTACGGGCAACGGGGTGTTCTGGTAAAACTCCACGTACACGCGGCTTATGGCGCGCAGCACGCGCGAGCGAGTGGTAGAGAACACGCCCAGCAGCGTGCCCAGCACCAGCGACAGCAGCAGACCGGCAACGACCACCTGCAGCGTCACGCCGAAGCCCTCCCAGAAGGGCCCCATGTTTTGAAATGTCGTCGACCAACGGTCGGCGTCAAATAATCCTTCGAGCATTTGATTCCTTCCTTGGACGATGTGCCTATACAAGACCCCAGGTCTTGACCTCTTGGTCGAGCCAGCCATCGGCCAGGCGATCGCAAATCACCTGATCGACCACGGCCGAAAGGTCGCAGCCCTTCTTGGTCGCCACGCCGTAGCCCTGCTCGCCAAACTTGACCTCGGGCTGCAGCAGCTCAACGGTCTCGTTCATGTAACCGGCCAGCGTGGAGCGGTCCATGGCAAAGACGTCGATATTGCCGGCGTCGAGCGAACTCTTGATGATGGGATAGCCGCTAAAGGCCCTAAACTCGGGCTTGCAGCTAAAGCCGTTGTCCTTGATCATCTGCTCGATCAGGCCCTGCGTGGTAGCACCCTGGCTCACGCCAATGACCTTGCCGTCCAGGTCCTCAATCGAGGTAAAACCCGAACGCTTCTTGACCATGAGTCCCACGTAGTCGGTGCGGTACGGCGTCGAGAAATCCCAGCTCTTCTTGCGCTCGTCGGTGATGGTGTAGGTCGCCGCGACCACGTCAAGCTGGCCGTTATCGATCAGCGGGCCGCGCGTCTTGGGCGTTACGTCGGTAAACTCGACAAGCTCCTGGGCGCGGGCCTCCTTGTAGCTCACGCCAAAGACGGCAGCGGCGATCTGGTAGCACAAATCGACTTCCATACCCTCAAAGCGGCCCTTGGCGGTGTCGTAATAGCCATAGCCGGGAACATCCTTCTTAACGCCGGCATTCAGATGGCCACGCGACTTGATGGCCGCAAGCTTGGACCCCTTGTCGGAGCCCTCGCCGCTGGTGGAGGTGCCGCAACCGGTAAGCGCGGTCCCCGTCAGCGCAAGCATACCGGCGCCCGCCAGCTGCAAAAAGTGACGGCGCGACACGGCCGCCCTCGTCATATCCGTCATGTCCATCACCGCGCCTAGTGCAAAATCTTGGACAGAAACTCGCGGCAGCGCGGGTTCTCGGGGTTATCGAAGAAGTGCTCGGGCGTGCCCTCCTCCAGAATGCGGCCGTCCTCCATAAAGATGACGCGGTCGGCCACCTGGCGCGCAAAGCCCATCTCGTGCGTCACGCAGATCATGGTGATGTCCTCCTGCGCGAGCTCAATCATAACGTCCAGAACCTCCTGGACCATCTCGGGGTCGAGCGCCGAGGTCGGCTCGTCAAACAGGATGATGGGCTGCTTGGTGCACAGAGCACGGGCGATGGCGATGCGCTGTTGCTGACCACCCGAGAGATTCTGCGGATACTCGCCGGCCTTATGAGCCATGCCGACGCGCTTGAGTGCGGCGATGGCGATCTCGGTCGCCTCCTCCTTGCTCTTCTTTTGCAGCTTGATGGGCGCGAGCGTCAGGTTGCCGAGCACCGTCATGTTGGGATACAGGTTGAACTGCTGAAACACCATGGAACTATACTTGCGAGCCATCTCCAGGTGATTCTTCTTGGTGAGCGGCGTACCGTCGATGACGACCTCGCCCGACGTGGGCTCCTCCAGATAATCAACGCAACGGATGAGCGTCGACTTACCCGAGCCGGAAGGCCCGATCATTACGAGCTTCTCGCCGCGCTTAACGGTGAGATTGATATCTTTGAGCACATGCAGGTCGCCAAAGTACTTGTTGAGATGCTTGATCTCGATCATGTCTGCCATGAATGTCCCTTCCCTGCGTTTACACGAGTTGCACTATTGTACGGAAAGAACCACGTTTCCGCAGCCCACACTACATTCCCGTAAAGAACCCGCAACCTTCCACCCACTCATTGGGGACAGACTTAAATGAGCACCCGCTCATTGGGTACTCATTTAAGTCTGTCCCCAATGAGCGCCGAAAATAATACAACCGCCCTTGTTGAGCATAAGTCAGCGAAAACCCGTACACGCGAGCAAGGTGACGTGAAATGAAAAGGGCGCAGACCTTATGGTCGCGCCCTTGAAATTGAACGTCAGATTGCCGCGTGTACGGGTTTGCAGCGTCGAGCCGCTACGCGGTTTGGTAAAACCGCGTAACAAATTACGCAAGTTTGGCGCCGACGATCTTTGCCGCGGCAGGCTTATCGAAATTGCCACCGGTGGCCTTGCCGAGTGCTCCCATGACCTGGCCCATCTGCTTCTTGGACGTGGCGCCCAGCTCGGCGATGACCTGCTCGATCAGAGCCTCGAGCTCCTCACCCGAAACCTGCGCGGGCAGCAGGCTCTCCAGAATCTTGACCTGCTCGGTCAGGTTGTCGGTACGCTCCTGGTCGGTACCGGCCTTAATGGACATCTCCAGCGTCTCGCTCGTCTGCTTAATCAGACGCTTGATCATGCTGTTGACGTCTTCCTCGGTCACGTCGCGGCGCTCGTTAACCTCGATATTCTTCACCTCGGCCTTGACCTGGCGAATGATGGACAGGCGAACCTTATCCTTGGCCTTCATGGCGGCGATCATTTCCTGCTGCAGCTCTTCGTTGGTCATCTGCAAATCCTCCTCAATAGTGTGGGCGACACTCGAGCGAGCGCCGCCCCATGATTACTCAGTCGTCGACGAATCGTCGGTCGAACTCTTGGTGACGCCCTTCAGGCTGACGTTGTACGGCACGTCTTTGGGCATGGGGTTAACGGTGATGTCGGCGTCCTTCTTGTACTGCTCCAGCCACTCGCTGTACGCGGTGCTTGCCGCCTGCGTCTTCACCACGTTGGAGACGTACTTCTTAATGTCCTTGGGCACCTGCTTAATGTCATCGACCTGATTATCGACATGGAAGTAGTCGGTGCATTTGATGACATGGTAACCGTACGTCGACTCGACCACGTCGCTCACATCGCCCTTGTTGAGCCCCTCGAGCGCCGTCTGGTAGCTGTCGACGAAGGTAGTGAGCTTATCCCAACCCACATCGCCCTTCTTCTCCTTGGAGCCGGTATCGTCGGAGTACTGCTCCACGGCGTCCTCAAAGCTCAGCTCGCCGGAGTTAATCTTGTCCAGGCACTCCTGCGCCTTGGCCTTGGCGGCGGCCTTGTCCTCGTCGGATGCGTCGGAATCAACCTTGATCAGGATATTCGACGAGCGGCGGGCATCGTTGTAGTTAGACAGGTTCTCGTTGATGTAATCGACGATCTCGCTGTCCTTGGGCTTGCTGGTGGGCGCCACGGCATCCTTGAGCTTTTGCTGTGCCAGGCTCTCCTTGAGCGAGTCCTTGTAGGTGTCCTCGGTATAGCCGTAGGTCTTAAGGGTCTTCTTAAAGGTCTTAGCACCGCCCGCGCTCTTGCACGCGTCCTTCCATGCCTTCTCGACCTCCTCGTCCGACACCGTCACGCCGTTTTCCTTCTGCGCCTGCTGAAGCAGAATCTGCTGCGTGTAGGAGTCGATGAGCTGCTTGCGGTACTTCTTGGGTGTGAGGTCGTTGTCGACCAGGTACTGTGCCCAGTCCTTGTCCTTGGTGTAGCCGTAGGACGTGCGCATGCTCATGATCTGCTTGGTCACGGTGTCCTCAGTGAGGTTGGTGCCGTTGATAGTGGCAGCCACACCGCCGGTGAGTTTGTAGCCCGAGCTGGCGCTTTCGGTCTGCGACATCAGGCCGGAGCACGCCATGGCCGAGACGGAGAGCAGCATCGCCAGCACGCCGATGACCACCAGGACAATCTTGACGGTCTTAGACACGTACGTCTTGCGCTGCTTCTTACGAGAGCTGGAGGCAGCGCGAGCCTGCTGCTCGGGCGTCGGCGCGGCCTCGGAGTTCTTTTTCTTGTTTGCCATAGTTGGCCTTTCGCATCACGAATCGAACAAACGCCATTGTGTCACAACGCGGCCCCCGCGACACACCTGGCACATGGGGGACAGGTTAATTTGCACCATTTTGGTGCAAAGGGGACAGCTCTGGCAGTTGGCAGTTAGGGACGTTCCTTTTGTGCTGGCAGTTAAGGACAGTCCCCAAGTGCCGGCTTTAGAAGTGGCGGCGAATGGCGTCGACCATGCCCTGCGACGTGGTCTGGCCGAGTACATCGGCCGCGGCGTCGGCATCCATAAAGATATTCATGAGCGATTGCAGAGCCTCGACCTGGCCGCCCGGCTCGGCGATGCCCAGATTGATGATGATCTGCGCCGGCACGGGGGCACCCATGCCCGCCATTGCGCTGAACACCACGGGCGCCGCGGGCTTTACCACCGCGATATAGGGCTTAGCCACAAACCCCGGATCGGTATGCGGGATGGCGATGTTGGCCGCCGGCATGGCAAGACCCGTGGGATAGGCATTCTCGCGCGTGCGGACGGCATCGAGCCAACCGGGCGCAATGTAGCCGCGAGGTGCAAGCTCGTCCTCGAGCCGCGCAAACACCTCATCCGGTGTCGCGCACTCCCAATCAAAAAACACCAGCTCAGGCGTAAACAGTGCTTCGTTATCCGCCATGCGCTCACCTCTCTCACCTAGTCACCTGCGACGTTCTTAAACGACAGGTCATTCAAGAACGTCGCAGGTAACCACCAAAAACAAAAGGTGGTCAGGCGCGCCTTGGCGCCAATGACCACCCTGACCACTCAACTAAATTGTACTGTGCACCGCTAGCCGCGGGGCGCATCAATTGCGACCTTGCCGCTCTCCAGCACGTGGACGCGGCCGTCGGCGAGCATCTGGACGACCTCGGGATACAGCACGTGCTCAATAGCGTGAATGTGCTCCTCGAGCGTATCGACATCCCAATCTTCCTCGACAGCCAGCGCGCGCTGGGCGATGATGGGGCCATTGTCGTAGATTTCGTTGGCAAAATGTACAGTCACGCCAGTTACCTTGACGCCACGCGCAAAGGCATCATCGATCGCATGCGCGCCGGTAAAGCTCGGCAGCAGCGCCGGATGCAAATTGACCACGCGGTTGGGAAACGCCGCCAGCAGTGGCGTGTGTACCATGCGCATGTAGCCAGCCATGACCACATATTCGCAGCCACGCTCGAGCAGCTCGTGCGCGATGATCTCGTCGGCGGCGATGGGGTCGGCATAGACATCCTTGGAAAGGGTCAACGTCTGAATGCCCGCACGCTCCGCACGCTGCAGACCCTTGGCCGAAGGACGGCTCGACACCACGAGCTCAATCGAGGCATTGAGCTTATCCGCGGCGATCAGGTCGATCAGCGCCTGCAGGTTGGTGCCGGAGCCGCTGATAAGCACGCCGATCTTGAGCGGCTCGGCTGTATCGGTGCCGGTCGGACGGGTGTAGGGCACAAAGTCCAGGCCCTCGGCGGCAGCCATCTGCTCGTTAGCGCTCATCGGAGTACACGACCTTACCGGAACCCTCGACGCACTCGCCCACGCGGAACGGCTTCTCGCCTAGCGCGACCAGAGCCTCGGTCACCGCGGCCTCGTCCTCGGGGGCGACGATCAGGCACAGGCCGACGCCCATGTTGAAAGTCTTGCATGCCTCGTTGGGCGCGAGCTCGGCCTGGCGCGACACGTAGGTGATGACGGGCGGAACGTCCCAGCCCATCTCGGCACCGTTACGGGTGACCACGGCGTCGACGTCGTCGGCAAGCGCGCGGTTGAGGTTCTCGGTGATACCGCCGCCGGTGATGTGGGCAATCGCGTGCACCGGAGTGCCACCGCGCAGCAGCTCAAGAATCGGCTTGACGTAGATGCGCGTGGGGGCCAGCAGGGCGTCGGCCAGCGAAGCACCGCCGAGCTCCTCGAGCGGACGGCTCAGCTCCTCGGCCTTAGCGGCGGCCTCGGGCGTGCCCGGCTTGATGCCGTCAACACCGATGACCTTACGCACGAGCGAGTAGCCGTTGGAATGCACGCCGGTGGAGGGCAGGCCCAGGATGACATCGCCGGGGCGGACGTTCGCGGGGTCGAGCATCTTGGGACGGTCGACGACGCCCACGGTAAATCCGGCGAGGTCGTAGTCGGCAGGAGCCATGACGCCGGGATGCTCGGCCATCTCGCCGCCCACGAGCGCGCAGCCCGCGAGCTTGCAGCCATCGGCCACGCCCTTGATGATCTTTGCCATGTGCTCGGCCTCAATGTGGCCGATGGCAACGTAGTCCAGGAAGAACAGCGGCTCGGCGCCCGAAGCCAAAATGTCGTTAACGCACATGGCGACCAGGTCCTGGCCCACCGTCTCGTGACGGTCCATGATCTGGGCGAGCACGAGCTTGGTGCCTACGCCGTCGGTACCGCTGATCAGGATCGGGTCTTCCATATCCTTAAGTGCGGCGGCCGAGAACAGGCCACCAAAGCCACCGATACCGCCGATGACCTCGGGGCGGTTGGTGTCCTTAACCATTTGCTTAATAGCGTCGACGGCGCGACCGCCCTCGGCGGTATCGACGCCGGCATCCTCATACGTCACATGCTTGCTGTCGCTCATCTGAGCCTTCCTCTCCCACTACCGTCCGCCGCCCGGGCGCCAAACGGTGCTCATAGTTGCGTTCATTTCGGCGCGCATTCTGGCAACGCGCGCCGCTCAATCAACAAAACAGCAGGTAAAACCTACCAAAATAAGCCTGTCCCCAAATGGCAGGTTTTAAGCCTCGCCGTGCTTCTCTTCCCAGCTGCGGTCATCGTATTTCTCGACCACGGCGTCGTCGTCAAAGTGCAGCGGCTTATCCAGGTTGCGGGGCTTAAAGCCCTCCATGAACTTGTCGCGGCCAAAGCTCTCGGGAATCGCCACGGGGTAGCGTCCGGTAAAGCACGCATCGCAGTAACCGCCCTTGGGCATGACCTTCAGCAGGCCCTCGACCGAAAGGAAAGCCAGCGAATCGGCGCCGATATACTCGCAAATCTCGTCGACCGTCTTGTTGGCGCTGATAAGCTGCGACTGCACGTCGGTATCGATACCGTAGAAGCACGGCCAGATGACCTCGGGCGAGTTGATACGGATATGAATCTCCTTGGCGCCGGCGTTGCGCAGCATCTTGACGAGCTGCACCATGGTGGTGCCGCGCACGATGGAGTCGTCGATGACGACCAGGCGCTTGCCCTCGATGTTGTCGCGCAGCGGGTTGAGCTTCATACGCACGCGCATGGCACGCAGCTCCTGCGTAGGCTCGATAAACGTACGGCCCACGTAGCGGTTCTTGATGAGGCCCTCGCCAAAGGGAATACCGCTCTCGTGCGAATACCCCTCCGCGGGCGGCAGGCCGGAGTCGGGCACGCCGATGACCAGGTCGGCCTCGACGGGCTCCTCATGTGCCAGCTGACGACCCATGTCATAACGGCAGGCATAGACGCTCTTGCCGTTCATGATGGAGTCGGGGCGAGCGAAGTAGACCTGCTCAAAGATGCAGTTAGCAGGCTCTTCGGCGGCAGGCACGCCCTGCTCGGACACAAGGCCCTCGGCGCTGATGCGCAAAATCTCACCGGGACGGACGTCGCGGACGTACTCGGCGCCCACAATGTCGAGCGCACAAGTCTCGGAGGCAACGACCCAGCCGCCGGCACGCGTGACATGGGTGGTGGCGTCGACCGTCGCGGCGCCGTCCTGCGACGGCAGCTGCGAAACGGATGCGGCATCGGCCTGGTCCAGGCCCTCGTCCACGAGCTTGCCCAGCACGAGTGGGCGAATGCCGTGCGGATCGCGGAATGCGTAGAGCGCCTGCTCGTTGATGAGCGTCATGGCGTAGCCGCCGCGCACGAGCTCCATGGTCTTGCGAATGCCCTCGCGCAGATGGCCTGTACGCTGAGTAAAGTAGCCGATGAGCTTGGTCGCGACCTCGGAATCCGAATTGGAGAGGAACGGCACGCCCAGCTCAATCAGCTGGCGGCGCAGCTCGTCGGTGTTGACCAGGGTGCCGTTGTGGGCAAGCGCGATGATGACGCTATTGATGGTAGAGAGGTGCGGCTGAGAGGCTTCCCAGCTCTTGGCGCCGGCAGTGCCGTAGCGCACGTGACCCACGGCCAGTTGGCCGGAGAGCGTCGACAGGTCCGCGTTGGAGAACACGCGGTCGAGCAGGCCCAGGTCCTTGCGAACCATAACCGTGCCGCCGTCGCCCACGGCGATTCCCGCCGATTCCTGGCCGCGGTGCTGCAGTGCACGCAGGCCAAAGTACGTCAGTCGAGCCACGTCGCGATCGGGCGCCCACACACCAAAAACGCCGCATTCCTCATGCAGCTGGTCGGAGTCCGGATCGTACGTCGACATGGTCGTCACCTGTCCCGTGGCACGCTCGGCCGCGCGGATGGTTTCTTGAGACATGGCATCCCCTCAGAGCCTCGTTATTTGGCGTTACCTGCCTTATTATACGCACGGCAAGACAAGCTCCCCAGCGTATGAGCAGCGCTTTTTAAAAGCCCACCGAGCTTATTATCCGTTTTGCGACCAAACATTTTATTGGGTAGTCCACTCTCAGGGGCAACGGCCTAGAAGACTTCCCGTGCGCCGTGTCTCGCCCGCGCTAGGGGCTACATTGTTGCAATTGGGACGTTCGTCCTGTCTTTTAGCCGGTCGTCGGCGTATCCTTGTAGGCTACTACAAGACGAGAAAGGTAGCGTATGGATCGAAATCAACTCGACCCCAGTGGCCGCAGCACCACGGAGGCCAAGAAGATCCCCCTTATCATCAAGGTCTACGCAGTCCTGTGCACCCTATCTGGCGTGGGCACGCTCCCGTCAGTCGCCGTCTTTATGTGGCAGGTCATCACCGCACTCATTAACGGCAACGCCGCCGCTAAGCTCGGTGATAACACCCTGGTCGCGGTTGGCCTTATCGTCGCCGGCATTATGCTCTCGGCTGCAAGCGCGATCATCTTGATCGTCTTTGGCCTGGACCTCATCAAGGACCAGCGGCGCAATGCCGCCCGCCTGTCTTACGTCCTCATCGCATTTACCGTCGTGGAGCTTTTAGTTGACGTGATGCTCCAGGGCATCGGACCCTTCCTGCTGCGCCCCGCCGTCCAGCTTGTCATCCTCATTGCGCTGTCGGCCACCGTCGACCCCACGCTACGCCAGGAGCGCGAACTGCAGCGCCGTCTGCAAGAGATGCTCGACCGCGATGCCGCCGCCGAGGGGATGCTCGGCCGCGACGAAACCGGCGAGGGCTACATCAAGCTCAACTACTTCAACCTGTTCTGGGTATTCTTCGTCTGCAGCGTGTTAGGTCTCATTCTCGAGGAAGTCTGGCATATGGTCGTCGTCGATCCCGGCGTCTATCAGGACCGTGCCGGTATGCTATTTGGCCCCTTTAGCCCCATCTACGGATTTGGCGCGGTGCTCATGACCATGGCGCTCAACCGCTTCTATAAAAAGAATCCTCTGATCATTTTCCTGGTAAGTGCCCTGATCGGCGGCGCTTTCGAGGTGTTTGTAGGCTGGTTTATGCAGACCTCATTTGGCGTGGTGTCGTGGAGCTATTCACACATTAGGCTATTCGGCATGCCCGATCCCATCGCGGTATTGACCGGGGGACGCACATGCACGCCGTTTGCCTGCATGTGGGGCCTGGGTGGCCTCATCTGGATCAAGGTCTTGCTGCCGCGCCTGCTTAAGCTCATCAATATGATTCCATGGAAACGCCGCTACTCTGCTACCGTCATCCTGACCGCCGTCATGTTGATCGACGGCGTCATGACGTTGCAATCGCTCGACTATTGGTATCAGCGCGTCAACGGAACCGTTCGAAATATTCCCGTCGCACAGTTCTATGACAAGCATTTCGATAACGAATATATGGAGAACCGTTTTCAGAGTATGACCATGAGCCCCAAGGACGCCACACGCGTGTAGCAAACGCCAGAGCAAAATAGCTCCAACACATCAAAGCCCGCTGGCAGATCTACATGAACTGCCGGCGGGCTTTCGCTATAGACAGACTCGGATTGCCGACGAGGCCTTACGCCTCGCGCTCGACCTCGCTCACGCACTCGTTCTTGATGGTGCCGACGAGCGACTGCAGCGCATCGACCACATGCGGGCGAATGTCTCCGCCAATGAGCACGAGCATGATATCGTCGCCCACGGTAAGCTCGCCGCTCGCCAGCCACACGCGCACATAGCCGATACCCGGCATCGTGCGCGTCGCCTCGATAGCGGCCTGCACCTTTTCGGCATCGAAGCCAAACACCATGCCGCCCACCTTGTGGCCTGGCGCCACGCCATCGGTCTCGACTCCGCGCACTTCGGCCTTGGGCGTCGCGCGCACCACGCCGTTGTGTGTCAGGTACATCCCACAATCAGCCGCCGAAACATCGGCCTTGGCTTCGCGCAGCCAAGCATCAACCGAAGGCATCGATTTGCCGTTCTCAAGCATCATTTCTCCTTTTGATTTCCAGGGTAGTCTTTTTGGGACGGGGCCCGGACACTTTATTCCTCGACCAGCGTGAGCACCATGACGGCGCGCGTATTGCTAAATGACAGCGAACGGCAGGTCACAAGCGTTACGACCTTGGTTGCCGAAGCGGCACGATCGGTGGCATCGCTCGCCACGGCAGAGGCACCGTCGAGCATCTCGGACAGATAATTCTTCAGTCCGTCATCGCCCTCAAAGTTGGGCGTGCGCGCCTTGGCATACGTGTCCTCGACCACCTTGGTCGCCAGCGGACGCAGCTTATACGTCGCGTCACGTGTGATGTAGTACACGTAGTCCATGCTGTCGAACGTCGCTTGATCGGTCGTATCCGAAATCACGTTGAACATCGAACCGTCGTTCATGTGATGACCGTAAATCGTGGTCTGCTGATCCACCATGCCCGGCGCGGTGTCGTCGCTATCCAGGAAGATGGCACCCGACGCATTGGCGGTGCCGTCGAACAGCGTGTTGAGGTATTTGGAGTTGTTGTTGGTCTGCACCACGGGATAGTTGATGTTGGTTCCCGGCGCGTAAATCCAACCCACAACCTCGGGATTTGTCTGGGCAAGTGCATCGAAGTCGATAATCGGCACGCCGCTGGCGTCCTTATCGCTTACATATTGCTTCTCGATTTTCTGGTACGAATCGCTTGCCTGTTTATAGCCAATCTGAGCATTGATAAAGATAGCGGCGGCGGCGACAATCAGGCCGATGCCGATGATGATGAGCAGAATGGGAATAATGGAGCGGCGCTTTTTGCGCGGCGGCTCGGTGTAATCCGACGGCGCGGCATGCGATGAAGACCGGGGCGGCTTCTTAGCGTTGCTATAAGATGAAGGTCGATATGCGGCTGGCGCGTCCTGTCGACGATGCGTCGCCGGCGTCACGGGGCGCGGCGCGCGCGGCTGCTGAGGAGAGGATGTCCGACCCTGCTGTGCCGCATGGGCAGCACCCGGCTTCGACGGATCGGGAATCTGAGAAGCCTTGAATCGTTTTCCCTGATAGTCGGACATGGCTCTCCTTATACTGCGGTGAAACGGCGGAACGCCTAGGCGTCGGCCATCTCCTGCTTCATCTTCTCGATAACCTTGCGGTACTCGGGGTCGCAAGCGCCTAGAATCTGCGTGGCGTAGATGGCGGCGTTCTTGGCGCCGTTGATGGCAACGCAGGCCACAGGCACACCCGAAGGCATCTGCACCATCGACAGCAGCGAATCCATACCGCCCAGGTCACTCGTCTTCATAGGCACGCCGATAACCGGCAGCGGCGTGAAGGCAGCCACGACACCACCCAGGTGAGCGGCCTTGCCGGCGGCGGCAATAATCACTTTGATACCGCGATCGGAAGCAGTCGAGGCCCACTCATGGACCTTCGCCGGCGTGCGGTGTGCGCTCGCAATGACGAGCTCATAGGGCACGCCGAGCGCCTCGAGCTCGGCGGTGCAACCTTCCATAACGCCCAGATCGGACTTGGAGCCCATGATGATCCCGACAACCGGCTTCTGACCTGCCATAAACAAAGACCTCCTGTTGAGAGCGGCGACGCGGCGGATCCGCGACCCTTAACTACTGAGAGTAGTATAGCTGCTCCCGTCCCTGCGGTCTGCGGGTGCCCCGCGTCGGGCTGGGTTTTTATCTTCGCTCCCCTTGCTTCGCAAAGTCGCTCAGACAATAAACCCAGTCCGCCGCGGGGCACCCGGGGACCTACCGGGGATTGCCATGACGTACGTTGGCTGAAATATTAACGTGGAATCCGCCGTTCGAACGAACGGCGGATCCCACACTCACTTTTTATTCAGCCCTAGTCATCGCGCAAAGCCCCTTCGGCAGCACACGGTGCAACCGAGTCACCGCAGGCCGGGGCGGGAGGCGGACCTTTCTCTCGGAAAACTTCGCGAAGCCCAGTTTCCGAGAGAAAGTGTCCGGCTGCCGCCCCGGCCGGCCAGGTCAACTACACCGTGTACTGCGGCAGGTCCTGCAGGGCGATGACGTCCATGCCCATGTCGTTGGCACTGCCGTGACCCTGCTGGTCCTCGCGCACCGCCTCGATGGCGCTCACGTACGTGTTGGCGGCAGACATCGCGGTCACGCAGGTCACGCCGCGACGCACGGCCTCGGTACGTAGCAGGTAGCCATCGCCACGCGAGCCCGGACCGTACGGCGTATTGATGATCACCGCAATCTTGCCATCGGCGATGAGGTCGCCGATGTTGGGACGCTCGCCGTCGTGCGGGCCGCTAATCTTCTCCACGACCTCGCAGGTCACGTTGCCGCCGCGCAGCACGCGTGCCGTACCCTCGGTAGAGCAGATGTCAAAGCCCAGATAGCGCAGGATACGGGCGACCGAAAGGATATGGCGCTTGTCGCGGTCGCACACGCTAATGAACACCTTGCCGGCGCTCGGGTCGGGCAGCTTGTAGTCGATCGCCAGCTGCGTCTTGGCGTATGCCTCGGGATAGCTCTTGGCGATACCCATGACCTCGCCCGTCGACTTCATCTCGGGCCCCAGGATAACGTCGGCTCCCGGGAAACGACCCCAGGGCATAACGGCTTCCTTCATGCAGAACCAGTCCAGCTGACGCTCGTCGCTCGGCAGGCCCAAGCTCGCGATGGAATCGCCCGCCATGATGCGCGCCGCGCACTTGGCCAGCGGCACACCGGTGGCCTTGGAGATAAACGGGACGGTACGGCTTGCGCGCGGGTTGGCCTCGATCACGTAAACGGTCTCGCCCTTGATGGCGTACTGCACGTTAACCAGGCCGCGGACTCCCAGCGCCATCGCGATGCGGCGCGTGGTCTCGCGGAGCTTCGCCTGCAGGCTCTCGCTAAAGCTGAACGGCGGAATGCAGGTCGCAGAGTCGCCGGAGTGAATACCGGCCTCCTCGATATGCTCCAGAATGCCGCCGATGTAGACCTCTTCGCCATCGCACAGGGCGTCGACATCGGACTCGATCGCACCCTCCAGGAAGCGATCGAGGTACACCGGGTAGTCGGGGCTAATGCGCGCGGCCTCGGCCATGTAATCGCGCAGATGCTCGGCATCGTAGGCGATCATCATGCCGCGGCCGCCCAGCACGTAGCTCGGACGCACCAGCAGTGGGTAGCCGATGTGCGCGGCCACGGCCTCGGCCTCCTCAAACGAGGTGGCCTGGCCCGCCGGCGGGTACATGATACCCAGCTTGTCGAGCAGAGCGGCGAAGCGCTCGCGGTCCTCGGCAAAATCGATGGCGTCGGGCTTGGTACCCATGATGTTCACGCCGCTCTCCTCGAGCATGCGTGCCAGCTTAAGCGGGGTCTGGCCGCCGAGCGTCACTACGACGCCGTCGGGACGCTCAACGTCGATAACGTCCATGACGTCCTCGTAGGTAAGCGGCTCAAAGTACAGGCGGTCTGACGTGTCGTAGTCGGTCGAGACGGTCTCGGGGTTGCAATTGACCATGATGGTCTCGAAGCCGCGGGCCGCCAGTGCGTAGCTCGCGTGCACGCAGCAGTAGTCAAACTCGATACCCTGGCCGATACGGTTGGGACCGGCACCCAGAATCATCGCCTTGGGCTTGCTTGCCGGCGTGGTCTCGTCGGGGGCAACGCACTTCTTGGCGATCGGGCTCGTGCGGTAAATGTTCTCGTAGGTCTTATAGTGGTATTCCGTGGCACTCGAGAACTCGGCGGCGCAGGTGTCGACCGTCTTCATGCTGGGAACCACGCCCAGACCCTTACGGTAAGCGCGAACAAAACGCTCATCCGAGCCGGTCAGCGCGGCAATCTCGGCATCGCTCGTGCCATACTGCTTGAGCAGGCGCATCGCGTCGGCGTCAATGTCCTCCACGCGCAGGCCGCGAACGCTCTCCTGGACCCGCACCATATCGTTGATGCGGTTGAGATACCACGGATCGATACCGCAGATGGCGTGGATGCGCGCAACATCCCAGCCACGGCGCAGGGCCTCGACCACAAAGAAGATGCGGTGCTCAGTCGGGGTGCCCACGGCCTGGGCGAGCTCCTCGTCGCTCAGCTTATCGGCGCCCTCCTTGCCGCCAGCGCAAATGCCCTGGTGTCCATCCTCCAGCGAGCGCATGGCCTTACCAAAGGCCTCCTCAAAGGTGCGGCCGATCGCCATGATCTCGCCCACGGCCTTCATGCGCGTGGTGAGCGTGGGGTCGGTGCCCTTGAATTTCTCGAAGGCAAAGCGTGGCACCTTGACCACACAGTAGTCGATCGTGGGCTCAAAGCAGGCGGGCGTGGCCTTGGTGATGTCGTTGACGATCTCGTCGAGCGTGTAGCCCACAGCCAGGCGCGCGGCGGCCTTAGCGATGGGGAAACCCGTGGCCTTGGAGGCCAGCGCGGACGAACGGCTCACGCGCGGGTTCATCTCGATGACGATCAAGCGACCGGTCTGGGGGTTCACGGCAAACTGCACGTTGGAGCCGCCGGTCTCGACGCCGATCTTCTCCAAGATGGCGAGCGAGGCGACACGCATGCGCTGATACTCAAGGTCGGAGAGGGTCTGCGCCGGCGCCACGGTGATGGAGTCGCCGGTATGCACGCCCATGGGGTCGAGGTTCTCGATGGAGCACACGATGATGCCGTTGCCGGCGTGGTCACGCATGACCTCCATCTCGTACTCTTTCCAACCCTCGATGGACTCCTCGACCAGCACCTCGTGGGCAGGCGAGAGTTCAAGGCCCTGGCTCACGATGGAGACGAGCTCCTCGTGGGTGTGCGCGATGCCGCCGCCGGCGCCACCGAGGGTAAAGCTCGGACGCAGCACGCAGGGATAGCCCACGCGCTCGGCGATGGCCTCGGCGTCGGCCACGCTGTAGGCATAGCCCGAGCGCGCGACCTCCAGGCCAATCTCGGCCATGGCCTCGTTAAAGAGCTTGCGGTCCTCGCCGCGCTCGATGGCGGCCAGGTCGCAGCCGATCATCTCGACGCCGTACTTGTCGAGCGTACCGTCTTTCGCCAGCTCGACGGCGGCGTTCAGACCGGTCTGGCCGCCCAGCGTGGGCAGCAGCGCGTCCGGGTGCTCTTTCTTGATTACGCGCTCGATAAACTCGGCGGTGATGGGCTCGACATAGGTGCGGTCGGCCAAGCCCGGGTCGGTCATGATGGTCGCCGGGTTGGAGTTGACCAGGATGACCTCAAAGCCATCCTCCTTGAGCACCTTGCAGGCCTGGGCGCCGGAGTAATCGAACTCGCAGGCCTGGCCAATGACGATGGGGCCCGAGCCAATGACGAGGATGCGCTTGATGTCGGTACGTTTAGGCATGTTTAAAACCTCCTAGAGAGGCTGACTCAATGTTTTGGAAAAGTCAGCGAGGGTGCAGCTGGTGCATCAGGTTGCCGTGATGCGAGGGCGCGCTGGGCTTATGCCCGCGCGTCCGAAGCAGAACGGCAAGATGATGTGCCAGATGCAGCCGCAGCGTCGACAGGTCCGCCGTTCGGTAGAACGGCGGAACCACTATCGGCGAAATTCCAGCCGGCAAGGCGGTCCTTGGCGGTATCGATGTCCAGGTAGTTCTCCTCGCCGTCCATGAGTCGCGTAAAGGCGGTAAAGAGATAGTGAGCATCGGTGGGGCCGGGTGAGGCCTCGGGATGGTACTGGACCGAGAAGCACGGCGCGTCGAGCAGCTGGATGCCCTCGGCGGTGCCATCATTGAGATTTACGTGCGTCAGGCGAATGCGACCGAAACGCTCGTTCATCACGACCGGCGCGATACCGCGGCGCACCCAGACGCGCAGATCGCCATCGGCCGCGTGCTCGGTCTCGCCGCCCGAAAGCTCGGGGACAAGCTTGCCCAAGCTGGGGAACAACAGGCCAAAGCCATGGTTTTGCGCGGTGATCTCCACACGGCGGCTGACCAGATTCATAACCGGCTGGTTGCCACCACGGTGACCGAATTTGAGCTTTTCCATCTGGGCGCCGCACGCCAGGCTGATCATCTGGTGACCAAGGCAGATGCCAAAAACCGGCACCTTGCCGATTAGCTGCTGCACCTGCTCGTAGGTCTCCACCACGGCATCGGGGTCGCCGGGGCCGTTGGACAAAAAGACGCCATCGGGATTCATGTCGAGCACCTGACGCGCGGGTGTATCCCACGGCACGACGGTGAGGTTGCAGCCAGCACGAACCAGGCCCTCCAGGATGCCGCGCTTGACACCGCAGTCGTAGGCGACCACTTTGTGGCGGGCAGGAGCGGTAGGGGCAAGCGCAAAGTCATGCGTAGCGGGCAGGTCGCTCACGGCAAAAGCGTGGGGCTCAGGGCAGCTCACGGTCTTGACCAGGTTCTCGCCGACCAGCGTAGGCGCGGCGGACAGGCGCTCGGCAAGCTCGTCGACGTCGAAGATCTCCGTCGAGATTATGCCCATCTTGGAACCGTTGTCGCGCAGGTGGCGCACGAGAGCGCGGGTGTCGACGCCCTCGATAGCGACGATGCCGTGTGCACGCAGGTACTCCGGCACGCTGACGGTCGAGCGCCAGTTAGAAGGCGTGGCGCACATGTCGTGGACGACCATGCCGCGCATGGCGGGAGCGCTCGCGGGGCGAGCGGTATCGCCGGGGAAGGCCGACTGGACATCGGTCTCGTCAATGCCGTAGTTGCCGATCTGCGGATAGGTCATGGTTACGATTTGGCCGGCATAGCTCGGGTCGGTCATGACCTCAAAGTAGCCCTCGAGCGACGTGTTAAAGCAGACCTCGCCGGTTGCGGTACCCTCGGCACCGCATGCACGGCCATAAAAAATGGTCCCATCCTCAAGATACAGGATGCAGGGACCGCAGGTGCCCTTGCTAGTTTTAGCCAGCATACGCTGGCACAGCTCGCTGGGCGCGACGGTGCGGGCGGCAGCGCCCGCAATATGGTTGTTCGCCATAGTTCTCCTTCCCGGTCTCACAGGACCGGCTTAAAGGTGTGTAGTTAGGCCTCGCGGTATTCTAACCGCAAGCATCGCCCATGGCATTAATTACATAGAATTGTTTACAAAATGATAATTATGACTTCCTGTGCATAATGATTTTTCTGGGACGGGGATTAAAAAATTATTCTGAGAGCAGGGCTTTGTCGCCAACTGCATACATGACAGAATGATTTTTTAATCCCCGTCCCAGAAAAATCATCCCGCGTGGGCTTGCGGCTCACGCGGGATGGCATCGTTCTATGTGGCTGCGGACTACTTTTGCTTGTCCTGCTCCAGCAGCTCGGACGGCGTGCGATCGGGCTTTCCGCCGCGGAAGATCTCTCGACCGTGCAGACGATGCTCAAGATCGCGCTCGGCCTGCTCCTCCGTGATCTTGGTCTGGCTCACCACCGGGTCCTCGATCAGCGATGAAACCGAGTTGACCTGTTTTTGAATGCGCTCGGCAATGGTGTCGTCCATGCTTACGATGCGCATCTTCCAGTCGATACTCGTGGCGTTGGACGAGCTCTTGGTCCAAACGAACGTCAGGATGGCGCTTTGGTGCCCCTGAGCAGGAAACATGCCAAAGAAGGAATCATGCTGGATCCTGCTGTCCTCGTCGATATAGGCGTGAACGTTATACACCACACGGTCGATCTTGTCGTTGAGCAGGGCGTTGGTTGCGAGCGCCGCCGCCTGAATCTGACCGTTGGACAGCAGCTCGAGTTCATTGGCAGAAGACGTGTCCAGCACCGTCACCTCAACCGTGCCCGTGCGCTCATCTGCCTCGTCGACGGTAAAATCGAGCGGGAACTGCGTAAAGCCATTGCCCCATTCAAGTCCACCCTTGAGCGCGGTCGAAACGGTATCCACCGAAACACTTTCGGAAAGGTTCGCGGTATTCAGACGTCGCATCACGCCGTAGCCAATCTGCATGCCCACAATCAGCACCAAAATGCCGATAACCACGGCCATGGCGGTCTTCGTAATGGTATGGCTCACCTGCGAGCCCGAAGGGTCGTCCTCGGACAGCGGGTCGATATGTTTTGCCTGGCTCGCGCGATCCTCGCTGCGCAGCCGCGCCAGCGTCGCCTTGTCGCCGCGCTTGACGGCGGCCTCTTTCTCGCGCATGCGCTCGGTGCGCTTTTTGGCGAGCGTAGGATCCAAGACGCCGGATGCATCGATTTCGGAGAATAACTCCGTCACTTCTTCCGGAGTCAAAGGGTTCTTATCAGCCATGATCTTCCTGTCATATCAATCAGTCGAGCTCGTGCGCACGCGCGCCTTCGAACTGCATTCGATAGTAACGGGCATAGGTGCCGCCACGGGCGAGAAGCTCCTCGTGCGTGCCACGTTCCACAACGCGACCATGCTCAACGGTCGCAATCTCGTCAGCATGCTTAATAGTCGAGAGACGGTGGGCGATGATGATCGTGGTACGGCCGCGTGCCAGCTCTTCGAGCGACTCCTGCACCGCTTCCTCGCTCTCGTTATCCAGGGCACTCGTCGCCTCATCCAAAATAAGGATCTTGGGATTCTTGAGAAAAACGCGCGCGATGGCGACGCGCTGCTTTTGACCACCCGAAAGACGGCTGCCGCGCTCGCCCACCACGGTGTCGTAGCCTTGCGGAAGCGATTCGATAAAGGTATCAATATTGGCGCGGCGGGCCGCTTCGGCGATCTCTTCTGCCGTGGCGCCCGGCTTGCCGTAGGCGATGTTCTCGCCGATCGTTCCATCAAACAGGTACACATCTTGCTGCACCAGGCCGATGGCACGGCGCAGACTATGCTGCGTCACGTCGCGCACATCCTGGCCGTCGATGCTAATGGAGCCGGCGGCAACGTCGTAAAAGCGCGGCAACAGCGAACAAGTCGTCGATTTGCCGCCGCCCGAGGGGCCAACCAAAGCGATGGTCTGACCGGGCTTGATGGACAGGTCCATGTGGTCGATAACAGGGCGTCCGTCGGCGCCGCGCTCGCCCAATTCAACATCCTCGTAGCTAAAGCACACGTCGCGGTACTCCACAGCACCAGCCGTCACCTGCAGATCCGCAGCACCCGGCTTATCCTGAATATCGGGGACAGTCGAGAGCACCTCATCCATGCGCTTAAAGCCGGCGATGGCTTTCTGATACGTCTCAGCCGAATTGACGAGCGTCTCGAGCGGCGTGCAGAACAGCGAAATGTAGAGTGCGAAGGTTGCCATATCGACCGCCTGCAGCTGACCCTGGGCAACGAGCCAACCGCCCAGCAGCACCACGATCACATAAAGCACTCCCGAGAGCAGGCCATACGTCGCGGTATAGACGCCCATGGCGTGATACATGTTCTCCTTGGACGAAAGGTAGCGATTGTTCGAGGCGCGAAACTTAGAGCGCTCGGTCTGCTCATTGGCAAAGCTCTTGACCACACGCATGCCCGCCAGCGAATCCTGCAGCTGCGCGTTGATGCCGCTAATCTTTTTGCGGTTATCGCTAAAGACCTCGCGCATGCGCATATTCTGCCAAAACATAATGACCGCAAACGCTGCCGTCACCACGGCCATGGCGAGTGCCAGCACCGGGGCGATGGTAAAGAGGATCACAAACGAGCCGATGATCTCGATGCCGCAGATGATGATCCACTCGGGCACGTGGTGCGCCGCCTCGCAGATATCGAACAGGTCGTTGACCACGCGGCTCATCATGTCACCCGAGCTGTTGCGGTCGAAGTACGCAAAGCTAAAGCGCTCATACTGGTCAAACAGGTCCTCGCGCATCTTGGACTCCATGCGCGCGCCCATCACGTGACCCCAATAGCTCACAAAGTAGCGGCAAGCGCAGCGGACGGCATACATCAGCACCAAGCCCACCGCGATCATGCCGAGCGCCTGCATAATGGCAGCCTGACCCTGAGTAAACAGCCCACCGGTCAAATTGCGCAGGATAATGGGGAACGCCAGGTCAATGGCGGCAAGCACCAGAGCACAAACAGTATCAGCAACAAAAAGCCCCATCTGGGGCTCGTAATACGAAAGAAACCTCTTAAACATAATCACCTTACGCGGTTTTACCAAACCGCGTTTCGTCTCGACGCTGCAAGTGCCCCATTTGGACAATCTGGCCTTCAATCGTCGGTCGCGTATATCCATACGCTTCCCTCCTCTTTTAGGCCACCTTGTCTCAAATGGAGCACTTTCGCTGACTTACACAAACCTGCGGGATCATCCCCGCTCGTTAAAGCTCCGCGCCCCCAAGGCGATGCGCGATGCTATCGCAGGCCAAGGCGCCTACGACGGTCTTGGCGTCTTCGATCTTGCCGTCGAGCACGGCATCGATCAGCTCGTGCAGTGGCACCAGGTCCACGTTGACAAACTCGTCATCATCGGGGTTGGGCGCATCAAACTCGAGCTTGGTAGCCAAGTAGATGTGGATGATCTCATCGCAAAAACCGCAGGACGTGACAATCGACGTCAAAAAGCGAATACGACCGGCCCTAAAGCCCGTCTCCTCATGCAGTTCGCGCTTGGCGCAATCGAGCGGGTCCTCGCCTGGATCGAGCTTGCCGGCGGGAATCTCGACCGTCACGCGGTCGATGGCGGTGCGGTACTGACGCACCAGTACGATCTTGCCGCTCTCGGTCAGTGCCACAACGGCCGCCGCACCCGGATGGCGAACGATATCACGGGCGCTGCGGCGACCGTTGGGCAGCTCAACCTCAAGACGGTGGACGTCGAGGATCTTGCCCTTCCAGGCGCACTCCTCCGAAAGAATCTTCTCGTGCAGCTCGACATCGTGCGGGTCGTCGTCGCCCAGCACCAGCGCCGGCTCGTCAGCGACCTCGCCACCAGGCTCGCCCTCGGCGTGCCCATACATGCGGCTGTCCTCTTCAACGATCTGCGCATCCACGAGCTCTTCGTTCTTCTCGTCCATCCGTCTCATTCCTCTCGGATTTTAGGCATCCCAGGCGTCGCGGCCGCGCAGCGCGCGCAGGCCGATGTCGTGGCGCAGGGTCTTGCCTTCAAAATCAATCTTCTCGCAGGCCTCGTAGGCAAGGTTGCGAGCGTTCTCGAACGTGTCGCCCAGAGCGGTCACGGCAAGCACGCGGCCACCATTGGTCACGAGCTGGCCGTCCACCACGGCAGTGCCCGCGTGGTACACGGTCACGTTCTCCATGGCCTCGGCATCGGCGATACCGGTGATGACCTTGCCCTTCTCGTAGCTGCCGGGGTAGCCCGCGCTCGTCAGGACAACGGCCACGGCCCACTCGTCGCGCCAGTCGAGCTCAATCTGATCAAGCTCGCAGTTGGCGCAGGCGAGCATGACCTCGACTAGGTCGTTCTTAAGGCGCGGCAGCACGACCTGCGTCTCGGGGTCGCCAAAGCGGGCATTGAACTCCAGCACCTTGGGCCCGGCAGGCGTGAGCATAAAGCCGCCGTACAGGCAGCCGCGGTAGTCGATACCCTCGGCAGCGAGCTCGGCCACGGTCTGCTCCATGACCTTCACCATCGTGGCGTGCTCCTCATCGGTCACGATGGGCACTGGGCTGTAGACGCCCATGCCGCCGGTGTTGGGGCCCTTGTCGCCCTCGAGCGCGCGCTTGTGGTCCTGCGAGGTAGCCATGGGGCGCACGGTCTTGCCGTCGGTAAAGGCCAGCAGCGAGCACTCGGGACCAACGAGCATCTCCTCGATAACCACGGTGCTGCCGGCATCGCCAAAGGTGCCGCCAAAGCACTCGCGCACGGCCTCCTCGGCCTGCTCAAGTTCGGTCGCCACGATAACGCCCTTGCCCGCGGCAAGGCCGTCGGCCTTGACGACCAGCGGGGCGCCCTGCTCGCGCACGTAGGCGAGAGCCGAAGCCTCGTCGGTAAACGAGCCGTAGGCTGCCGTCGGGATACCGGCGCGCTCCATGAGCTGCTTGGAGAACAGCTTAGAGCCCTCCATCTGGGCGCCCTCGGCACCCGGGCCAAAGCACGGGATGCCCGCCGCGCGGACGGCGTCTGCAACGCCCGCCACGAGCGGAGCCTCGGGGCCAATCACCACGAGTCCGCATCCATGGCTCTGGGCAAACGCCGCCACGGCCGCAGGATCGCAATCGTCGAGAACCACATTCTCGCCGCAGCTCGCGGTGCCGCCGTTACCCGGCGCGATGTAGAGCTTGCCGGCGCGCGGTGATGCTGCGAGCTTGGCTGCCAGAGCATGCTCGCGGCCGCCGCTGCCCAACAACAGGATGTCGATGGTTTGAGTGTCCGCCTTCAAGGGTGCCTCCTCTATGGATTACCGGCCCGCTCCGCGCGGGCCCATTACAAGCAAATATACCCCTCGGCCGCCCATCTGGGCTGCAAAGGGGTATATCGCAATAACCAAATAACGCCGATTACTTCCAGAATCGGTTGATGATCTGCTCGCGACCGGCGCCAACGCCGATGAACGTCACGCGGGTGTGTGCCAGATCCTCGATAAACGCCACGTAGTCCTGAGCCTCCTGCGGCAGCTCATCAAAGCTGCGGCAACCGGTGATGTCGCACTTCCAGCCAGGGAGCTCCTCGTAGATGGGCTTGGCATGCTCAAAGCGCACCTGATGCTCGGGCACGCTCGTGTAGCGCTCGCCATCGACGTCGTAGGCCACGCACACCTTGATGGTGTCGAAGGCCGAAAGCACGTCGAGCTTGGTCAGGGCGATGTCGGTGAGGCCGTTGACGCGCGAGGCATAGTTGGCGATAGGGCCGTCAAACCAGCCGCAACGACGACGGCGACCGGTGGTCACGCCGTACTCGTAGCCCTCCTCGGTCAGCGTGTGACCGGCCTCGGACTCATAGGAAAGCTCGGTGGGCATGGGGCCCGAACCGACGCGGGTGATATAGGCCTTCATGACGCCCAGCACGCGGTCGACGTTCTTCATGCCCACGCCGGAGCCGGTAATGGCGCCGCCGGCGGTGCAGTTGGAAGACGTCACGTACGGATAGGTGCCGTGGTCGATGTCGAGCAGCGTCGCCTGGGCGCCCTCAAACAGCAGGTCCTTGCCCTCGTCGATCATGTTGTTGAGCAGCAGACTCGTCTCGGTGATGTAGGGGCGCAGGCGCTCGGCCATCGGCAGGTACTCGTCGCAAATCTGGTCCACGGTGTAGGTGGGCAGGTTGTAGATGAGCTCGAGCTCGGGGTTCACGCGAGCGAGAGCGGTCTCCAGCTTGTCGCGGAACAGCGCCTCATCCAGCATGTCCTGCATGCGCAGGCCAATGCGGGCCATCTTGTCCTGATAGCACGGACCGATGCCACGCTTGGTGGTACCGATGTTCTTCTTGCCGAGCTTCTGCTCAAAGGCGCCATCCAGATCAATGTGGTACGGCATGATGACATGCGCGTTGCCGCTAATCTTGAGGTTCTTGGTGGTGATGCCGTCGGCCTCGAACATGTCGATCTCCTCAAGGACAACCTTGGGGTTGACGACGCAGCCGTTACCGATCACCGACACGTGGTCGGAATACATGATGCCGGAGGGCACCTGGTGCAGGCCGTACTTCTTGCCGTTGACGACGATGGTGTGGCCGGCGTTGTTGCCTCCCGAGTAGCGCACGACGGCATCGAAGTCGCCGGCGACCAGGTCGCAAATCTTACCCTTGCCCTCATCGCCCCACTGGGCACCGACCAAAACGGTTGACGGCATGTTTACTCCTTACATTCATGGACTGTCTGCGCGCCACGCCGGCACGCAGAAGCACAAAACATTCCCAGTATACCCGTGCAACGGGCGCCTGTCCTACTCCTCGGCATGTGCCCCATCAAGCTCATAGAACTTGGTAGATGCCGGCAGGAACATCAGGTCGACGTCGCCGATCGGGCCCGAACGGTTCTTGGCCACGACGATACGCGTAACGCCCTCGTCGGGTCGATCGTCGCGCGAGGCTTCGGCCTCGTCGGCGGAGCGGTCCAAGAACATAACGATATCGGCGTCTTGCTCGATGGAGCCCGATTCACGAAGGTCGGAAAGCTGCGGGCGCTTGCCGGTACGGGATTCGACCTGACGCGAGAGCTGTGACAGCGCGATGAGCGGGATCTTGAGCTCCTTGGCCATGATCTTAAGACCACGCGACATCTCCGAAACCTCGACGGTACGGCTCTCGGAGCGGCGTCCCGGTGGGGGACTCACCAGCTGCAGGTAGTCCAGGATGATGATTGCCTTCTCCTTGTTATGGAGCATGCGGCGGCTCTTGGCGCGAATCTCGGTCACTGTGGTGCCGGGCGTATCGTCAATCAGAATATCGAGCTTGGACAAGGTCTGCGTGGCCTCGTTGATATTGGCCCACTGCTCGGGGCTAATGCGACCCATGCGGAAGTCACTGATCGAGATCATGGCGTAGGCGCAAATCAGACGCTGGGCAATTTCCTTGCCCGACATCTCCAGAGAGAAGAAGCCGACGGTATAACCGGCAGCGGCAGCGTTGAGCGCCAGATTCAGAGCGAACGACGTCTTACCCACGGCAGGACGGGCGCCGATGATGATGAGCTGACCCTCGCGAAAACCCATGAGCATGCGGTCGAGCGACGGGAAGCCCGTGGGCACGCCCGCAGCCTGGCCACCGGCCTGGCACACTTCCTCGGCCTCGTTATAGGCCTCGACCATAAACTCGGTCAGCGTCTTGTAGCTCGACTTGACCTCGCGTGCCGTAACCTTGAGCAGCTTGCTCTCGGCCAGCTCCACGACCTCTTTGGTGTCGGTGGGGGCGTTATAGGCCAGCGCGTTAATCTCGTTGGTGGCGCCGATCAGCTCGCGCAGCATCGAGTCGCGACGGACGATGGCGGCATGGTGCTGCCAGTTCACGAGCGACAGGGTCTGACCCATCAACTCCAAAATGTACGCTTCGCCACCCACGGCATCGAGCTTGTTGATGCTTCGCAGGTAATCGATCAGCGAGATGGAGTCGATGGGAATGCGGCTGTTGTACATATCGACCATCGCGGTATAGATGGTCTTATGAATGGGCCGGTAGAAGTCATCGGGCTGCAGCTCGACCTGGGCCTCTTCGACCACCTCGGGCGATAGCAGCATAGCGGCCAGTACATTGGCCTCTGCATCTTGGTTTTGGGGAAGACCCAACTTTGAGCCGCGGTCCTCAACCGTCAGCCCGGTCTCCCTATCGTCATATGCCATGAGCATCCTCATTCATATCGCTTGCGAGCATCCATAGTATCAGCCACGGTCCCAAAACGCGCCGCACGCGGCCAATCATCACCGAACCAAACGGATGAACGGTCCTGTACACAGGACTTCGACGCGACGTTCACTATGACACTCACTCAGCGCAAAAAACAAAAGGGCGCCCTGGTTTCCCAGAGCGCCCTTCTTAGAACAAGATTGTTGCGTTGCAGCAAATGCTACTCGGCAGCAGCCTCAGTCTCGACCTCGGCGGTCTCGGCCTCGGCGACCTCAGCGGCCTCCTCGACCTCAGCCTCGGCAGCGAGCTCCTCGGCGGTAACGCCGACGAGAACGACAACCTCGGCCTTGATCTCGCGGTACAGCGAGATGGCAACGGTGTGGGCACCGGCAACCTTGATGGGCTTACCGAGCTCGACGCGCTTGCGGTCGATGTCCATACCGAGCTGAGCCTTGATGGCGTCAGCGATCATAGCGGCGGTAACGGAGCCAAAGAGGATGCCCTCGTCGCCAACCTTGACGTCAACGGTGACCTGCTTGCCCTCGAAGGCAGCCTTGGTCTCGTTGGCGGTAGCCAGACGGACGGCCTCGCGCTTGGCGATGTTGTTGCGACGCTCGTCAAGCTGCTTGAGGTTGCCCTTGGTGGCGGCAACAGCGAGCTTCTTGGGGAACAGGAAGTTCTCAGCGTAACCCTGAGCGACCTCTACGACGTCACCCTCGCCGCCCTTGCCCTTGATCTCATCGAGAAGAATAACCTTCATGATGCGTCTCCCTTCTTAGCCGCGGTCGCGGTTGCCACGAGAGGAAACCACGGGGACGGTGTACGGCAGGAGAGCCATCTCGCGGGCGCGCTTGATGGCGTTGGCGATGTCATGCTGATGCTGCGTGCAAGCGCCAGTGACGCGACGGGGCTTGATCTTGCCACGGTCGGTCATGTACTTACGGAGAAGCTGAGTGTCCTTATAGTCGATGAACTCAGTGTTCTCCTTGCAGAACTGGCAGTACTTACGACGCGGCTGACGTGCAGAATAATCATTAGCCATGTCAAAATACCTTTCGTTTGGCAACTTCGGCGAGCCGAAGCCGCCTCTCACTCAAAAATAGGTGAACAACCCTTAGAACGGGATGTCCTCATCGTAGACGTCGACCGCGGGCGGCGTAGCCACCGGCGCGGCAGGACGTGCTGCGGGCGCGGGAGCTGCGGGGGCGTAACCGCCCTGGTCGTAGCCACCCTGGCCACCACGGGAGCTCATAAACTCGATCTCATCGACGATGACCTCAAGCTTGCTCCGGCGCTGGCCGTCGCGCTCCCAAGAGCTGTAGCGCAGCTTGCCCTCGATCGCGACCTTGTTTCCCTTTGCCAGGAAACGGCTCACGGCCTCGGCGCGGGTGCCGAACATAGTGCAGTCGACAAAGTTGGGATAGTCCTCCCACTCGCCAGTCTGCGCGTTGCGGCGACGATCGTTCACGGCGACGCCAAAGGACAGAACCTGGGTTCCGCCGGCGGTGGCGCGCAGCTCGGGATCGCGGGTGAGGTTACCGGTGATGTTCACTCGATTGATGCTCATAACTCACTACTTCCTCTTGGGGCACAAGCCCAGTCCAAAACGACAGTCTTACTCCTGGTCGTCGCGACGGACGATCATGTGGCGGACCACAGCGTCGGTGATGCGCAGGACGCGATCAAGCTCGGCGATCTGGGTAGGATCTGCGTGGAAGTTGATGAGGGTGTAGTCACCATCGGTGAGGTCGTTGATCTCGTAGGCGAGCTTGCGCTTGCCCCACTCGTCAACGGAGTCGACCTTGCCAGCGCCCTCAGCGATCGTGGTATCGATACGCTTCATAACAGCGAGACGAGTCTCGGGGTCGAGCGACGGGTCAACAAAGAACAGCAGTTCATAAGCCTTCATATTGTCACCTCCTCTGGGCAAATGTGGCTTCAGGTCGTGAAGGTGCGCCTGAAGCAGGAAAAGACTTGGTAATAATATCTTTCAACCTCCTAGGCTGCAATAATTTGCAGCTACAACCTCATGACCTCCACATATGCCCATACTCGCACCACGTTTCATGCGCATTCCAACCAAATGCCGACCAAAAGCTTGACAGATCTGTGGACAAGATACGGTGCCGTGGGGACAAGCTGAGCCAAGCCGCAGGTCAACGGGCACAAGGCTGTGGTCGCAAAATGCATACCAGTGGTCCACAGCACCACCCAAAGATTTTTAAATTCATTGCCAAGTCGCTTATGAATACCCCTTTTGAACAATTGAGTTGATCAACCACGCTGGTCGGAAGCCGTTTTTTGGCACCTCAAACCCCACTGCAACGCCAAGCGCGGCCAAGCGTTTTAAAAAATGCCAACTTTTCTGTTTGCACTTTGCGATTCCTCGTGTATACTGACTTTCGCATTTAACGGAGAGTTGTCCGAGTGGCCGAAGGAGCACGATTGGAAATCGTGTAGGCGTCAAAAGCGTCTCCAGGGTTCAAATCCCTGACTCTCCGCCAGTTAATTCCAAAGCAGGCCTTCGAGCCTGCTTTGTTTTTACCCCACGCGGAGGGGTGGCAGAGTGGTTGAATGCGGCGGTCTCGAAAACCGTTTGGCCCGTATAAGGTCACGAGGGTTCGAATCCCTCCTCCTCCGCCATTTAGATTGAGGAAGCTCCCAGGAATGGGGGCTTTTTTTGTTTTGAGTCCCTAACAAGCAAATACGGCGGAGGGGGAGGGATTCGAACCCGCCAGGGCGCGGAGCGTAAAGAAAACGCGCCCGTGGCGCGTTTTTAGCGCAGCGCGGGCGGCGTAAGCCGACCGGATAAATTTTGAGCAAAGCTCAAAATTTGGACATCCCTCCTATTCAGCCACGCCCCATCGCGGTCGACCCCAGCCCCAAAATCTCAAACATGTACATCACCCTCCAAAAACGACATTTTTTGACATCTTTGGAGGCTGATGTACACCTTTGTATATCGCGCGCGAAGTCCATCGGCCGTTTTGTCGGCATTCGGTATATTTCCTCACTTCAGCGGACATAAGGATTGCATGTCGGCTCAAAGCGAGAGGTCCCTTATGGATACTCCTGTTCTCATTTCGCATAAAACGGCGTGGCTTGTCCATCGTGCACCACGGGGCCTGGTGCAAGCCGTCGCACAACGCGACTACCAGATAGGTGCGCGGGGCCTCTCCACTCAGCAACGCATCGCGCGCATCCAGCAGGCCCTTACCGACTGCGGTATTCCCACTAGCATGATTGAAACCATCGACATCTCTGTTGTATTTGCCTTCGAACGAATTCGCGCCAACGGCGTTAATTGCCACGTTCTTGGCCAAAATCTACCCTACGACCATATCGATGAACTTACGTCCGGCATCTTTATCACCGACGAAGCCTTCACCTTCGTGCTTGCTGCCGAGTGGATGGATAGAATCGAATACCTCGAGTATGGTTACGAAGTTTGCGGCGACTATTGCATGGGGCTCAATCCCTCTGACCCTTACACCGAGCAATCAGCCACCACTTCCAAGGACGAAATTGTCGAGCTACTCGATCGACACCCTAGCAAACCTGGCGCCACACGCGCCAGACTCGCGCTCAGGCATATCTACGACCACTCAGCCTCGCCCATGGAGACCGCATCGGCCATTGTCCTTTCACTCCCGACGAACGAAGGCGGCGTTGGCATCCGAGGTATCGAACTCAACAAGCCACTCGAAATCCCCCAACGCCTTTGGCATTGCACCAAAGCTCGAACGCTCAAAATCGATGCCCTCATCACCTATAAGCGCAGGGAACTCGGCATCGAATATAAGGGCGGCTTTCACGACGAGGCCGAACGCAAGGGCGCAGATGCGGAGCGCGAAGCAGTGCTCGCCCAAATGGGATATCGAATCGTTACGCTCACCTCGGCACAGTTCGCAAGTCAGCTTGCTTTTCACCGCGCTATGAACAATATTCGCGAAGCACTCGGTATGCCCCGCTGCACGGACGCCGAGTACCAGCGAAAGCAAAACGAACTGCGCAAGGCACTTATCCGCAACTGGAAGAGCGCGCAAGGCGAAGACACACCTTCCGAGTAGCGTCATCCCAGCGCGCCACACCAAAACATGTACATCACCCTCCAAAACCGACATTTTTTGACATCTTTGGAGGCTGATGTACATGTTTGGAACCTATGACCATACCCGGTCCCGACCGTTTACCGAGCAATAGGGTCGCCACGCCCGCCAACCATGTACTATGTACGGGCATTGTCTAAACCCACAACCCAAAGGACCCCATCTTGCCCGTCGTCGCCGCCATAACCATTACCTCACATGCCTCGGATGCCATGGTCGCTATTCCGTTTTGGCTCGAGATGTTCGCTGTTGTCGCTGCATCGATCTCGGGTGTGTTGGTTGCGCGCGAGCACAAGCTCGACCTGGTGGGCGCGGTCGCGCTCGCGGTGGTCTGCGGTCTGGGCGGCGGTCTCTTGCGCGACATGACGCTGCAGGTGGGCAACGTCTACATCCTCAACCAGCCAATGGCGCTGCCGCTCTCCATCGCCACGGCAGCCATCATCTACATTTTCCCGGCAATCGTCGACAAGCCCGAAAAACTCATCCCCTTGCTCGACATCATCTCGGTCGGCATCTATGCGGCAACCGGCGCAGACAAGGCACTGGTCTACGGTTTTGCGCCCGTCGTTTGCATCATGATGGGCTTCTTCACCGCAGTAGGTGGCGGCATGCTGCGCGACGGCTTTATGGGCGTGGTTCCGGGCATTTTCCAACGCACTAACTTTTATGCCATCGCGGCCATCGCCGGATCGACAAGCTACGTGTGTCTCGTTATGAGCGGCATCATGAGCAATGTCGCCGCGCTGATCGTATGCGTTGTCGTGACCATGGGTCTGCGCTGGCTCTCGCTGCGCTTTGACATCAAAAGCCCCACCGAAGAAGACATCGCACGCTTTTTGCATCGCAAAAAGTAGGTAGCGCGGGCTCATCCTTCGAAATGCAACCGAGAGGTTCTTTTAGAGCGCCCACGCGTTGGGTACCCTGTTAGGTGCATGTCGAGCATCTGACGAAGGATTCACTATGCCCTGTAATCAATTCCCGTCGACCCAACGCCGTAAAGCGTGGGGCCGCATCACGATCTTATTCGCGCTCATCGCGCTCGCGCTCACCGCTCTTCCCACGGCGTCATTTGCTGGCACGGACACCGCAGGCAACGTACTTGCGACTGACAATGACGCCAATCCGTCCGGCGTCGAAGGCGATCTGTACTGGGCCGGCCAGGCCCTCAACTTGGACGATGCGTCCATTGACCGCGATATCATCGCCGCGGGCGATACCCTCTCTATCCGCGACTGCACGGTGGGCGGCGCCGTCCGCTTGGCGGCACGCACTATCGATATCGCCAAGACCACGGTTGATGGCAGCGTCACGGTCGTCGGTCAGCACGTTGTGCTCAATTCCGACAGCACCGCCAACTGTTTTTACGCGATAGGCGAGACGGTTGCCCTGCGCGGCTCTACCAAGTCGGCAGCGCTTGCGGGCAACACGGTGACCATCGATGGCGCCGTCGAGGGCGATGTCGAGGTTTGGGCCGACAAGCTCATCCTGGGCAAGAACGCCCACATCACCGGCGCCGTGAACGCGCACGTCTCCGAGGACCCCGAGCGTGCCGCGGGAGCCGAGGTCGGCGCGCTCAAGATCGACCGCACCGAGAACGAGGATACTTCCACCGTTAACGATGTCATCGGCGGTATCGTCGCCGCGGCACTCTCGACCTGCTTTGTCGCTCTGCTGCTCGAGCTCGTCTTTCCGCGCGCGACCGCCAGCGCCGCCGGCATGCTCCACCAGCGCCCCATGCCCCTGTGGGTGAGCGGTCTTCTGAGCACGATTGCTATCGTCCCCGCCGTCCTACTGTTGATTATCTCTATCGCTGGTCTGTCGCTTGCCGGAGCCCTCTTGTGCGGCGTTATCGGCATCGCGTTGGTATCGAGTGCCTTTGCGGGGTGTGCGATCGCCCGCATGGTCGGACACAGCCAAAACCGCTACGCCATGGCGGCCGTAGGTGGCATCGCCGCGGGCGCGCTTACGGCAATCCCCCTCGTAGGCGACTTCATCAGCGGCGTGGCCTTCGTCTTTACACTCGGCTACATCATCCAAATCATCTGGCGCAACGCCCACCTCAAACCGCAGCAGCCAGCTAACACGCCAGGGCTCCCCACCGCTTAGCCGCCAACCACCATAAAGGGGCCAGGCACCTTTGTGGTGGTGCAGACCAGCTCAGTCCCTGTGCACAAAAAGGGCGCCGACCATTGCGGTCGACGCCCTTTCTTGTTAGACGCTATAAAGCCCAGCGCTTATTTGTTGACCTGGCCGGCGCGGACGGCAGCCTTCTTGCGGTCGGTGGCGTTGAGCAGACGCTTGCGCAGGCGGATGTTCTTGGGAGTGATCTCCACCAGCTCATCGTCGGCGATGTACTCCAGCGCCTCCTCCAGCGAGAAGGTGCGGGGCGGCACCAGCTGGACGGAGATATCGGAGGTCGAGGAACGCTGGTTGCCCAGGTTCTTGGTACGGGCGATGTTGACGACCATGTCGCCGGCCTTGCTGCGCTCGCCCACGATCATGCCCTCGTAGCACTCGGTGCCCGGCTCAACGAACAGCTGGCCGCGCTCCTGCAGCGTACCCAGAGCGTAGGCAACGGCCTTCTCGGTGGTCATGGAGATCATGGCGCCGTTCTGGCGGTTGCCGATCTCGCCGGCATAGGGGCCATACTCCAGGAAGGTGTGGTAGAACACGCCCTCGCCGTGGGTGACGTTCATGATGCGGTTCTTAAGGCCCATGATGCCACGCGTCGGAATCTTGAACTCAAGGTGCGTCACGATGCCCGAGGTATCCATGCTCGTCATGATGCCACCGGAAGTGCCGAAGACCTCAACGACCTTGCCCGAGTACTCGTCCGGGCACTCGACGACGGCCTGCTCGACAGGCTCCATCTTGTTGCCGTTCTCGTCCTTCTTAAACAGAACGCGGGGACGGCCGACCTGGAACTCAAAGCCCTCGCGGCGCATGGACTCCATCAGAACGGACAGGTGCAGAATGCCGCGACCCGAGACCTCGACGCCGCTCTTGTCCTCGAGTTCCTCGATCTTCATAGTCACGTTGTTCTCGGCCTCGTTGAACAGGCGCTCCTTGAGCTGACGGGCGCCCACGATGTCGCCATCGCGGCCGACGAGCGGGGAGGTCGAAGCCTCAAAGACGATGGACAGGGTCGGCGGGTCGATATCGATGGGCTCGAGCTCGACAGGGTTCTCGGGGTCGGTGTAGACATCGCCGATATCGGTGCGTTCAATACCCACGACAGCAGCGATATCGCCGGCGCCGACTTCCTGGCACTCGGTGCGGCCCAGATAGTCGAAGGTAAAGAGCTGCTTGACGGTGGCGGTAGCGCTGGAGCCGTCGTTCTTCACAACCAGGATCTGGTCGCCCTGGTGAATGGCGCCGGAGTACACGCGACCGATACCGATGCGGCCGACGAAGTTGGAGTGGTCGATGGTCACGCACTGCATGGCCAGCGGGGCGTTCTCGTCAACCTCGGGCGCGGGCATGTCGTCGATGATCATATCGAGCAGCGGGTACATGTCCATGTTGCCGTCGTTGGGGTCAAGACGGGCAAAGCCATTCATGGCGCTGGCGTAGACCACGTGCTCCATGGCGAACTCAAGCTGGTCGTCGGTGGCGCCCAGGTCGGCCATGAGGTCCAGGCAGTCGTTGTAGGCCTTCTCGGGGTTGGCGCCCGGACGGTCGATCTTGTTGATGACGATCATGATCTTAAGGCCGGTGTCGATAGCGTGACGCAGCACGAAGCGGGTCTGGGGCATGGGGCCCTCAAAGGCGTCGACCAGCAGCAGGGCGCCGTCGGCCATACGCAGCACGCGCTCGACCTCGCCGCCAAAGTCGGCGTGGCCCGGGGTGTCGATGACGTTGATCTTGACGTCCTTGTACTCGATAGAGATGTTCTTGGCGAGAATCGTAATGCCGCGCTCGCGCTCCTGGTCGTTGGAATCCAGGACGCGGTCCTCGACCTGCTGGTTGGCACGGAAGGCGTCCGTGGCACGCAGGAGCTTGTCGACCATCGTCGTCTTGCCGTGGTCGACGTGAGCGATGATGGCGATGTTCCTCAGATTGTCTACGCGCATGTAGTTCCCCTATCTTCTATCTATATACAACCGGCACGCGTATGCGACCCACCCAGCAATGCAACGCTCGGCGGGAATATTGAGCCTTTTACCGAAAACTCGTTTATTTTAGCGATTTTAGATGAGAGGGGTTTCCTCACCTGCAGGTTCAGGGTCGCTCCACATAAAACCATCGCCGGCGCCCATGCCCTCATACAGCACATATGCCGAAAAACCGCTCTCGAGCGTGGTTTCGAAGAAGCTCACGAGCAGAGCATCGTGATAGCCGCCGTCAATCTCGACGCAGCCGGTGTAGCCGATGGCATAGCGAGCGATACGGCCCAGGCCCTCGTCCTTAAGACCCATCTTGTGCTCGGAGATAAAGTTGGTGGCCGCCTCGAGGCACGCCTCTTCGCCATCCTCGTCGAGCGCCGCCAGATAACGGTTGGAAGCGGCGTCCTCAATTGCCACGACCACGCCAGGGTTTTCACCGGCGGCAAGGTCGTCCAAGAACGCGCCGATCAGATCGCACACCATGGCGTCGAGCTCGGCGGAGACGTTACCGGCGTCCTGCATATCCTGTGCCATCTTTAGACCTTCCCATCGAGTCTGGCGTCGTTACAGTTCTTGTGCCTCAGCAGCGATCTTAGCGGCAGCGTCGCGGGCGCGCATCATATCCATCGCGCGCTTGTCGAGTACCTTGATCTGACTGGTCAGCATGACCGCATCGACCACGCCCCAGATCATAAGGCCCGTAGAGATCGAAAACCCAAGCGCACCAACTGTACCACGAAGGCGCGAACAGATTGCCGCGACAAGGGCAGAGACGACAACCATCTTGATAAACGAGCCGCGGCGTTCGCGAAGCGTGCGGGCCTGCGTCACATAGGCAATGCGAGCCGCCTCAGAAGCCTCCGAGCGCATCTGGGCCTCGCGCGCAATGGCCGCCGCCTCAGCCGACATACCGCCGGCCATCAGCGAACGCTCCGCAGCCTGGACGCCCCGCATTTAGAAGTCATCGGGGGAGAGCGTATGGACGAACTCGTCGAACTTCTCGAACTCTTGCTCGTCGTCGACTTCCTCGGCATGGGCAGAAACGGTGCCCAGGCGATTCATGATGTCGTCTTCAACGAACATGGGGGCATTACTGCGTACGGCGAGGGCGATGGCGTCGCTCGGACGCGCATCGATCTTATGCTCGTTGCCATCGGCCAACACGACAACCGTCGCGTAAAACACGGGCGGCTCGGCGCGAACGATTTCGATGCGTTCGAGCTTGGCACCCAGGGCACCAACAGTATCGAGCAACAGGTCATGGGTAATCGGGCGCTCGGCGCGACCGCTATCGATGCCGCGGCTAATGGCAGCAGCTTCAAACGAACCAGTCTGAATGGAAAGGGAACGCAGCGGCGCGGGCGAGTCCGATTTGCTGCAGCGCTCGCGAAGCACGATAAGCGATGGCACGGGACCGGCGGCCATGACGATGGTCTCTATGTCGACACGAACCATGGAACACCTCCGGTACGTAGCGGTTAACACGCGGCAGCTCCACCGCATTGAATAGCTATACTACCCAATCTTTCGCACAGCACACAAAACCAAAATGAGATTTATCGCAGACAAGAAAAAAGCCCCGAGGCAACGCCTCAGGGCTCTTCACAGTTTTGATGGTGGACCTGACAAGATTCGAACTTGTGACCTCCCGGTTATCAGCCGGACGCTCTAACCAACTGAGCTACAGGTCCATCATGGTGGAGGTTAGGGGGATCGAACCCCTGACCTCAGGCTTGCAAAGCCCGCGCTCTCCCAGCTGAGCTAAACCCCCACGGAGACAGTAATAAACACCCCAGCGGCGACTCGGCTCTCGCTGGGGTGTTTATTGCGAAAGAAAGTGGTGGACCTGACAAGATTCGAACTTGTGACCTCCCGGTTATCAGCCGGACGCTCTAACCAACTGAGCTACAGGTCCATCGCGCAAGGGATATATTAGACGAGTCGTTACGCGCGCGTCAACAACTTTTTTGAAAATCTTTGGGAGGGGTGGTCGCTGGGCTGGCGAGATGGTTTTGGTTTGCTGCTCGGACAGTCCTGCGCAAGACGAAGGCCACATTAAGTGGCCTTCTTTGCGTGCGGAACTCGCGACAAACCAAAACCACCTCGCCAGCCCAGCGACCATGGGGTCCCAAGGTTTTCAAAAAAGCGGTCGGCGCGCAGTGCGCCGACCGCCGATATATGGTGTCTGATATTTTCTACCAGCTAGGGCCTCTTACTCGTCTAGGAGATCTTCTGGCATGTCGTTGCCGTCGCCTAGATCGACAGGGGTTTCTTCGGAAGCAGAGCCGTTTTCTGTGGCTTCGCCTTCGGGCTTTTCCTTGGCTGCCGTCATGCGGGCGACAGCGCATACGCGGTCGTTGTCGTCGACGGTCATCATCTTGACGCCCTGGGTGGCGCGGCCAGTCTGGCTGATCTCGTCGGTCTTGACGCGAATGACCGTCGCGCCCTCCGTCACGATGAACAGCTCGTGCTGCGGGCCCACCGTCTTCATGGCCGCGAGGTTACCCTTACGCTCGGTCATTTGGATGGTGTAGACGCCCTGACCGCCGCGATTCTGCTCCGGGTAGTCCGCGACCGGCGTGCGCTTGCCGTAGCCGCGCTCGGTGATGACGAACAGATCACCGTTGCCGTTAGTGACTTCCATGCCCAGAACGCTCACGCCGTCCTTCATGCCGATACCGCGAACGCCGCTGGTATCGCGGCCGGTGGCGCGCACCTGCTCCTCGGAGAACATGATCGCCTTGCCCGCGGTGGTGGCCAGGATAATCTTGTCGCCCTCGCGCACGCGGCGCACGTTCAGCAGCGCGTCGTCGTCACGCAGGTTGATAGCGATCAGGCCGTCGCGACGGCTGCGGTCATATGCGCTCATCACGGTCTTCTTGACCATGCCACTCTTGGTGGCAAACATCAGGTACTCGTCGGCAGGGAACTCGCGGCAGCTGATGACGCTCGCGATCTTCTCGCCTTCCTCGAAGGGCAGCAGGTTGACGATCGCGGTACCGCGCGCCTGGCGCGTACCCACCGGCAGCTCGTGCACCTTCAGGCGATAGACCTTGCCCTTGCTCGAGAAGAACAGCACGTACTCGTGCGTGGACGCGATGAACATCTCATCGATAACGTCGTCCTCTTTGAGGTTGACGCCCGACACGCCCTTGCCACCGCGCTTCTGGGCACGGTAGGCAGCCACTGGGATACGCTTAACGTAGCCAGTGTGGGTGATGGTCACGACCATATCCTCGTCGGCGATGAGGTCCTCGACATCCAGGTCCTTCTCAACCTGGCTGATTTCGGTACGGCGCTTGTCGCCAAACTTCTTGGAGATCTCGCGCATCTCTTCCTTGATGACGCCCAGAATCTTCTCCTCGTGCGCCAGCAGGTCCTCGTAGTAGGCGATGGCGCGGCGCAGGCCGTCCAACTCTTCTTGGATCTTGTCGCGCTCCAGGCCGGTCAGGCGGCGCAGCTTCATCTCGAGGATGGCCGTGGTCTGCTCGGGCGTAAAGCCAAAGCGTTCGATCAGTCGGCTGCTGGCCTCGGAGTCGGTCTGCGAGGAGCGGATGATGCTAATGACCTCGTCGATATGGTCGAGAGCCATCAGATAGCCCTCGAGGATATGCGCGCGGGCCTGGGCCTTCTTAAGGTCGAAGCGGGTGCGGCGGGTGACGACGTCGACCTGGTGGTCGATGTAGTGCTGCAGCATCTCGCGCAGGCTCAGGCATTTGGGAACGCCGTTGACGAGCGCCAGGTTGTTGGCGCCAAAGGTCGTCTGCAGCGAGGTGTACTTATACAGGTTGTTGAGCACGACCTGCGGAATGACGCCCTTCTTGAGCTCGATGACCAGACGGATGCCCTTCTGGTTGGACTCATCGCGCATATCCGAGATGCCCTCGATGCGCTTGTCGTTGACGAGCTGGGCGATCTTCTCCTGCAGGGTGCCCTTGTTGACCATGTAGGGAATCTCGGTAAAGACCAAGCGGCTGCGGCCGGTCTTAGTGGACTCCACATGTGCCTTGGCACGCACGGTAATGGAGCCGCGGCCGGTCTCGTAGCTCTGCTTAATGCCGGCGCTGCCCATGATGATGGCGCCGGTGGGGAAGTCCGGACCGGGCATGATCTGCATGAGCTCGTCGACGGTGGCGTCGGGGTTGTCGATCAGGTAGCAGGTGGCCTCGATCGCCTCGGTGAGGTTATGCGGGGCGATGTTGGTGGCCATGCCGACGGCGATGCCCTGGCTGCCGTTGACCAGCAGGTTGGGGAAGCGCGCAGGCAGCGCCACGGGCTCGGCAAGTGATTCGTCGTAGTTGGGCTGCCAGTCGACGGTATCCTTCTGCAGGTCGCGCAGCAGTTCCATGGCGGGCTTTGCCAGGCGGCTCTCGGTGTAACGCATGGCCGCCGCGCCGTCGCCGTCGATGTTACCGAAGTTGCCGTGACCATCGATGAGCGGCGTGCGCATGGAGAACCACTGCGCCAGGCGAACCATGGCCTCGTAGACCGCGGAGTCACCGTGCGGATGGTACTTACCGATAACTTCGCCGACCGTCCAGGCCGACTTCTTATGTGGGCGGTTGGGGTAGATGCCGCTCTCGTTCATCGCGTACAGGATGCGGCGGTGCACCGGCTTTAAGCCGTCGCGCACGTCCGGCAGGGCGCGCGCCGTGATAACCGACATCGAATACTCGATGAACGACTGCTTCATCTCGCGACCGAACTCCGAAATCTGGAGCTGGCCGCCGTTGATGTCCTCGCCGGCCGAGGCGCCACGATCGACTTCGCCAAAGCTCTCCTCGAGCTCACCGTCGTCGTCCTCTTCCTCATCATCATCGGCATCGGGGTTATAGGCGTCCGGATCGCCGTCCTCGCCCTGCTCAGCACGGGCAAGCAGGCGCTTCAGATCATCGGGCATACTGGCATCGCCGGCCTCGTCCATACCCTCGTTATTGTTGATATCGTCTGCCACGTTACCTCCTCATGGTTTGCGTGGTCCATTAGTTCCCAACCACGGAGACGGCTTTTCCAGGTGCCGCAGATTCGCCCGAAAGAGGAGGGAAGCGTACTTGGGTACGCGACCGACGATTGAGGGCGAAGGTGCGGTGGCTGGGAAAGCCGCAGGGATTAGGCGTCTAAGAATCGTGCATCATGTGCATGCTTCTCGATGTACTCGCGGCGATAGCCGACCTCGGAACCCATCAGCTCGCGCACGGCGCGGTCCGCCACCACGGCGTCCTCGATCGACACGCGCTGCAGAATGCGGGTCTTGGGGTCCATCGTCGTCGAGGCAAGCTGCTTGGGGTCCATCTCGCCCAGGCCCTTGTAGCGCTGGACGGTATAGCCCTTGCGCTTTTTGGTAATCTTGCCGTCCTTGGCCTTGCCGTCCTCGTCGTTATCGTCGGGGTTCAGGCCCAGACTCTGGATGGTGTCGCGCAGGATCTCGTCTTCGGGCTGGCGGCCGTTGGGATACACGTAGTGGATCTTGTTGCGCACCTTAATGCCAAAGATGGGCGGGCAGGCAACATAGACGTAGCCGGCATCGATCAGCGGACGCATGTACTTGTAGAAGAACGTCAGCAGCAGGATGCGGATATGCGCACCGTCGACGTCTGCATCGGTCATGATGATGATCTTGTGGTAGCGCGCCTTGGTGATATCGAAGTCGCCGCCGTCGCCGGCACTCGTCGTGACGCCGCAGCCGATCGCGGTAATCAGCGACTGAATGGTGTCACTCGAGAACGCGCGATGGTCACCAACGCGTTCGACGTTCAAAATCTTGCCGCGCAGGGGCAGAATCGCCTGGATGTCTCGGCGACGGCCGTCCTTGGCCGAACCGCCTGCCGAGTCGCCCTCTACGATGAAGAGCTCAGTCAGCTCGGCATCACGCACCGAGCAGTCGGCGAGCTTGCCAGGCAGCGACGCCGTCTCGAGCAGGCTCTTGCGGCGGGTCGCCTCGCGCGCCTTGCGGGCGGCGTTGCGGGCCTTGCAGGCCTGCTGGGCTTTCTTGACGATCTCGCGGGCGGGCTTAGGATGCTCCTCAAGGTAGTCGGCGAGGCCGTCGGTCACGATCTTGAGCGTCAGCGCGCGCATATAGGAGCTGCCGAGCTTGGCCTTGGTCTGGCCCTCAAACTGCGGATCGGGCAGCTTGACCGAGATAACGGCCGAAAGGCCCTCGCGCACATCGTCGCCGGTCAGGTTGGCGTCTTTTTCCTTGAGCAGGTTCTGCTTGCGCGCGTAATCGTTGATCACGCGGGTGAGCGCGGTACGGAAGCCCTCAAGGTGCATGCCGCCTTCGGGGGTGTAGATGTCGTTGGCAAACGACATGACGTTCTCGCCGTAGCCGCTATTCCACTGCAGGGAAACCTCGACCTCGCCCATCTTGGCCACAGGCGCGTCCGGGTCCGATTTGCCCTCGATGTAGATGGGCTCCTTAAAGGCCTCGGGGACGTCCTTGCCCTCGTTGAGGAACTTGACGAAGTCGATGATGCCGCCCTCGTAGCAAAACTCCTCCACGTGGGGAGTCGCTTCGCGCTCGTCGGTCAGCACGATTTTGAGGTTCTTATTGAGGAACGCCGTCTCCTGCAGACGGTTATGCAGCGTATCGAAATCGTAGATGCAGGTCTCGAAGATCTCATCGTCGGGCCAGAAGGTGACGGTGGTGCCCGTCGAATCCGAGGTGCCCACGACCTCCATCTTCTTGACGGTCTTGCCGCGCGAGAACTCCATCTCGTAGGTGTTGCCATCGCGACGAACCTGAACGACCACGCGCTTGGACAGTGCGTTGACGACGGAGATGCCCACACCGTGCAAGCCACCCGAGACCTTATAGGCCGAGTTATCGAACTTACCGCCGGCGTGCAAGATCGTCATGACGACCTCGAGCGTCGGGATCTTTTTAACAGGGTGCTCGTCGACGGGGATGCCACGCCCGTTGTCGACGACCGTGATGGAGTTGTCGGCGTGGACCGTCACCTGGATCTCGGTGCAGAAACCGGCCATGGCCTCGTCGACGGAGTTGTCAACGATCTCCCACACCAGGTGATGCAGACCGCTGGCGCTCGTCGAGCCGATATACATGCCCGGGCGCTTACGAACGGCCTCGAGACCTTCGAGAATCTTAATCTCGCCGCCATCGTAATCGTTTTCGTTTGCCACACGTCCTCCTTCAGTCAAGAAAATGTGTACAGCCTTACTAGTTTATCGTAAAAAAATACCCTCGGGAACGAGGGTATTTGGCTCTACAAGGCCACCAGATGCGATTTAAGGCTCTTTTTTACTTTGCACGCCCTTGGCCCACTCGGCACTGGCTCTCATGGCATTCTCGAGGGCCTCGCGCAGTTTTTGGTCTTCGATGGGCGCCACTTGGCGCTCAATCTCGGTGCGCTCGGCATCGCTGAGGTCGGCATGCGGGGCCGGCGGGCGCTCTGTCGTCGGCGGGCGCAGGCGCTCCTTGGCGGCGGGCGGCGTGTGACCGGGTGCGGTGGTTTTGAACACCAGGCCGTCCACATGCGCACCGGCGCGCTCCATGCGCGCGCGGATGATCTCGCGCAACAGCGCCATTTCCTGCGTCCACGAGGGCGAGCCGAGATACACCAGCAGTTCATTGGACTCGGGCAGGTAACGCAGCCCCGTCACATGCCGCCCCTCGCGCGTGCCCGAGCACACCGCGTTCCACGCGCGATAGACCGCGCGCGACTCCTCGGCAGCCTCCATCTGCGCACGGCGCTCAGGGGTCGCAGCCGCCAGGATGCGTTGGCGCTCTGCGTTCAAAAAGCCACTGAAGGCGACCGTTTCGCTCTCGCGCTCGTAATTAGCACGTCTCACCCATGCTCACCACCTTGGCTCGATCAAGCAGGTCATCGGTAAAATACCCCAGGTTGGTCGTGGTTATGACCGTCTGGATATCATCGCCGATCAGCCGCAGAAAAGCACCGCGGCGCTCGCCGTCGAGTTCGCTCATCACGTCGTCCAAAAGCAGCAGTGGGGCGGTGCCCAGGACATCGCGAGCCACGGCCACCTCCGCCACCTTCCAGGCCAGAACCAACGTTCGCTGCTGACCTTGGCTGGCAAATGAACGGGCGGAGCG
>CABUUD010000003.1 GCA_902494585.1 uncultured Collinsella sp. | reverse complement strand
TGCCGCGCGACTACGCCCCCAAGCGTGTGATCCCGCTGCTCAACGCCCTGGCCGACCGCATCATCGCGGTGCGCGGCAACTGTGACGCCGAGGTCGACCAGATGGTGCTCGACTTTCCCGTCATGGCGGACTACGCCACGCTGTTCGACGAGACCGGCCGCGAGCTGTTCCTGACGCATGGCCACGTCTTTGGCGCCGGCATGCACAACAGCGTCGACCATGCGCCCGCGCTGCCCGATGGCTCCGCGCTCGTCTACGGCCACACGCATATCAAGGTTAACGAGGCAAGCGAGGCGCACCCGGGCCTGTGGCTCTTCAACCCCGGCAGCGTGAGCATTCCCAAGGACGGCACGCACAGCTACGGCATCTACGAGGGCGGCGCGTTCCGCCACGTGACCCTGGAGGAAGAATAACCATGGCGCAGCATATGGCTCAGCAAAATGCCGAGGGTTCGCGCGATCTGTCCACGCTGGTCGACGCGTCGGCCGAGCTGCAGCATCTGGTGCAGACCATCTGGCGTCTGCGTCAGCCCGATGGCTGCCCGTGGGACCGCGAGCAGACGCATCAGAGCATCGGCAAGAACATGATCGAGGAAGCCTATGAGGCGCTCGATTGCATCGAGGCGGACGACGTGGCACATCTGCGCGAGGAGCTCGGCGACGTGCTCATGCAGGTGGTACTGCATGCGCAGATTGCGGCGGACGCCGGTGAGTTTACGCTGGCCGATGTGGCACGCGATATCGACGCCAAGCTCATCCGCCGTCACCCGCACGTGTTTGGCGATGCGGATGCCGATAACTCTGACGAGGTACTCAAGATCTGGGACGAGGTTAAGCTTGCCGAGAAAGCTGCCAAGGACAAGGCCGTGGCGGCAGGCGAGGCTGCGCCCGAGGGCCTGCTTGACGGCGTGCCCACGCATCTGCCGGCGCTGATGCAGGCCCAGAAGGTGTCGCGCAAGGCGGCTGCCGTGGGCTTTGAGTGGGAGACAGTCCAGGATGTGTGGGACGAGCTGGCCGAGGAGCGTGCCGAGTTTGAGGCCGAGGCTCCCGGCTCGCCCGAGCGCGAGATGGAGTTTGGCGACCTGCTCTTTGCCCTGGTCAACGTTGCGCGCAAGGAGGGGATCGACGCCGAGAGCGCTCTGCGCGCCAGTACGGCAAAGTTCCGCCGTCGTTGGGCTGCGATGGAGCAGATGGCGGCCAACGCCCATGTGGATCTTGCCGAGCTTTCGACCCATGGCCTCAACGACCTGTGGGATGCCGCCAAGGCAGGGGAGTAATACCGCGGGAGCGACGGGACGGACTTGTCCAATCGCTCCTACTATTTTTTAAAAAGATTGTATCCCTCGGCTAACTTAGGGCATAATGCAAAAAGTGCGACATGGCTAACTTACGGAGGCACACCGACGGTGCATGGTCAGCCGGTCGCCAAGCATTCAACCCGTTTCCAAGTGAGAGGGAGACAACATGAGCGATATTTTGGATGTTTACGGTCGCGAGGTGCTCGACAGCCGCGGCAACCCCACCGTCGAGGTCGAGGTCGTGCTCGAGGACGGCAGTTTCGGTCGCGCGATGGTGCCTTCGGGCGCTTCGACCGGCGCTTTCGAAGCCTGCGAGCTGCGCGACGGCGACAAGGGCCGCTATCTGGGCAAGGGTGTCTCGCAGGCCGTCGAGCACGTCAACAACGAGTGCGCCGATGCCGTCGTGGGCCTCGATGCCTTCGATCAGCGCGCCGTCGATGCCGCGCTGATCGCCGCCGACGGTACGCCCAACAAGACCAAGCTCGGCGCCAACGCCATCCTGGGCGTGTCGCTGGCCGTCGCCCGCGCCGCTGCCGAGTCGGCGGGCCTTTCGCTGTACCAGTATCTGGGTGGTGTCAACGCCCACCTGCTGCCCACGCCCATGATGAACATCCTTAACGGTGGCGTGCATGCCGACAACAACGTCGACTTCCAGGAGTTCATGATCATGCCGGTGGGCGCCCCGAGCTTTGCCGAGGGCCTGCGTTGGTGCGCCGAGGTCTACCACACCCTCAAGGGCGTGCTGCACGAGGCCGGCCTGGGCGGCGGCGTAGGCGACGAGGGCGGCTTCGCGCCCAACCTCAAGACCAATGCCGAGCCGTTCGAGTACATTACCAAGGCCGTGGAGAAGGCCGGCTTTAAGCCCGGCGTCGACTTCATGTACGCCATGGACCCGGCGTCCACCGAGTTCTACAACGCCGAGACCGGTATGTACGAGCTCAAGGGCGAGGGCGTGGAGTACACGAGCGCCCAGATGGTTGATTACTGGGAGAAGCTCGTCGACACCTATCCCATCATCTCCATCGAGGATGGCATGGCCGAGGAGGATTGGGACGGCTGGGTTGAGCTCACCCGTCGCATTGGCAACAAGGTGCAGCTGGTGGGCGACGATCTGTTCGTCACCAACACCGAGCGCCTCAAGAAGGGCATCGAGCTGGGCGCCGCCAACGCGATTCTGGTCAAGGTCAACCAGATCGGCACGCTCACCGAGTCGCTCGAGGCCATCGAAACCGCCAAGGAGGCCGGCTACGCTTGCATCGTGAGCCACCGTTCTGGCGAGACCGAGGACTCCACGATCGCCGACCTGGTCGTGGGCGTCAACGCCGGCCAGATCAAGTCGGGCGCCCCGTGCCGCAGCGACCGCATTGCCAAGTACAACCAGCTCATCCGCATCGAGGACGAGCTCGAGGGCAGCGCGCGCTACGCCGGCAAGGCCGCGTTCTACAACATTCGCTAAACAAGTGGTGCTCGCGGGGGCGGGGTTGACTCGGATTCGCCTCGTTCCCGCTGGGCACTGTTGAGCACCATTGGGCGCTGGGCCATACGGCTCAGCGCCTTTTTTATGTCGAGCAAAGGCTGGCGAAGGCGGTGCGGGCGCTCGTGCTATAACTAAAGGACTTAGCGCAAATAAACCTCAACCGCACAAGGCGCACATGGATCAGATTTACGACAACAGGTACTATTCCGCCGGTTCGCGCGAACCGTCACCTCGCCGTGCGCATTCGGTGCAGCTTGGCGGGTCTGGTTATGCTGGCGCTGATCGCTCCAGGTATAGCTCGCCGGCGACTTCGCATCCCAATGCTCAGCCAAATTGTTCCTCGGATAATCCGGTGCGCCCATCGCGTTCCAAGCATGCGTCGCGCCCTTCGATCCAGGCGTCCGACAAGCCGCGCCGTCCCTCAAGCCGTCTTTCCGGCTCGGACTTTATGCACTACGCCAACGACAATGCAGTGATCAAGGCAATTTACGACTTTACCCACGGTCCCCAGCGAGGGCTATTCATCGGCATTGTCGTTGCCCTGGTGCTCGTGAGCCTGTATTTCCCCGTGCGCGATCTGTACGTGGCAAAGCGCTCGAGCGATATCCTGGCCAAGCAGGTCGAGATTCGTCAGCAATACAATGATGAGCTGCAAAAAAGCGTCGACAAGCTGCTCTCGGAGGAGGGTATCAAGGACGCGGCATCCGAGGACTTGGGCCTGGTGATGCCCGGCGAGAAGAGGATTGAAGTGCAGGGCCTGGACGACGATTCGGATTCGTCTTCGAGCAAGAAGTCGTCGAACGCCAAGAAGGCCAGCGAAGTTGCCAAGGAAATCGAAGAAGTCGGCAAGGACGCGCCGTGGTACATCCAGGCGCTCGACATGCTGTTTGGGTTTAACGGTGTCGAGGGCCAGACGGTCGTGTCCAACGGCAAATAGCGCCCGGAGGGGAGCCCGCAATGGCAGATTGCAAACGATATAAGGTGGCGGCGATCGATCTGGGAACGGTGTCGTCGCGACTGGTGTTGGCCCAGGTCGAGGGCGGGGCGATTGTGGAATCGTCCAAGCATACCGAGATTACTGACCTGGGCGAGGGTGTGGACGCGACGGGTCGCTTTTGCGAGGCGGCTGTCGAGCGTGTGCTCGCTGCGTGTCGCATGTTTGTGGATGAGGCCCGTGCCTTTGGGGCCGCGTGCATCTGCACCACGTGCACGAGCGCCGCGCGCGATGCGTCCAATGCCGCGCTGCTGCTGGATGGCCTGCGCGATCTGGGGCTCGAACCGCAGGTGATTCCGGGCGAGGTCGAGGCGCGCCTGACGTTTTTTGGCGTGGCGCACGACTTTGCTGGCGAGCGCATCATTGTTGCCGATTCGGGCGGCGGATCCACGGAGCTCGCGACGGGCGTCTATGCGCCGGAGCGTGGGGTCTTTGCGCTGGAGGGCACGCGTTCGCTGGACATCGGTTGTCGCCGCGTGACGGAGCGGTTCTTCTCGGCGCTGCCGCCTGCGGACGGCGAGCTTGCTGCCGCTGCCGCGTGGGCAGGTGAGCAGTTCGCCGCCTATTTTGAAGGCCTGCCCAGCGACTTTGAGCGCGCCGAACGCTTGGTCGCAGTGGGCGGCACGGTGACTACGCTGGTGGCTCTGATCCACGAGCTGGAGCCGTACGATTCGAGCTTTGTGCACCTGCGCGAGCTTTCGCTGGATCAGGTTTCGGCCGCTATTGAGCGCATGTCTGCGCTGGATGTCGCAGGCATTGCCGCGTTGCCAGGCGTGCAGTCCAAACGCGCGGGCGTGATCTTGGCTGGCGCCGTGGTGATCCGCGAGCTCATGCGCGCTGGCGGCTACAAGACGCTCACTGTAAGCGAGAACAGCCTACTTGCCGGCATGGCCGCCACCATCAACGAGGTTCTCGACGGCGTGACTCCCACCATCGCCTGGACCCCCACTCTCAGCACCCTCTAAATAAGTTGCGGTGAAATACGGACTAAAATCGCCCTTTCGGGCACCAAACAGTCCCTATTCCACCGCAACTTAGAGCCCCACCGGCGTCCAAAAGAGACGAGCCCGCATCCCTTGGGGACACGGGCTCGAAAGCTCCATATGGTAGGGGCGGTGGGACTCGAACCCACAATCCTTGCGGCGAGAGATTTTAAGTCTCCTGCGTATGCCAATTCCGCCACGCCCCCGTGAGACTAGAAGTCTAGCACAAGCCGTCCGTTACGCGTTGACGGCCATCGAGTGTTGGCCCGACTTCTCCAGGAACTCTTGGAACTTTGCCTCGTCGCCCTTGTTTTGATACTGCAGGGCCAGCAGGTACTCCAGTCGGCAGCGCTTGACCGGGTCGTCGCCGACATCCTCGAGCATGCGCTCCAGCTCGGGAATGTCGTTGTGGCGCTTGAGGATCATCGTGTCGTACATCAGCTGGCATTCGTGTGCGACTGCCTCGGCCTGACCGCCCTCAAAGCCCTTGATCTCGTGCAGCAACTCCTTGGCCTTTTTGCGGTCCTCCTGGCCAACGTAGTAGTTAAAAGCTTTGATTACCAGGTCGACGCGCTGCATCTTGGGCAGGTTGAGTCCCAGTAGCAGGTCGAACATCTCGTCGGCGCGCTTATGGTCCTCGCGCAGCAGATAGGAGTTCAGGCGCAGGTAGTCGCGGTTGTAGCGCGGGTACAGCATGCTGGTGAGTTTGCCGTCGAGCAAACGATCGAACTCGTCCCACTGCTTGGCGGCCATCAATTGCTGCAGGCGTTTAAACGTGGTGCGTTTTTTGACGCTAAAGAACACCGACACGGCGATGCAGATGATAACGACGGCGGTCCAGAGTGTGCGGGAATCGGGCATATTAGGGTCCTTAGTCGCTCATAAAGCGAGCGGTATGACAACACGTACTAGATGTATTATACGCAGCGCGCAAGCAAACTGGCATAAAAGCTCATCGAGGCCGAGTGCCATCGCTCGCTGCGGTACACTTACCTAAAGTAAACCATGAAGGGAGACATTACCTATGAAGAAGATCGTTTTGGCTTGCGGTGCTGGCGCTGCTACTTCCACGCTCGTTGCCCAGAAAGTCGCTACCCTGCTCGACGCCAACGGTTACGCCGACAAGTACGAGATCGTGCAGTGCGCCATCTCCGAGGCCAAGGACGTTTGCGACGAGGGCGCCGACCTGCTGATCGCCACCACCGTTGCCCCCGAGGGCCTCACCTGCCCGTACGTGAGCGGCGTGCCCTTCATGACCGGCATGAACCGCGTCGCCGCCGAGAAGGCCGTCCTCGACGTCATGGCTCAGTAGGCGCTACCTGTAATGAGTGAGCAGAACGCCAACCCGGTCGAGCTCTTTGGCATGCGCGTCGCCCACGTGGGCATCAACGCCACCGACCCGGCAGACGCCCTGGAGATCGCTGAGCTGTTCTCGACGATGATGGGCCTGCCCGTTATCGAGACCCCGGTTTCGTACTTTAACGATTCGCTGGTCGAGGTCATGAAGCAGAATGGTCGTGGCACCAAGGGCCACATCGGCTTTGCCGTCAACGACATTGATGCGGCCGAGAAGTGGTTTGCCGAGCGTGGGCTCGAGGTCAACGAGGAGTCGCGCGTGCTGCTGCCCGACGGCGGCACCAAGCTCGTGTACTTTAAGCGCGAGTTCGCCGGCTTTGCCGTGCACCTGTGCCGCGAGTAGCGCACAAGCTGCCATAGCTGGCAAAAAGGGATAGGGCCGCGTGGCCCTATCCCTTTATTTATGCCGAGGGGCTTCCTGCCGCGGCAGGCGAATCGTAAAGCGGCTGCCGACCCCTTCGACCGAGGTCACACCGATGACGCCGCCGTGGCTGTCGACGATCCACTTGGCGATCGCAAGCCCCAGACCCGAACCCTGTGCGCCGGCATCGCGCGCGTTGTCGGCACGGTAGAACCGCTCGAACGCGTGAGCTGCGGATTCCTGGTTCATGCCGATGCCCTCGTCCTCAACACTTATGTCGATCGTGCCCGCGCCCGCATCCGGCGTTATGCCAAATGTGACGGTCGTTCCCGCATCCGAGTACTTGGCGGCGTTTTGCACGATCACGCGCAGAGCCTGCTTCACGAGCGCCACGTCGACGGGCGCGTCGCAGCGCGGGTCGCTGGCAAGCGCAGCGTCAGAAGCCAGCCGATACGTGTGCTCGGTATCGATCATCTGCGATTCTTCGCATACCTCGCTGACCAGTGCAGCCAAGTTGGTATGCGCGCGCCGCAGGACCGTGCGCCCGGCATCGCCGCGCGCCAAAAACAGCAGCTGCTCCACAAGCTCTTGCATGTGCTCGCTTTCGGCTTTAAGGGACGCGATGGACTCCGCCAGCACGTCCGGGTCGTCCTTACCCCAGCGGTCGAGCATGTTCACGTAGCCCTGAATCACCGCGATGGGCGTGCGCAGCTCGTGGCTCGCGTCGTTGACAAAGCGCATCTGCTGCAGCTTGGCCTCTTGCATCTGGCGCAGCAGGCGGTTGAGTGCGACCTCGATGCTTGCCAGGTCGGCGTCGCCGGTGGTGACGCTCGGCGAGTCGACGCTTGCGCGCTCGATGGCCTGCTCCAGTGTTTCCATTTTGCCGCCGGCGAGTTGCATGCGGCCGAGTTCGTCCACGCGCAGGGCCAGATCGTTGAGCGGCGCCATGGTGCGGCGCACGCGGCGGGCGCCGCCGAGCATATCGAGCATGCTGATGACCTGCCAACCTACAACAACGATATAGAGGGGCCAAAGTGCGATGAGGTCCTGCGCGAGGGGGAAGGTCTTGGTGGTACGCGCAAGCTCGACGGTATAGGTGAGCGTTGTCAGGTCCCAGCCGCGCGCGGGCTTCAGCGACATGCCGCGAACGGTGGCGCCGGGGATCCATCCTGCGGTAAACGCGCTGTCGGGCAGTGTCTGGTTGTATCCATAGACGAGGATCGCCGCCGCAATCACCATCAGCAGCAGATCGAGCCAGACGTAGCTTATCAGGCGGCGCCACATATAGCTCCAGTTGATGGCACGGGCGATGGAGGTGACGCGTTTGGCCTCGGCGTTACGCACGGCAGACATAGCCCACCCCGCGCACGGTCTGGATGATGCGGGCGCTGCCGGCGTCTTCGATCTTGGCGCGCAGGTGCGCGATGTGCACGTCGACGTTGTTGGTGTCGCCTACGTATTCGTAGCCCAGCGCCTCGTGCGCGATGCGCTCGCGCGTGAGCACGCTGCCGGCGTGCGCCATAAGCAGGGCGAGGACATCGAACTCGCGGGCCGTGAGCGCGATGGGTGAGCCGCCGACCGTGACTTCGCGGCGATCGGGATCGAGCACGACCGAACCCGCGGCGAGCGTGGCGGGGGAGAGCGAGGCGGAAACCTGGGTCGAGTCACTGACCGGGGGCATCGCAGTGGCGCCGACACCCGTGCCGCCTGCCGCGCCCGTCCCGATGCCGCCAACGCCCGAAGCCGCCCGCACGGCCTCCGAGCGCTTCAACGCCACGCGGATCCGTGCGAACAGCTCCTCAATCGCAAACGGCTTGGTCAGGTAATCGTCGGCGCCGGCATCGAGCCCGGCCACCTTGTCCATCACGGCATCGCGCGCGGTGACCATTATCACCGGCACATCCTTGTGCTTGCGGACGCGCCGCAGGACCTCCATGCCGTTGAGCTGCGGCAACAGCACATCGAGCAGAATAAGATCGTAGTTGCGCTCCAGCGCCAGGTCCACGGCGGTGCGGCCATCGGCGGCGTGTTCCACCTGGTAGCCCTCGTGCTCCAGCTCGAGCGTCACAAAGCGGGCGATTTTCTCCTCGTCCTCTACGATCAGGATCCGTGCCATACGTGCCCCCCGTCTGCGATTACTTGTCGTCGTTGAGATTTTGCTTGATGTCGTCCGCGGCGTCGGCGGCGTGATCCATAAGGTTGTTGATGCTGCCGGGCACGTCGCCGTCGCTATCGATGCGGTAACGCATGCCAAAGAACAGGCCGATCAGCATCAGCCATATCGTGGCGCCCCAGGCAAACAGGGCGATGATGGGGATCAGGATGGGGATGTTGAGGATGATTGCATCGCGGCGCGTGGCGATAAACTTGGTGTCCAGGCTCAGGCGGAAGAGCTTTTTGAGGTACTCCCACACGCTGTCCATCTTCTTGGAGAAGTCGGTCTTTTCGCTCGACTTCTCGTAGGCGGCCTGCGCGGCGACCATCTCGGCCGAGGGTTCGTCGACCGGCGCGGACTCGGTGGCGGCGTGCGCCGACGTGGTCTGGGTCTTGCCTTGCGACTCGAGCCAAATGATGGCGTCCAAAACGTTGCCGTCGGCGGCGTCGAGCGCGGCTTTGGCATCGGTGTAGCTCACGTTGCACTTGGTGCGGATGGTTTCAACTTTTTCGAGGTCGTCCATGACCTGTCCTTTCGTTCGATGGGCGCGACGCCGGACGATCTGCCCGGGCGCGAGCGTTGCGTTCGGCGGCCTGCGCTGCGCGGAGCCGCCCCGCCCTTGGTCGAACTCTATAGTGCAGGTTATAGATTAAGCGATTCTTGAGCCAAGATTAATGTTGGATGAGTTTTTGGGTGGCGCGGAGGCGGGCGGGGGCAGAAAAGGCAGGTTTTGCGTGGCGTGAAGGAGGTGCAGTCTGATCTTTGGGACGGCTGACAGCGAGGTCTAATACTTTTCCGAGAAGTGAATGAGTGAAAACGGACCCCCGAAGCATCGACACTTTTCGGGTGCCGTTTCCTGCGGCTTTGATGCCAGAATCCTGCGTTTATGCCGTTGAAAAATGCGGATGCTCCAGGGGTCCAAAAACAGACGTTCACTTCGCGGAAAAGTATTAGACCTCGATAGCAGGGGATGGTGGGCCGATGACAAAGTGGTGGCAGAAAAGGGGTACGCAAAGCACGCCGGTCATAGGGAATCAAAATCACGTTGCAAAAGCATGAGAATATCCTACAATTGCAACATGAAGTACTTTAGCAACATAACGGCGATAAGCGAGCTTTCCGAGAGTGAGGGCGTGTTCACCACAGCCCAGGCGGCTCGTATGGACATCTCTCGAGATGCGCTGGCACACTCATGCCGCGTGGGGCGTCTTGAACGGATATGCCACGGCGCCTACCGGATGTCGGGCACGCAGCGCCGAGACACCGACGAGCTCAACGCTTTTTGGAAACTCACCAATCCCTCCCTTTGCGCGTGGGAGAGAAAACGCCAGTGGGATGGCATCGCCGTGAGCGGTACGACAGCGGCGAACCTACAGCAAATGGGCGATTTCTATCTGTCCCCCTACAGGATGACCGCGCCCATGCGCATCAATACGAGAAACGAATCCCTTTCTTTTGCAAAGCGCGAGATCGCTGAGCAGGACATCGTCTGGCTCGACGGCCTGCCGGTAACTAAACCCGAGCGCACGCTTGTTGATCTTTGCCTCGATTGCGAGGACCCCTCATTAATTATCGATGCCTATAACGACGCGCTTGGGCGAGGGCTCGAGATACAGCGGCTGAAAGATCTTGTAGAGGAGAACTCTAAAACCGCCAAACGACGCGAGTTGATGATGCCCTTGTTGACGGCGCTGAACGAGTAATGAAAAACGGAGGACATGGTGAAGTACAAAACACCTGCCGCACTGGAGATGGCTGTTAGGGATGCCGCAAGAGAATCGCCGATGGATACTAATCGGGCGATCGTCGGTTTCTACTTTCATCGCTTCCTATGTCGCGTTTTTTCAGAAGATGACGGCCGCTTTGTACTCAAGGGTGGCCAAAGCGTCCTGGCGCGAACACTCGATGCGCGTGTCACAAGAGATATTGACTTGGTTGCTCAAGAGGAGAGCCTCGAAGAGGCTGTTGCCGATCTGGCGCGGGCGGCTTCGATTGATCTGGAGGATTTCGTTTCGTTTGTCTTTGATCGTGCAGAGCAGATCAAAAAAGAAGATGAGTATCGGTGTGGTGCGAAGGTGTGGTTCACCCCCTTTATGGGAACCAAGAAGCTGCAGCCAATTTCAATTGACTTGGTAATTGATGAAGTGCGGGGACTTGAGCCTGAGGTTCTTGCGCCGATCGATCGTTTGAATATTGAGGGGCTCCCAGTCTGCGACTATCGAGTATGCCGAGTGGAGAGTGCCCTTGCAGATAAATTGCTCGCAATGGTAGAGATGCATGAGGGCCGTGCCTCTTCGCGAATCAAGGATATAGTCGACATCTTGGTGTACGCGAAAACTTGCTTCGTCGATGGGACTACGCTTGTCGAGAGGGTCGAGAAAGAAGCATCTGCCCGCAAGGTGGCAATGCCGGAAGAGTTCGTGGCGCCTCTCTGGTGGAAACAAAATGGTTCTGCGCAGTACATAAAGATGGCGAGGCAGGCGGGGGTACTTGATCTCGCGGGGAACATTGCTGGGGCAGAAGGGGTCGTCAATCGGTTGTATACACCGTGCTTTAATCATTCGGCGAATGTGCGCAAATGGAATCCTCAGACCACGGGATGGGAATAGGCTAGATAGTTAAGCCGGCGGCAGGATTAGTTCCTGCCGCCGGCTTAAGACGTTTCTACTGCCTATGTATGCGCTACTCACAGGCCTGGTCGACCACCTGAGTAACGGCCTTCTTTGCGGCTTCGAGGTTGCGCTGGGCTTGGGCGACAGCGGCCTCGGCTTGTTTCTTGGCCCTTACGACCTCGGCAAAGCGATTGATGGATTCGCTATACTCGCGCGTACGCGGGTCGAGTGCTGGTGGGACTTCGATCTCGAACAGATCGGTAGGGCGGATGGCGTGGCTGTACTGATTGTCGGACAATACCTGCAAAACTATGGACCCATGGCCGTCGGTGAGGTACGCCGCGACCATCTCTGCATACACCATGCGCTCCTCGTCGGTCATCGTTGGAATCGCCGGGCGAATGGCGGTGGTGTTGTGCGAGGCAACTAGATGCTGCTTTGCATCATCGATGCCGACCACAAGTAGGTTCGACGCGCCGTAACGACCGAGTATGCGCGGCATGACGATATCGCCGCAACGAAGCTCGTAACGAGCCAACACGTCTGGACTTACCTTTACAGGTTCGGAATCCAGCTCCGACGCGCCTTCCGCAACATCCTTGGGCAGCAAATAGCCGTTGCGGAAATCCTGAGATGAAATGCGGCGCACCTCGACAGCGTCGATGTCATCCGAGGTGGTGCTGTCTCGGGGCATAAACGGCACCACGCGCATAAAGCTGTCGCCGAGCGTTGCGCTGTAGTTTTGAGCTACGGAGATCAGGCCAACCCTGCCTTTGGAGAGCGCGGCGTGGTGTTGGAGTAGCTTGCGCGTTTCGAGCTCGACGGTTTCAATGGAAACCGTTTTGCGTGAGTCGCACTCGATGCCGCTCCAGTCAGGGGAGAAAGCCAAGGGAAGATTGGGGTAGCGAGCCCCGTCGGCAAACCGAAGGCGTGGCATGGGCGTGGCGGCATTGCGGAATGAAACGCTGCGATTTCCCGTCGACAATACAATAAGTGCGTACATGCCGTGCATCGGAGATTCGGCGAGCGGGTGATATAGGACGCTTTCGACGAGCCCCTCGCGCAACAGAATCGCGCGTGCCTGCTCGGCGTTGTCCAAAGACTCGAACGGCAGCAGTACGGCGGCTCGAGTACGACCGGAGAGGGCTAGTGCATACAGGCACCAGAGATAGGCCTCCCAATCGCAGAAGCCCAGGTAGCCAGGCTCCAGATCATTAATGAGCGCCTCACATGCGCTGTTGATTTCGCGAAAACGTTTGCGAACGCAAGCTGTGGCATCGATAAACACCGGCGCCGCGTTGTCATTGCCCGTGTTCTGCTTGCCGGGCTCAAGTTCGCAAATATTAGGTACGCCGTTGCCGTTCAGCCTGAAGCATTCACGAAGCGCCTCGCAGCCGATGGCGCCAGGTAGGCGAACGGTGAGTAGGCGGCTGCCTTGTTCTAGGTTAAGCGCGCGCGAGAGGGCGGCGGCGGTGAGACGTGGCAATGATGTTGTTTCACGCATGTATAGAGCCCTTTCTTCTTGGTGGGCTATATAATAGCAGAAAAATTTAAAAATTTCTAATGACGAGAACAGCCTACTGTGCTATCCTCGAAGCAATCCAAAACCAACTCAATACCAACTGCTTGATGCAATCGCTACACAGCCTTTAGGCAAACCGCGCTATCAAGCAGGGTGATTTCACTAACGAAGCTGCAGGTTAGGTCGATTGTCATCATCCATACCTCAGAGCATTCTAAAACTTAGAACAGACTTACACCAAACACCCGAAACCGGATAGAAAGAAACATTCATGAAGAAACGGGACAACATCTACGAGGCATTCCTCAGTGCGATCGACGAGGATCTCCGCGACATGTGCGAAATGAACGGAAAGGTAGAACGGTCTCTTCCGTGTCCGTACTGCGGCGAGAAGAACGTCGAGCGCCTGGCCAAATCGCTCGTTGGCGTGCTGGAAGAGCGCTCGCCCGATATTCCCGGGCTGGTGCCCGAGCAGTATCGAGCCGATGTACACGAGGCCCGCGAACTTTTGACTGCCGCGACACTCGCTTTGCTGCCACTGTATTTTCCCCCGCGCGATAGCCGCATAGGCAGTGTAGCGACTGTGGTGAGTATGTTTAGGCACGGGCGTACTGCGGGCTTTAAATCGGCTGGTGTTCTCTTGTTCGAGGAAGTTGCGACAGGGATGAAGTACAGCACCAAGCAGGGTGCCTATATCCCGTCCTCCTTCGTGCGCCATACCGATGGCAGAAAGCCATGCGACCGGCTGCACCGCGATGGATCGCGTGGCTTTACGGCGGATGAAGATGATGCCGTCATGTTTTATAAGCGCTACCTCAAGGTGCAGCGACGCGTGTTCGATACGAGTCCGCGTTTCAACTTTGAGTTATGCGTCAAACGCCCGTTTGAGGCACTTTTGGACGAACGACACACTTTTTATTACATGGAGGAAAAGATGGAAATCGATTTGACCAACAAAGTACACGGACTCGAAAATCGCTATCTCCTCAATATCAAGCATCATAAAGATTACGACCTGCTTGACAAGCTGATGATCCATGCACTGCTTGCGTACCTGGGCGACACAACGGTCTCAACTGCTGCTCGCGAGAGTTATCTGGCGCAGGCCGAGCGCCTGATCGGTCACGCGACCAAGTCACCGCACTCGGCACAGCTCAATGAGGACGACGGCGACGATCGCATTGCTTAACAACCACTAACGCCACGGACAAGAAAGGGGTCACGCCATGCCAGTCATCAAGATGTACGGCTACGAGGCCGCGCAGCAAACGGAGTATCAGACCAAGAAGTGGGCGACTAAGGAGGAGATGCGGGCGCTGTCGTCCGGCGATGAGCAGCGCGACGTGATCCTGGCGCAGGGTGCCACGGTGGCGTTCTACGAGGACGACAAGCATTGGGAGACGAGTGTGTCCAACAATGTTTTTGCCTTTGGAGGTACCGGCAGCGGCAAAACGGCGAGTTTCATTTTGCCCAACCTGCTCAATCACCACGAATGCTGTTATGTGGTCACAGACACCAAGGGTGAGCTGCTGCGCCGTACGGGGAAAGGCTTTGAAGAGGACGGCTACGAGGTAACGGTTCTCGATACTGTTAATCCCGAGCAGTCGGCCGGATACGACCCTCTGCGTTACGTGATGGATGTCGAGGATATCCCCACCACAGTGGCGGCAATCATGGAGGGGGTCGATCCTGACGGCCGTAGCCTTAGGTATGATCCGTTCTGGAATAACGCGAGCGACCTGCTGCTTCGAGCGATTGTTGGAATCCTGTTCCTCCTGGAGACCCTTGCCGGCACCCTTACGCCGGGTGAGGACCCCAATGCCCCGCGCCGCTACCTTAAGATGAACAACGTCTTTAAACTGGCTGCGCTCATCAAGGTTACGGGAGATGGTGAGGGGCGATTCCCGTTGGACTACCTTGTAGAAGAGGTGGAGTCCAGGGAGTTTCTCGATAAGTTTGGTGCGGAGAACGCTGATCTGTATGGCGTTGAGCAGTATCGCGATTTTCGAGGTGCGGCAGATAGGACGCTTAAGAGTATTCTGATCACGCTCAATGCAACTATCTCGCGGCTTAAGACGCCTCAGCTCATGCGCGTTTTTGAGAATGACGAGATGCGTCTTGATCGTATTGACGAGGGCAAGCGCATGATCGATCTTAAGGTGAGCGACAACGATTCGGCTAATGCATGGCTTGCGAACGTTGCCCTTAAGCAGCTGTTTAACCTTGCCCAGCGCCGTGCCGATGCCAGCCCCAGCGGCCATTTGCAGCGTCGCGTGCAGTTTGTGCTCGATGAGTTTCCCAATGTGGGCCGCATCCCCGATTTTGAGCGCAGCATTGCGACTGTGCGCAGTCGCGGCATTAGCTTTTTGATGTGTGCGCAATCGCTGAGCCAGCTCGATGTCGTGTACGGCAAATCCACGGCGCTTACCATCCTCGATAACTGCGATAGTTTGGTCTATATGGGCGGCGGCAGCAACATCGCGACGCAGAACTACATAAGCGAACTGTGTGGCGAGTCGGTTTTGGGCACCAAGTACGTGGGCGCCGAGCGCACTGCCGTAGATGTGCGCGGTTGCGTGATGACCCCAGGCGAGGTTGGGCTTATGCCCCGCACCGATTGCCTGGTCAAGGTGACCGGCATGCGTCCCTTCCGCGCCAAGAAGTACTTTTGCGCCGATCATCCCAATGCTGCCAAGTGGCTGAGGGATTAGCCCTTGCAGCTTTGTGTACCCCATCTTGCATGTTTTGTCGCACGGCTTCCGTTAGTCGTAAGCCGTGCGGTCCAGTTTTTGCCTCCTTACCGATTCCGTTTAGAAGGGAATTGCCATGCCCGTTATGTATCGTGAGCCCAGCATCATAAAGAAGTCCAAGGACGGCCGTGTTGCCGCTGTCGATATGGCAAGCGAACTGCTCAACAGCCGTGTGCTGCTGCTGGAGGGCGAGGTCAACGATGCGACCTGCAACGGCCTTATTAAGTCCATGCTGGTGCTGGAGCATCAAAGTGCGACCGAGCCCATCACCCTCATCATCAACAGCCCGGGCGGCAGCGTCACGGCGGGGCTGGCGCTCATCGACACCATGCAGTCGCTCGATTGCCCCGTGATCACGGTGGGCGAGGGCGTCGTGGCCTCGATGGCCGCGGTGATCTTGGCCTGCGGCGACCACCGTCAGGTGTACCGCCACACGCAGGTGCTCATCCACCAACTGATGGGCGGCATGGGCATGGCGCAGCAGACCGATATCGAGATCGTGGCCCAGCATACAGCGGCCATGCGCGCCGAGCTGGACGAGCTGCTGGCCGAGCATGGCAACCTGAGCGCCCAGGAGTTCCACGAGCTCACCGAGCGCGACTGCTGGTGCAACGCCAGGCGCGCTCTGGAGCTGGGCCTGGTGGACGAGGTGATTGCGCCCAGCAAGAAGGCGCTCTAGCGGGGCGCATGCCTTACAAGTACGTTGTGCAGGGCGAACAAGTGCGTAAATTCACAGCCAGAAAGAGGTTGAACATGAACAGGATTTGGGACGTCGATGGCATTGAGTGGGAAGACCTGCCCACCGTGAGCGACCTGCTGTGCGCTGCGGACACAAAGATCCTGGCGCGTGAGGTTGCCCTTCGATACGGCGGCAAGCCGGACGGCCGCGGCCGTGGCGATAGCGAACGCAGCCTAAAGCGCGCCCGCCGCAAGGTCAAAAAGCTGCGGAAGATAGATCCCGAGCCCAGCGACAAGATCATCCTGTTGCCCAAGCATGTCATCAATCGTCGCGATGCGGGCCACGGTTTTGGCTATTACGACGTGGAGCCGTGCATCTTTATGCGCGACGGCGTGCAAAGGCTGGGGGAGGACGCACTCGCCAATGTGCTTCCGTGGGAATTGATCCTGATGGATGATGAGTCCGCGAGCGAAATGCTGGGCTTTCGCGTATGGCTCGAAGGCGAGTGGGATCTATGCGAACGTTATCGCTTTTTGGCCGTGGTGTGTGTTCGCATGCTGAACAACATCCGGGCGCAAAAGGAGCTGCGCAAGTTCCTCGAGCAGGGCGATGCGGCCTGCGATATGGACGAGGACGATGTAGTTGAGGACATTCGCCGCGACGTGCTGTATCCCGAGGAAGTAATTAACGCCAAACTCGGCGGCTATTGGGACGCGAGTTTGGGACTCAACCTGCCCTGGAAGGACGAGCATCGGCAGACTTGCACGCGGATTGACAGGGCTATCGATGACCTGTTTGCCGAGGAAACGAAGCGCTGCGCTGCGGAGCTTGGGAAGAAGCTCGAGCGCGGGTATGAGGAGCGCGGGGAGTTACTGAACGGGATGTCCTTGTGAACGGTTGCCGACGGTCCGATAAAAATCTGTCCGGACGAAATGATAGAACGATAGCGTAAATAGCATCTGCACTTTAAGGAGTTAACAATGGGAATCGCCTATAAGGAACTGTTTCGTGTAAACCGTCCTATCTGTGGGCCTGGACCAGGAGGTTTCTTCATTAAAAGATTCAAGGAAGGCGGCTACAGTGAGGCTGAATTGCTCGATTTAATTTCGGGAGTGGACTTTTCTCTTGGTGAAGTGGATGAGGACATTAGCCTGAAAAAGAAATGCGAAATAGTCGAACAGGCGGTGAGTGGGGTGCATTATACGAGTTGGGCCCCCAGCGTGATCAGCATGATCATCTCACTTACGGTCGGAGGGTGTCTGTCTGCATGGGCGGGCAACAATTCAATCGCTGCCGGGGTTTTCGTGACGCCATGCCTGATTGCCTTGGGAATATATGCATGGTTTCGTTTATGCTTTGAGCGAAATCAAACGGTACTGTTGGGTGCGCTGAACCACATAAAGACACTTCAGCCGTAGTTGCATGAAATCGCCGATCGCCTGCCGTGGGCCCTCGGGACCGCCCTCGCGGCGCCCTTCCCGCTCTTTCCGGACATGGCGTCCTCCGATCTCCCGGGGCCGGCCGACCCGGCCCTCAGGGTATCGGATTCCCAAATTCATCCGTACATGTACGGATGAATTTGGGAGGTGTTCGGATGAAGTTGATATTCAAGGGGTGCGGCAGTTGGCAGGAATCTCAAGCGCCCAACCGCCAATCTCCACATTTCTTTGCTAAACTAGCTTTGCGCGGGAAACCGTGCATAGTTCGGGAGCATGTCCCCCAACTGGATCTAGGTTCGGATGCCGTTGCCCGGACTATTGGTGAAGGTTGGGGGACTTCCTACTTTCCATAGCGCAAGAAGTCGTAGATGCGGACGCACTTCCGATAATGCGAATCTTTCAACAGAGCCCTCTTCTTGGCAGGGTCGTTTCCCACGTCAGCCAGTGCCCGCTTCAGCAACGCTTCCAAGTCGTCGACGTCCATCTCTTTCTCTGAAAGGCACGGGATGAACGCGAACGGGCTCTTTGGCGCGCATGCATTCGCAAGGCCCTTTATGCTCAGCGACCCTTCGAATCTGCGACGAGTCGCAGGCATCGATTTGCGGAACGTTTCGCTTCGATAGCTATCAATCGAGGTGAGCGTTGGGAGATAAGTCGCTATGTCCTTACCGACCTCTCCACCGAGTCCGCGCGTGTACTTGAAGACAGGCATGTTGTTGGGCCGTTGGCGCACGTACATGTTGAGGTAGTTCTCGACGATGAACTTTGGGTCATAGCGAAGGTTATCGAGCACGATGTCCTCGAAGATATCTTCAGGTGAAATCGGCTTTCCGATGCTACTTGGTGACACCGACAGGCCGATGACGATCTTCTGGTCCGGGTCAAGGTCGTTGAGGACATTGTCTATCCCTGAGACGATGATGTCGGAACTCGGGTCGATATGCTCCGCAAGCCTGAACACGCTGCCCCTCAACTCGCGGATAAATCGCGTGCTATACATTTTCCGGAAGCTGCGCATCGCATCGTAGATCGACTCGAAGTCATCCGTGGTGATCTTCGTCATCGAAAGCGTACGGCCACCGAAACTCATAGCAATCTCGCCAACAGAGGTGTCGGTTGCGTGCTGAACGAAGATGAGCCGCTTGCCCAGCCGTTTGAGCTTGTCATCTGGTAGGCATTCGCAGATGTCACCCAGTATCGACCTGATGTTCTCGTCTTGAATCGAATAACCGAGGAAGATGACGGGATACTCGACGAAGAGGGTGAGCAGCTTCGCCGAGAGATACTTCCTCTTCTGCGCGAACTCCGCATAGTCAGCGCTGGTCAGGACGATGCTTCCCGCCCTCGAGACTGAGCCATGGATCTTGTATATCTCCTGAGAGAAAGCCTGGTCAGAGAACAGGAGGTCGCTTTCTCCGACGTAGGTCGTGAAACCAGGGAATAGGGTCTCACACATACAGTCATAATTCGTGGTGATGATGCCGGCAACTTTTTCCCTGCCCGCCTTCGCCAGCTTCTCAGTTTCGGCGCTCTCGACGAGACGAGCTCTCGCGATCTTATCTGCGACGTAGATCTTCATGGGCGAAGCGTCCCCGGTAAGCTCGTCACTGTGATCTTCGCGGAAGGCAGCGAATTCATCCGATGCAAAGAGCTCGTGGTTTACTTCGCTTTCCATGAGCGTGGCAACGTACGGCAGTTCGGACTCGACCTCGCCGTTCTGGACAGCAATCTTCGCCTGGCTCTTGAAGCGCGCGAAGGCATATGGGTCGTCAAGCACCTCGGCGCAGATATCCGAAAGCAGCCCCTCCCATCCCGGCGTGCCGCAGTAACGACGGGAGAGGCCAGAGCCGATGAAGAGAAACGGATAACGCCCGGCATCATCAACAGCTTTGTGGATTATCGATTTGATTCTCTCGTCCATAATCTTTCCTCCTGTACCAATCGACATGCTCGTGAAATGTTATCCCACCAACTTCGGCGAGTGCGGGCTGAAAGCATCGTTGCCGTTCTGCCCGTCGACCAATCCGCACGCGAGACTCAGCGGCACAACTGCAGCGTTCTCGACCTCCACGCTAAGCACGTAGTGGAAGTCCGCCCCCTGGCTCCCACGATTCCGCTCGTAACCAATGGCGGCCAGCCGGTCGGCTAGTTCGTCTCTCGAAACCAGCTCGTTAGCCTTCACCTTGCAAAGCATGGGTTCAAGTTCGTAAGTGTTTGTCTCGCTGATTGCGTTCCTGTAGAAGCGGAAATGGGTCGTACGAAAGAGATCTTTATGATGGGAGTACACGTGCCCGTCCTTAATGGCGTAGAAGTAGAAAAGGAACTCACCGCCCTCGTTTAGCCTGCCGCTACTTTCAAGGAAGCGGTAAATTTGTGGCGCTACAACGGAGAGCCGATTACGCTTCCGAAGCGATTTGCCCCACGAGCTGAGTTTATTGAATACCACAACGATATGATATTTAAAGGGTAATTGGACTATCTCCCGACCAAACGAGGATTCGGATTGGCTTGCTGAAATGTGGCAGTGCCCTGTTCTAAGCAACGTATTTGCGATAGAGTCGCGCGGGAACGGTGCTCGGGGCCGTTGCACCAGTAGCAAATTACTTATATCGAGCGATGTGATGCTGCGATTTCGGAAATGCTTGCCTGGTTGTGGCGCCGACTTCGAAAAGCTGGTTTTTATTTCCATTACAGCTGAAACAGGCCGTCAAAATTCATGGAAGATCTTTTCGATAGTAATGGATGAACTGAGGAGGTTTGTCTGGAGGGTGGATCGAGGTTCAAGATTGTTGCGCTCTGAAACGTTTCAGCTGAGGTCGGAGAGCGATCGCATGAGTCGATTTATATTTCGGCAGCGTTGCATCCATAGAAGAGAGAGGGATGCGTATTCGTTTGGCAGCGAGGGCGTGAGTGGGCGGGAACTTCGTGGCGTACAGCAATAAGGCTATACCTAAAAGCCTTTGTGTTGAACGGGTTTTCGCGGGAGCGGAGGGTGCGTGCCGCGAGGGACGGTTCGCGGCACGACCGACCCGGCGCGGCATCCGGAGCGGACGCGGATGCGGCGCGGACGGCCTCTGACGGGCGAGCATGCGACAGTGGTTGCCCTGCTGGGCGGCAATAAGCTCGAATCGAGCACGAGCGATTCTTGTCCGGGCGAAGCGTTACAACTGGATTTGTTCTGTTGCCGACTGATCTTGAAGCATGTTGGAAGAAACGAAATTATAATTATTTATTTGTCTGTATCTATCGAAATGGAGACCGAGCGCGTGGAAAACGAGAGGAACATAACGGCAGTTGACCTTTTCGCCGGCTGCGGCGGAATGTCCCTCGGCTTCGAAAAGGCTGGCGTCAATGTTGTGGCTGCCTACGACAATTGGGACGCTGCCATTGATGTCTATCGCGCTAACTTCCAGCATCCTGTTTTCAAAAGGGATCTCTCCGACGTTTCCGTATCCGAGGAAGTTGCCGGCTTCGCTCCGGATATCATCATCGGCGGGCCTCCTTGTCAGGATTTCTCGCAGGCCGGCAAGAGATCCGAGGATGGTGGGCGCGCAATCCTCTCTGTTAGATATGCCGAGATCATCGCGAGGTGCAAGCCTCGCTTCATCGTTATGGAGAACGTCCCACGCGTTCGAACGAGCAAATCCATGGAAGCGATTCGGGCCACCCTCAAAGCGCAGGGTTATGGCTTGAGTGGGCGAGTGATGGATGCAAGCCTGTGCGGGGTCCCCCAAGCTCGCAAGAGATACTTCTTGATCGGATGCCTTGGGGCGCCCGACGGGTTCCTCGACCCATATCTTGAGAAGGGCCTTTCTGACCATCAGATGACAATTCGTGAGTATCTCGGTAACGAGCTTGGAATTGATTACTACTTCAGAATTCCGCGAAGCTACACGAGGCGGGCCATCTTCAGCATCGACGAGCCCTCGGTCACTATTCGTGGTGTGGACAGGCCGATACCGCCGAACTACAAGCTTCACCCCAACGACGCGGCGGACCTCAGTCAAGCCCGGTGCTTGACTCCAAAGGAACGCAGTAGGATCCAGACTTTCCCGGAGTCTTTCAAGTTCTTTGGGAGTAAGACGGATATCAACCAGATGGTGGGCAACGCCGTACCGGTAAACCTTGCCACCTACGTTGCACGAGCGCTACTAGAGTACAGGAGGGATGTGAGCGATGGACTGCGTTGATCTTTTCTCGGGATGCGGCGGTATGTCGCTCGGATTCCAGAATGCGGGCTTCAACATAAAGGCGGCGTTTGATAACTGGCAGGCGGCTGTCGACATCTATTCGGCAAACTTCGACCACCCGGCATTCAAATACGATCTTTACGATGCGGAAGCGGTCCCGAAAATTGAAGAGTATTCGCCGTCGATGATAATCGGTGGCCCCCCTTGCCAGGACTTCTCCATTGCGGGCGCCAGACAGCGCGGCAAAAGGGCCAATCTCACCATCCGATATGCTGAGATAGTTCGGGACGTCAGACCCGAGTGGTTCGTCATGGAGAATGTTTACAATATCGAGCGGATGGACGTCCTGCCCGAGGCGCTGGAAATATTCCGCAATGCTGGATACGGTCTCACGAGGCGCGTCCTCAACGCCAGTCTATGTGGTGTGCCTCAGATTCGCAGGCGCTTTATCCTTGTCGGTCATCTTGGTGATAAAGATGACTTTCTCGGCGAACTCTTGGATTCAAGGCTGAGCGACAAGCAGATGACCGTCAGGGATTACCTTGGCGATTCGCTCGGCACGCAATACTTCTACATGCATCCACGCAACTTCCAGCGTAGGGGCGTCTTCACGATTGACGAGCCAGCGGTAACGGTACGAGGCACCAACCGTCCGATACCGCCAGCATATAAGAGGCATCATGCCGACAAGGCTGATATTTCTGAAGGTGTGAGAGCCTTAACATACAAGGAGCGCAGCTATCTGCAAACCTTCCCCGAAGAGTTTGAGTTTGTCGGGTCCAAGACAGACATTGAGCAGGCGATTGGCAATGCCGTGCCAGTTAAGCTTGCTGAGTACGTTGCTAGATGCATAGTTGACTATGCAGCAGATTAATTGTGGTGGTTGCCATGTCCTTTGTCGATGAATGGAATTTGAGCTATCCCATTCCGAATTCTATATATAGCGAGAATACGCTATCCGTTCGCGGGAGAACAGTTGGACAAGGTGGTGCTGGACAGTACGAACTCAAAGGTTCAGGCTCTCTTGCAAACGGGGATACGCTGACTGCAGTTGACATTATCGGACACGCAATCATCTTGGAAGTAGTCGTACCCTCTACTGGGCAAGTTGTCTCCCTTGGCACGCGTTATCCCGTTGCAAAAAAAGGCGGAAAAGTACGTGTGCAAATACAAGGAGACGGGGCAAAGCGTCCAAATGTCGGCAACTTGTTTGCCGCACTGCTGTTGTTGCCAGTGACGGGCAAAGTAAACGATTCATCGCCGTTGCAAGAGGACGGTTTTGCGGAAAGGACATTCTGGATGGATGCAGCCGAAGTAAAGCCTGTGGGCGTCTCCGAAGATGCATATATCTTGGAGCTAACGAAACTCTTCTTCGCCACTGGAAGCAGATACAAAGACGGGCAGTTTTCGGGTGCGATAGATTACGACTACAAGTCGAGAATTGACGATCTTATTGCCCTTTGCAATCGCGGATGCAAGATGAGGGCTGGTAGCCTGACCACGGCATTCAAGTATTTCGCTGACGTTTACGCAGGGAAACTTGAGTTTGATTACAGCGTGGCTGAGTTCATGCGAAACCTCATAGCGAGCCAATTGATTGCCGAAGAGGGCATCGACTACGAACAAGGCGATGACGTGCTGCCCGCAATGCATCAACTAATCGACCTTGCTGCAAAGAATTCATCGAAAGCATCAAGCAGAGAGAAGAGGACTTTTCAGCTAAACAACCTTCCAGCTGAATTTAAAACCGACTTCTCCAGGCGCTACATCACGTCACTACTGGCAAAGCCCTTTGTCATCCTTGCTGGCAACAGCGGAACAGGCAAGACGCGGATTTCCAAGCGTTTTGCAAAGTACCTTGAGGTCTTGGATGAAGACGGGGAGCCAAACTGGTTGCTCGTCCCGGTCGGTGCCGACTGGACCGACAACACCAAGGTGCTGGGCTTCTTCAACCCGATTGCAGACGGCGGCAAAGGCGCGTACGAAGAGACCGGCATACTGAGACTCATCGAACGGGCCAACGCTAACCCCGAGGTTCCGTATTTCCTCATCCTCGACGAGATGAACCTGAGCCATGTCGAGCGGTATTTCTCAGACTTCCTCAGCCACATGGAGACCATCGGCGAGGATAACCTCATCGTGCTTGATGGGTACGGCGATGGCGGTGCTGACAGGCTGCCCTATCCGCAGAACCTGTTCGTTGTCGGCACCGTGAACATCGATGAGACCACTTACATGTTTAGCCCCAAGGTGCTCGACAGGGCAAACGTCATAGAGTTCAAGCCGTCGAAGGCCGAAGTCCTCGCAGGGTTCAAAGCCATCGAGGATGCGCCGGACGTTGCCGTCGCAGCTTCCGGCGTCCCCCAGGCTTTTCTGCGTCTCGCCAAGGACATATGGGAGGGAGCCAATTACATCAGCGAAGATGATGCTAACGCCATCTTCGAGAAGTTCGACAAGCTGTATGAAGAGCTGGAGAAATGCGGCTATGAGTTTGCCTTCCGCACCGTGCGCGAAGTGCGAATGTACGTTAATGCCGCGCACGAGCTTGACGGCGAGAACTACGAACTCGAGCGTTCTGTCGATGAGCAGATTGTCCAGAAGGTGCTGCCGAAGCTCCATGGTAACAAGCGTGAGATCGGCAATCTGCTTAAAAGCCTGAAAGACATATGCGATGGCGAGCTGAGCTCCGTTAAGATAAGCCAGATGGCAGCGAAACTCGATAACGTGCAGTATGCGAGCTTCATCTAGCCTATGGACGGCAGCATCGGCGCAATCCGCTTTGCAGCGGATGGAAGAACAATAGCCAGGCTCTACCAGAGCGGTGCGCATGACCGAGTCGATTGGGACGAGGAACAGCAGACCGGGCTAACCGGGCTGACGTGTTTCGGTCTCAAGCCGGAAGCATCCCAGAATGGCGCTGGTTCAACACCGGCCTTCGCCGTCAAGGACGGTCTTGACGGGAGTCCCACGCTTCGAATCAACGAAACCACATGTTATGTGCTCGAATACGAGCGGACCCCTGATGGTGGCCTGCATCCTCGCGCCTCGTTCCAAAACGAAGGCAAGAATATCAGGTGCGACAGAAACGGCAATAGTGTCACCTTCCAGTTCGTGAACTATCTCGGGCGTTCGAGGATTCGATTCGGCGAGGAAGCTGATGCGCCGATGCTACAGTTCGAAGTCGTCCCGCTCAAGATTGGCTATGAAGACGATTACATCGAGCTCACCGAGGAGCTTGCCGCAAGGTGCGCTGCGCTGCTCCTTGACTACTCGGGCTCCACGTCGAACGTTTACAAGCAAGCCGACGAGAATCGCGAGACGCTGCTTGAGCAGTTCGTCTTCCTGCGGCAGTTCTGCTACGAACCGAACCTCCAAGCCCTCTTCGAGGCGATAAAGAGGAACCCTGATAGGACGCTGGATCACGAGGACGAGCTGCGGTCGGTTGGGGCTGGCATGCCGTCCCGGAGGTTTTATACGAACCCCTTCTCGAACAGCCGGATGTGGACGCGCTTGAACTGCGGCGGCGATGCGGGAGGCGTCTACCTCCCCCAGATGGTCAGCGTCACGCGCAAGTACGACCTGCTCGACACGCCCGCCAATCGGTTTGTGAAATTTGCCCTGCATGAGATTGACCGGATCTGCACCTCTCTGATGACTGTCCTGGATGCCGAGAAGGGCGATACTCGGCAGACGGAGTGTTATCGCGAAGCCGCCGCGCTGCACGCCATGCTGGATACGATACTCAGCGACGCCTTCTTCGACGATGTCGGCACCCTGCAGATGATGCCTCAGAACAACCAGGTGTTGCAGAAGCGCGAGGGATACTCGCAGATCTTCTTCGCATATTCCATGCTCGATATGGCGCTGCAGCTCGACTGGAAGGGCAAGGATGACATCTACGAGGGCGAATCGAAGAATGTGGCCCTCCTCTACGAGTACTGGATCTTCTTTGAGCTGTACGACATCGTAAGGGGGATCGAGGGGTGCGAGCCGATAAGCACCGATGACCACCCATTTATCGGGACGAATCCCGACGGTGGGCTGTCAATATCCCTCAAGCAGGGCGTACGCTCCTGCCAGTCATTCCAGATTGCGCAGTGCGGCGCGAAGGTAAACCTCTACTACAACCGCACCTTCTCGCCCCGTGACTTTCATGCCACTCGTTACGAGGGTTCGTACTCGAGACCGTTCAGACCCGACTACACGCTCGCGATATTCCCGGATGCTTATACAAACGAGCGAGCCGCAGTGCAAGATGGAGCTGTTGCATTCGTCCACTTCGACGCCAAGTACCGCATCACCGACTTGACGGGGCTTGTCGGCAAGGATGTGGGCACCGAGGAGGCAGAGCGCGAGGAACTTAACGAGGAGAAGGCGGCCTCCACCACGAACACCTACAAGCGCGGTGACCTGCTGAAGATGCACACGTACAACGACGCGATACGGCGCACGGTTGGCAGCTACGTGCTTTATCCGGGGTCGGGCGAAACGGGCGAGAAGGGCCAATTCCGGCTCTTCGAGGAGATTTTGCCGGGTGTCGGCGCTTTCGCCATGAAGCCGAGCATCAGCAGGACGGCAGAGAATGCGTTGCGCGATTTCATAGAGAAGGTCATCGGCGAGAACACGGCAAGCAATACGCGGCTGAACCGGCTGAGCTACTTCACCGAAATGGTTGTGGCTGAGCCTCCAAGCGCGGGCAAGACGGATAGCGACTCCTACGGGCATGGTGGCGAATCGTTCGTGATTGGCTACATTCGAGGGGACTCTCCCGATGACTACTATCACTTTCTCGAAAGCAGCGGCAGGCTCCGCAAGGGCGGGCGCTTTCTCTTCTACTTCTATGCCATTAAGGACGGGCATGTCTACTCGCACCATAAGGATCTCTTCCGCACGTCGTGGTTCCGCTTCTATCGGAACGCCATAAGCCAGACGAACACCTACGAGATCGAGCCTGTGGCGTGTCGCATAACCTCGAATGAGCTGGTTTCGAGGGACGAGCTGGCCGACCGCCTGGCCGACCTTGGCTACGTGCGGGATCGTGGGAATCAGGGTGCCGACTTCTACTATGTCCTGTCCGTGCGGGTGGAAGATGACGCGGCAGAACCCTTAAGCCTGGGGCGCAGGGCGGTGGATGAACAGAACGGCAACGATGCGTTCAGCCCCCACTCGCCAAAGATTGTTGGGTGATCATCTGGTCATTTTCAGAGTAGCGGTAACACCTACGGGCGCGCGAGGGGCAACGCATGAGGCCAATCGTCTACAACGGGGTTGACCTGTCGGGTGTGTGCTCTGCCGAGGTCATCGAGAAAGTTGCCCTGCCCGTGGAGGCGGAGACCCTGGCGGTGCCGAGGCGTGCCGGCGCACTGCTGGTGGCGGGGCGGCTGTCCCCCAGGCTAGTGCGGGCGCGGCTGTTCATGGACACCCGCCCGCGCCTTCAGGACGATGTTCGGCGACAGGGACGACGCAGCGGCGCTGCCACGTCGCGCAGGTAGCGGAGGAGGGTTGCTCCCAATGGCCCGCGGCGTCCGCGCCCCGGTGCCACCCCGTGACCGGCGGCTTCGCTCGAAGCCGCTACATCAGGCTCGTTCCCGCTTTTCCGGGTCATATCCCTTCGTATACACGGTAAAGCTAAGGCTATCTATCGTGCCGGTGCTGTAGACGCATGCGTCGGGCGCGCTCCGTGTGCCTTGGGCGGTCGGGTCGGTCGAGACACAATCGTCCCTATCTATTCCAAGCAATGGAATGGGCTTTGCCACCTGGTCGGCGCTATTAATTTGCGCAATGATCTCCAACAACTCGTATAACTTGATAAGCCATGAGCTGTATGGGTGCTCGCCGGGTCCCTTGTGCTTCAGCGTGCACTTTGATTGCGGGCTTTCGGCGAGCTGGCTCAAGCGTTCAAAAAGCGCCGGGTACTCGGCTTCGGGAAACTCGACTTGTACATACTGTATGCCATTGAGGATGAATCCGTACCACAGTACGGGGTATGGAAAACCGTTCCTATCTGGTCGCCTGATTTTTGTCCTGCAATTGGGCTGGTTGACGATAGACAGCCATGCCGCATAGAGCTCGTCGGAAATTAGGTCGCTCGCTTGGTATGTTGGGCCAAGACCATCGAGAACAAAATTGCCAAGGCTGTCAAAATAGTGGGCACAATCCGTTAAACCCTTTTCGTATGCCGTGCCGGCTTTTCTCCGTATATTGAGTGCGACGTCGCGGGGTGATTTGCGACCAAGATGTTTTTTGGCGTTGTGCCGCGGGTTGCAATAGAGCTTGGTCGCCGCGTTATATCGATCGCAGTACTTGCTGTTAGGGCCGGTCGGAAAAAAGAGCGAACCACAGGTTTGGCATGTTATCGGCATAATGCCGCACAGCAGCAGCTCGTGGAGGATGCGGGCATAAAGGCTTGCAAAGGAACATTCCTCTTCGGTGAAGTAAAGCTCTCCTGCCTTTGCAATAACAGCTTGAAGCCTTACGAGCCTATTGAGGTTTTCCTGGTCGTTAAGCTCTGCATACGTATGGAAGTCTCCATTTGCGTAGATTTGGTTCTCGCGCATAGCCTCGAGATAGTTCTTGCGAAACGCCTGCATAAAGGGGGCGCTATTCATGCGTTTTATATCGCTCAAATGTTCTTCGAGCTTTTGAGCCGTTTCGTTTCCGGGCAAGTGCTTTTTGGCTGCGTATGCAAAAGCGTCGCCAAAGCGGATGATTGCCGGCAGCTGATTATCGAATAATCGAAATTGTCGCGGGTCGCTTGTTTTGATGGCGGCTGGGAAAAACTCTTCGTTTTGCGCGAGCAGGCTAGGTGCCTCGGTGTTTTTAAGCAGCGGGGCAAGCTCCAGACATTCCTGATAAAAAACAATGAGAAGCGCTCGAAAGAGATCGGTATTGGTGCAAACGCAAGCTGTTTCTATCTGCGAGTTGACCTTTGGATAGTTGTCTCTTGGATTGTCGCGTTTATACGGCACCGGTTCTGTTAGCCCGGTCTTGCCGTTGGTAGTTGTAATGTCCATGTCGTTCGACACGAGCTTGAGATAGGAGCTGAAGAGGGACGCCATTTCTTGCTTATTGAGTTGGGCCGATGTCGTGATCACCGCGCGGTACAGGCGGTTGATTTCGTTGCACTCAATAGCGTTGTTGTTCATCCAGCAGCTGTAATAGCGATAGTCGGGAATCGCTGTGATGTTCATGACACACTGCCTGCAGACATTTTCAAGGAGATACCTGGCCATGCCAGATATCTCTCCGTGTGCATGGCGCGTAATGGCTTTATCGAATATCGGAGCAAAGAAATCGAGGTCGCGTTCCTTTTGTTTTTGAAGGTTGACTTCGATTTCGGCTTCGTTCAATTCTGCTTGCGCGGACTCTTGGTCGGAATCGTCTGGATCGAGCCAGTCGTCATGGTCTGGTTCGGCTGCGTAGTCCATCGAAGCGTGTTGCGCATCGTGGGGAGCAGGGGGCTGACGAATGGCGTTCTGCAAATCGATGTAAAAGCGCAATTTTGCTCGCTCACGAAAGTGGCCCCCAATCTCGTTGAAAAGCGAGCTTAAGTCGACGCGTAATAGGTCGTTGGCTACGGAGACGAGATTCCATGCGCTTGCATTGCCGGTTGCGTTTCCGTCATCGGCGCAATCAATCTCTGGCGTTCTGTTAAGAAGAAGCATGCGGGGATTGACGGGAGAGCGAAGAAAGCCAGCCTCGAAACCCCAGCTAAACGGCTCTTGTTCGGAATCAAGCATTAATGCTCCAAACAGCCAAAATTTAAAACCCGATAAAAGTCATATTACGCGGCTGTTTGCGGCTGTTCAATGGAATCAAGCGAAAAGGCTTAAAACCAGGGAGGCCGTTATGTCCGATTGCATCAAGCTCAACAAAGGAAACATCGATGTATGCGAGCGCGAGGTTATCGTTCTTCGCGAGATCATCGCTGCCGCCATGGGTCGTTTGCACCAGATGCGCAAGCAGTGCGAGCGCGGCTATGTGTCTTCGGAGGATTTCGAGAATGCGTTGGATGCGTACGGAGTAATCAGTGAGCGAGTCGATGAGCTTGACCAGCTTGGTTTCGAGTTCAGATGGTCGTCAGTCCCCGATGCCGGAATCGATGAGAACGACGGGCTCGAATGGATCGAGGACGACAACCCTCCGCGTGAGCGCGGTTTTGATATTGCTTGTTAATGTGACCGAACGGTTGATTGGAGACAAAATGTATCCGTACTACGAATGTGACAACTATCCCATGAGCATTACAGATGATGACGGCCCGTTTCTGATCATGGAGGCGAGGCTGTCTGGCGACGACGAGCTCAATGATGATTTTAGGAAAGGCGCCAGTTATAGATGCTCGTGTGCGACTGTTTCTGCGGCGATTGATCTTTGCAGGTCGATGACGGACGGCGATGCCGATCCTTGGTATGAAAGTTGGGAGAAGGCGGTTGAGCGTTATCCGCTCGAGAAATGCGAGGATGCGACAACGCTGTATTGGATCGAGCCGACCGATCCGCACAAGGCGCTGTGCGCCCTCCAACCCCATTGCGATCTTGAGCCATACGTGGCTGAGGCAATTGGCGCAGTTGACACGTATCTACTGGAGTGCGCGGACTATCCCTTTACGGTCGATCATTTAGATCTAAAGGACGTTGACGTCCTGCTCAGCGCTGCTTGGGGATTGGCTCGAGTCCTCGAAGAAACTTGGGGCACTTGCGACCCTGATGATGTTTTGGAAAAGATCGAGGATGCTACGTACAGTGCGTATATAACGGTTAAGGACCTGATCGCGGGCGAAGAGGCGGCCAAAGCCAGCGCAAAGTCCGATGACAATCTTTAGCCACCGCACTGAACGGCGCGACCGATCGGAAGGCTGCCGGGAAAAGCTTTAGCAAGCGCCCCGACCAGGTTCAGGAGTCTGCCGCCGATGCATCCCTGATGCGTGTCGCCCTTGCAGTGATCGATGCCAAAGAGCGCGAGGCGTTGGAGTGCGATCTTAAGAAACTGCTCGCTTCGTGCGAGTAGTCGCTGACTGCTCCTCTTTCCTTTCTTTCTTCTCTCAAGCGGCATGGACGCCGCCGCCTTGACCGCCCAGCGCGAGTTTTGTCCGCACGGGATGGTATCAAACACGTGTAACAACTAAATCGGAGGTTTGACCATGGCTATGTGGGATCTCAACTGCCAATCGAATCCGTCGTCTGCGGACGACAAGGAGCTCGCTCCCTATCTTGCACGTCAAAAGGCGATGCGCGAGTTTTTTGAGCGTGCGCTGTTTGCCCCCAAGGATCAGGGCAACAATGGCCTGTACTTTTTGGGCGCCACGACGGGCTCGGGTAAAAACTATACGGCCGAGCAGGTCACAGCCGACCTCATCGCCGGTGGCTGGGACGATTCGGGCTGTTTTAACAAGTGCCCGGGCCGTCGTTACCTGGTGTTTGTGGTGCCGGGTAAGGACAACCGCGACAACTACGTTGCGAGCGTGCGCAAATTGCTGGTTGAACAGGGCATGGATGGCGATGCCGCGCAGCGCATGGTGTTCGATCTTCCGCGTGCGGGCGATAACATCCTGCATTGGATTGAGACTACGCGCGGTAAGGGCGCCGTGGGCGTGCGCGACATTCCGTGTCCCATCGAGGCGGACGACGAGAGCTCTCATCGCATCATTAAGCGAGCGTGGGGCAACGCGATGGAGATCGCCGATGACCTTTTGGGCATCCTTGACACTCGAAATCGTCTGGGAGGTGTTGCAGACCGTTTGACCCCCGCCCTTCGCGACAAGCTATCGTCGGCGGATGCGAGCTTGCGTTGGGCTGTGAGCCACGAGCTCAAAAACATCACGCGCGGCATGGAGGTGATCCCCCAGATTTGGCCGTCTGCCCTGCTCAATGACGAGAGCATACCGCATGTGATTGCCCTGACGCCGCAAAAGCTCATCAATAGGATCGATACAGTGACCGGTGCAGGCGTTGTGCTCTTTAACGCAATGGCTGCCGAGAAGGGCCTGTTTATCTTTGATGAAATCGACCACATGAAGGCCGACATACTGTCGACGCTGACAGACGATCCCGTGACGTTTCAACCGGACGAAGTATTGCGTATCCTCGATCGTCATTTTAACGGCGGTGTGGTGGACCCCTTGCTACTGGGGAATCGAGATCAATGGATGGCGGTCTATACGCACGCTTCCACGTCGGGCGATCACAAAGGGTCAAACGCCGAGAGGAACAGGGTTTCGCGGGCGAGCGTAGAGGAAGATGCCGAAGAAATCGCCAAGGATGCCAAGTAAATTCAAAAGGCACTCGCCTCTTGTATTAAGGACATGAAACTGCGTCCGCCTTTTGCGCTGTCTGACGAGGCGAAAGAAGAGCAGCTCTCCGGTCGACATCTGTTTGGCAGCGACGATATTTCGGTGGGCGACAACTCGGCGAATCCGTTGCGCTTCAAACTCAATGAGGGCGGTACTCGCAATATGATTATCACTCGCGGAGGGAGTGGGCAGCAAACCGTCAGCAAGGCGGTGCGTCGTGCACGCGGTCTGGTCAGGATGGTGGTGGGTCATCTCGCCCGTTGCGCCACGCTTATGGACAAGCTGTACTACGGCAGCATTTCGTACAAGGACGACCTTTCGCGCAAGAACATCATCGATGCCCTGGGCATTAGGAACAACCAGACCAGCGAGAAGTATTTTTGGGATTCGTTGATGCTGGCGATGTTCTTTAAAGATCGCAAGAATGACGAGATCGATGCCGCCGACGACTCGATGTATGCGCGTGGTGTCGATTATCTAGTGATGGAAACCACCATCGAGCACATGTTTACCACGTACCTAACCAGCCACGGCATTGAGCGCATGCCCGAGGCCTACCTTGCCTCCATTGCCGCCAAAGCGCCTTGCGTGTGCATGAGCGCAACATGGAGTGCGCCGACCGTCAAAAACTTCAACCTCGATTACCTTGACGAGGTTCATGGCGTGGTTCGCAAGGACGCTTGGATTGGCGAGCTCAACCAGGAAATCGTGCGACAGACTAAGCTGTTTAACAAACAGGCTGCGAAGGAGTACGACGTCGATATTGCCTGGGTGGATGAGTCCAAGGAAATTGCCGGCATGGTCGCGCTGGCAGGCGGCGCCTTTGGCGGCATCATTGTGTCGCCCGACGAGGTGTACGAGCGCGCGATGCGGTTCTTTGACGGGATTGGCGTGAGTGAGGGACTTGCGGTGCGCTTGCGCTTAAAGATTGCTGACAGGGTGGGCGTGAGCGACGCCAAGAGCATCGAGTTTGAGCTGAAGCGCCTGAGCAAGACGCTTGTTGCCGTGAGTACTTGGGCCCGTGGTGTGGCGCGTAACGAGCAACGGGCGGGAGCCGTTTTTACCACGCGCCACATGGGAAACCATGGCGAATTCAATAGTCTGGCGCTGGATCTTGCGCGCGAGATTGTCGCGGAGCTGGTGATTAGAAACATCAAGTGCCCCGAGATGTCGTACGAGAAATCGCTTGAGGCCGCCAAGGACATGGTGCCGTGCTTTAACGCTGCGGAATGGGATGCAGGTTGGCGTGGCGCTCAAAAACGTCTCGAGCTGGGCCAGCCGACCCTGATGTTTATCAATCTTTCGGCCGGTGGCTTTTCCAAGAATCTCAAATACAAGGTGCCGGAGAATCTGTGCGACATGGTTCATCAGGTCGATTGCGGCTTTGAAAATGCCGACCGTCGCCCCAAGATGGATCTTGATTTCTTATATATCGAGTCGCCCACAAGTCGTTTGACCTGGGGAGTGGAGATCAACTCAAATAAGTTTGTCCAGCAGGCGCTACTTGGCGTGGTGGAGCAGGAGGAACTGGTAGCGCGCGGCGAGGTTCCGTTTACTCAAAAGCGCCGGAACGTACGGATGCTTCTATCTGGCGTTAATAAGAGCCTGCCGGTGCGCGACACCCTCTCTTATCAGGTCGAAGGCGCTCGCATTGTGGCACAGACTGTGGGTCGCCTGATGCGCACGAGTGTAAAGATGCCTTGCGTGCAGGTGCTGCTCGACCGCGAGATTGCGAACGATTGCAACTTTTCGTTCTTGCATGATTTGCCGATGGGCTACGAGCTTGAGCAGGTGGTTGGTGCCTGCGCCGCTGCCAACAACCATATGACGGACAACAAGGAACACGCTGCCGTTAAGCAGCAGAACCTTGCCGCCTTTAGGAACAACCTTGCCAAGCAAAAGCACGAAAAGCTGGCGTGGAAAGTTACCTCGCTAAACGCCGGGGACGAAGATCTCACTGCTTTTGATGGCGAGCGCGACTTTTACCTGCATCATTTTTGCCTGCCGTGGGAAGATCTCGCGCAATACCCAGAGCGCCGGAGTACCGCGCTGCGCATGTCGCATGCTGCAAATGGCTATGCCTATGCAGAAGGCGGGGCATGCAAGGTGCCGCACTTTGAATTCCCTAGCTACGATGGTGAGCCCGTCGAGCAGATTGCTGCTCGTCTGGAGGATCGTTGCCACTGCAAGGAGGGCTTAAAGGGCGCGACGGTTCGCCAGGTGAGCCAGGCGGCGGCGCGCGTACCCGAGCTGCTGTCAATTCGCGAAGTGCGTGAGCGTTGGTCGAGCGACGGGGTGCCCACAACGCTGCAGCCGGCGGCGACGGCGCACATGACGCCCTATATGTTCCAGGCGGTCTACCTGGGTGAGCTGGGAGAATCTGCCGGAAGGGCAATCTTTGAGGCATATTACGACGGCCGCTATTCGCTTACGCGTGGCGATGCGGCACACGCCGAGACAGGTGGCGACTTTGAGGTGCTCGATGCTGCTGGCAACACGACCGGGGTATGGATCGATTTTAAGCACTATCGCATCGGTGCCTATATCGCTTATGTTCGCGACAGTCGCGAGGCGTCGGATGCCGAGCGCTTTAGGGCGAAGGCTCAAAAGGTTGGGGCGAAACGCCTGCTAATCGTCAACGTTTTGGCTGATGAGGCAGCGCTTGAGTGCGTGCCCAAGGCACTCGATGCTGAGGGGACTGTGTTCTCCGTTCCTTATATGGCCGCCGACGGTGCAATCAATTTGGAGATGATGGAGGCGATCGGCCGTGCAATCGAAGCATAACCAGCCGTGCGGTTTGGGAGACATCGCCGTATCAGAGCTCGTGTTGCAGCTCGATGCCGCTGCTGCCGAGGAGCGCTACTCGGTCTTTTGGTGCAACGTCGGCGATGCGGGCAAGCATGCCGTGGCGAACTTTATGGCCGATGTGTGCCAGACGGGCAAGGTCGTCGCGCTCACGCAGCTTGCAGACAACCGCGTCTTTCTGATGGTCAAAGCGGGCGTGCAGACGGGCGACCTTAATGCCTCGCTTTATCAGGAGCAGATAGTTCCGATTAAAACTAATTGGAACGAGTTGGACGATTACGTTGCGCTCCGCTTGCTGTTCAACTCCTGCTCTCAGTTTGAGGGGATTGAGGACGAAGTTCCCAATGACACCGGGCACCTGTATGTCATTAGCGCCAAGGGTGCCCGCCGCGATGCTGTCGAAAGCGACGGAAGGGGACCTGCCAAGATCGAAACGGTTGAAATCGTTATCGATGAGGATTGCACCTTTGATCTTAAGATTCGGACGTTTACCAAGCGCCGTGTGCTTATTGGCAGGGCACAAGGTGACGAGAAAGAGCTCGAAAAGATTAAGAGCCAAGTGGGCTACAGGCTATCGCCCGTGGCGACGATGGTGCTTGCCCACGAACAAAAAGACGAGTACATCCTGCGCCGAGCCAAGGGCGACAAGCCGTCCAAGCCCCGTGATCTGACGTTCTCGGCCCAGGCGGACAAGGTCGCCTATACCAAGAAGGGCATTTTGTATCGAGAGCTGCAGATTCTCGAACGCCGTTACAGCGACTTCGCCCGGGTGACGCTCATGGAATACCCGCGTAAGAGTTTCTACGAGGTGCTCAAGGGTGATGAGTACGCGCGCGTGGTTGCGGAGCGCATGGCGGGGCAGCGAATCGTGGTGTCGTTTGCGCGCAATGGGCTTGCCGAAGTGGCGCGCCAGCTGGCCGATCGACTTAACGATTCCTCGTGGGGCGTTCGCGCAACGTATGGCGGAAGGGCCGTGGATTCGCGGGCGCTGAACCTTGTCGTTGTGCCCAATGAGGTTGCTGAGGACGACGGCTATGCCTTACATGCTGGCGTGGTGGAACAGCACGTGACACCGGATGTGTGCGAGCCACTGTTTAAGGTGGCGCCAAAGCAAAAGGATCGCAATGCGCAAGAGGCGATCCTGGGCGCCATGCTCAAAGAACTGCTGGTAAAGCAGGATGTTGTCGACGAGCGGGTGACGGCGTTTGATCTTGATGCTTTGGATATTGAGTCGGTGACGGTGTGTGGCTTGGTCGATGTGCCGCATAAAACAAAGGACAAGATTGAGCTGGATTCGCGTATCGCTACGTTGGCGATTGGCGCGGATGGGGGCATGCGCTATGCCTCACATTCGGCAGAGGATGGTCCCGAGGACGAGATGGAGCTCGATCTGCTGACCGCGGACGGCAAACTCGATAAGGGCGCCTATGTCTTTGACGTGCATGCGGACGGGCAGTCTATGCTTGCGCGCGTGCGGGATACGGGACTGACGACGTTTTCCAATAACTTTATGGCCCTGGTGGGTGAGCATCAGCTCACAGGCAAAGCAGGGCGTAAGAAAGAGATTTTCGAGAGCTACAACTCGCCTTATTACGGCATTGGAACGTTCGAGCGTGCGGGCAAGACTTGCTATTTTGTGGGCGTCAACAACGGCACCCAGGAGGATATGGCGACTGCGATTCACGTGCGTTCGATTGAGGTACTCGACGGCGATGATTTGTCTGAGTTGTTGGTTCAGCTGGCCAACATAGGCCTTTCGCGCTATAAGGCTCCGTCCGTGTGGCCGATTCCGGTCAAGTATCTCAACGAGTGCGCTGCGCGTGAGGGCGCGGTAGAGGATGGCGGTGGCGACAAGTGATGGTGTTGCGCAATTATCGCTCCTAGAACTTTTTGAAATTACGCTTGCATTGTAAAAGGGGAGAACATATACTGCAGCCATAGCACATCAGATGGGGTCTCAAAAAGAGACCAAGCAAACGAGTTTTCAGTTTATGTTGAGAGGTACTTGAGCATGACCAGCAGAATTTTCCCCCTTTACAACGACAATACCGACCATATCGATCTCAATACCATCTACGGTTGCAGTATTGGTTCTAAGGCCGAGAACTACATGTTCGCTTAAGATGATCTAGAGCTTAGCTCCGAAGATTATGAGTACCTGAATGATATTGAGCGCGAGCGGGAGTATGAGCTCGGCATCCGCTGATGGATGTGGGCTTGTCTCCAACTCCTCCGATTTAATTACCCCGTTATCACCTCTTTTTAGCGGGGCATATTGGATCGATTATGTGTCAAACATCAGCTCATCGTGGGAAGGAATCGGCAATGAGCAAGAACGTGAACAAGAACATCAATGGCGGCGCTGCGGGTAAGGCGAAGGCCGCCGGGCGTATGGCGACAGTTGCTGCGGCAACGATCGCCATGACGGGCGGGTCGCTGCTGTCTCCGCTGACTGCGGTGGCGCAGGGTGCGAACGGTGCCGACGCTACTGCGAAGCCGGCTGCGGTGCTGTCTCCGTTGACGAGCGCGGCTGCTGCTAGCGCTGGCGCGGGCACGGTGTCAGCGGTGCAGAAGGTCGCCAACCTGCAGGCTGCGGTCGATGCGGCTCGCGCTAAGGCCGCTGCTGCCAAGGCCGATTTGGATGCGGCCGCCGCTCCTTACGACGCCGCCGCTGCCAACCAGCAGCAGGCTCAGAGCGCCTACGATGCGGCCCGTGGCACAAGCGACGCTGCCGCTTCTGCAGCTTCGGCCGAGCTGGAGCAGCAGATGGGTGCCGCGCAGGACAAGGCCGATGCGGACGTGAAGGCGCTCGAGGACGCTCAAGCTGCACTCGATGCCGCAAAGAGGGATCTGACGGACAAGGGTGAAGCCCTGACCGCTGCCCAGAAGACCGCCGACGATGCCCAGGCTGCGCTCAAGTCCGCGCAGGCCGCTGCTGCCGATGCCACGCCCGAGGCTGTTGCCGCGGCTCAGGCCGCTGCCGAGCAGGCCGCGAGCGAGCTGGAGCAGGCAAAGCAGCAGGCCGCCGACGCGCAGGTCAGGCTTTCGAATGCCCAGGCTGGCGTTGATGCCGCCGCGGCCAAACAGCAGGACGCGCAAGGCAAGCTTTCGGCAGCTCAGCAGGCAAAGGATGCGGCCGATAAGGATGTGAATGCCGCTCAGGCGAGCTATGACGCCGCCAAGGCCGATCTCGACCGTGCCGAGCAGGGTGCCGCGGGCCCGGAGTACGAGGCTGCCAAGGCCAAGGTGGACGCCGCCGCTGCCGCGCTGGACGCCGCCAAGTCGGTCCAGGCGCAGCGCGAGGGCGAACTCGCTGCTGCCTCGCAGGAAGTGACCACTGCCGAGGGTGAGGTGCAGGCTGCTCAGCAGGCGCTCGCCGTCCAGCAGCAGGCTGCGGCTGACGCGCAGTCCAAGTTGGACGCTGCCACGGCTGCTGCGACCGCGGCAGACGCCGCCGTCGATCAGGCTAAGGCCGAGCATGCCAATGCGCTTGCGGCGCTGGCCGACGCTCAGGCCAAGCTCTCGGCCGCTAAGGACGAGAAGAACGCTGCCGACAAGGCGCTCGACCAGGCAAAGGCTCAAAAGCAGCAGGCCGATCAGGCTGTAGCTCAAGCGCAGGCCAAGCTCGACGCCGCTCAGGCTACGGCGAACGCCTCGGCGGAAAACTACCGCCAGGGCGCCATTGCGTTCTTTAAGAGCGTGGGTGCCGACGATGCGGCGGACCTGATTCTCAACTGCAAATATGCCAGCCTCACCAAGGTGGGCGAGGAGGTTGACGCGACGAGTCTGACCAACATGAAGCAAGCGATTGTGTGGCTCAAGGCGTGCAACAAGTATCGTGCGAGCGTTGGCCTGGGTGAGCTCAAGGTGACGTATGCCATGATGGCGACCGCGATTGCCGATGCGAATTTCTCCGATACCAAGACTGCGCACGCCATGCAGTTCAACGTGGGCGAAAACGTGGCGTGGAACTACGGAAGCGACCCGTTCATCCAGTGGGTCGATCAGGAGAAGGCCGTCTTTGACCGCGCTGCGGCTACGCTGGGAGCGACGGGCCTTACGGGAAAGGCTGCTTTTGATTTCTACGAGCAGCATGGCGACGAAATCGATCGCTACGTGGCTGCGCATGGCGGGAGCGTGCATACAGTCGGTCACTACATGAATGTGATCGATCCCGATTACACCGTAACGGGTATGGGGGTTTGCACGCGCGGGACGATGAACCGTTGGCTTACGCAGGCGCAGACGTTCTCTATGTCTGGAGGATGGTACACGAATGCCGCCAATCCGATGACGGTTGCCGAATACGAGGCTGCGCTTAATGCGTGGTGTGACTCGTTGGCAAATCCTGGGCAGGGCGTGGACGCGGCTCGTCAGGAGCTTTCTGCCGCTCAGGGCGCGGCTGCGCAGGCTGGCGGCAAGGTGAGCGCCGCGTCGCAGGCCGCCGCTGCAAGGCAGGCTCAAGTCGATGCTGCTGCCGCCGATGTTGACGCTGCTGCCGCTGGGGCCTCGGATGCCCAGGCTGCCGTGGGGGAGAAGCAGGCCGCGGCTGAGGCCGCTGCGCGTGCCGTGGCTGATGCCCGCGCCGACGTGGACGCTGCCAGCGCTGCGGTTACCGCGGCGCAGAGTGTCGTGACTGCCAAGTCTGATGAACTCGATGTCGCCAAGGGCAAGGCTGCCGCTGCCCGGCGTGCGCTGGATGCCGCTCGCGCCGGCGTTGGCGACAAGGAGAGCGCGCTTGCTGCCGCCCAGGACGAGCTGGCTGCGTACTCTGCCGACGTTGCCGCTGCTCAGCGTGCATTTGATGCGGCCTCGGCGGTGCTCGAGGGGGCGCGTGCCGTTCAGGCTGACGCGCAGGCTGCAGTGAATGCCGCGCAGGGTGCGGCAGGCCAGGCAGATGCCGACGTCGCTGCTGCCCAGGCCGAGCTTGTTGCCGCCCAGGCTGCTGCGAGCGGTGCCGGCACGGCTGTGACCGCGGCTCAGGCCGCATCCGTCGCGGCTGCTGCTCGTGCGGCTCAGCTACATGATGCCGCCGCGGCGCTTGCTCAGGCGACGGAGGACAAGGCCGCTGCCGATGCTGCTGTTGAGGCAGCGGCTTCGGCGAAGACCGATGCCGAGTCTGGCGTGACTGCGGCGGACGACGCCGTAACGGATGCGACCGCTGATCGCGATGCTTCTGCCGCCGCGGTTGCCCGCCTGCGCAGGATCAACCTTGCCGACGCCATCGCTAGCGGCCGTGCCAACGATGCGGATGAGGCGCTCAACGCTAAGATCGCTGCAGCCCACGATGCCGCCGAGCGCGCCGCAGCTGCCAAGATTGAGCTCGACGCTGCCGTTGCTGCGACGGATGCTGTGGCACCTGCCTACTTGGAGGCGCTTGCCAACTATACCGCCGCCAAGGCCGAGCTCGACCAGGCTATTGTCGAGCTCAACGCCGAGATCGCTCGCCAAGAGGCCGCCGAGCGCGGGAATGGCGAGCAGACTCAGCCTGCGACGCAGGTGGCGTACCAGGCCAAGCACATGACCTCGGCGTCCGAGGCCACCACGCAGCAGACGACGATGTCCGCCACGGGCGACGTGTCCAACCTGCTGGGCGAGACGTTCGTAATTGGAGGCACGGTCCTGGTTGCCGCCGGCGTCTTCCTGTCCGACAAGCGCCGCCAGCTGATCCGTTAGGGACGGAGGAAAGCGGATCATTTTCGGCGCGCGCCGCAAGGGCATGGGTCCTGCGGCGCGCGCCGCTTTTATCTTCAAGATTAATTAAGGAGGGACATATGCAAATTAGAGGAGAGGCCGCGATTGCCTGTGGGTTCATGGCGGGCTTGGCAACGGGGCTGCTGTTCGATGGATGTTTCGACAGCTACATCAATCGATTCTGCGATTCTGATTTTCCGAGAGGCTGGCCTCGGAAAACGGCACCGGCTCGTCAAAAGGCGGATGCGCCCATCAAGTCCCGCAGCGTGGCTGCTTCAAAAACCAAGGTGATCGTCATCAAGAACGGCAAGATTTATCACCGTTCTGGGGGATGCAAAAACCTTCCTCAAAATGCCATTAGAACAAGCGTGCCACTGGCGACCGCGCTCAAACGAGGAAAGACCCCCTGTTCAGTATGTTGCCCGCCAGCGGCTTAGACGATTCTTCGGGGGTGTTCTGCAAGGACATGGGTCCCTGCGGATACATGGGTTTAAAAACGTGTCCGCACGGCATGGGACACTTACCCTGCCGCCCTGCTCTGCCGCGGCGGCATGTACCCAAACAACGATCCTCTAAGGAGTTCGATACCAATGAGCGATAACACCAAGCATCTCGCAAAGAAGTGCGTCAAGGACGCGGGGCCGTGCCTCGCGTTGTGCCTTGCCGGCGCAGCGGTCGCGCTGCTGGCTGTTCTGGGGCCATTCGACGTGCTCCGAAGTGCCAGTTCTCTGCACGTTTGCATGGCCCTTGCCGGCGCCATGATGACCGGCGGCGTACTCGATCTGATTTTTTGGGTGCTCGACCCGTTTGGATGGAAGAACGAGGGGTAAGCCCTAAGGGATGGATACCCCGCAGCAACAGGAGGTCCCCGTGATCTGGTTTACCGGCGATACTCACTTTGGACACGAGAACATGCTACGGCTTAGCGATAGGCCTTGGTCGACTGTTGCGCAGATGAACGATGCCATGGTCGCCAACATTAACAGCAAGGTTGCTGCGGATGACGAGCTCTACATCTTGGGTGACTTTAGCTTTAAGATGACGGTCCAAGACGCCTACGAGCTGCGCAAAAGCATTGCCTGCAAGCGCGTCCATCTGCTGCCCGGCAACCACGACAAAGACTGGACGCAGCCTGCGGTAGCGGATGCTTTTATCGTCGAGCCGCCCATTTGCGCGCTCAAGATCAACTGCCAAAAAATCGTGCTGAGCCACTATCCCATGGTCGACTGGCAGGGCATGTCGCACGGCAGCTGGCATTTGCACGGGCATATCCACAGTTGCGGCGGCGCATACAACGAGTTCAACCGCAGGCAGGGACTGCTGCGCTATGACGTGGGCGTGGACGCCAACAGCTACGCCCCGGTGAGCTTGGAGGAGCTCAAAGCTTGGTTTGCGCAGGTAGACGAGCCGATGTGTTGCGTTAAATGGCCGTGGTGGGTCAATGCCACGGGCGACGAGCAGGTCGAGCACGATCTCGAAAGTTATAAGAGGGAAGTGGTGATCCGATGACGGTCTATGTGACGGGCGATATTCACGGCGGCCTCGACATGCAAAAGCTGCGCGATTGGGACCTTGGGGATAGCCTGACGAGCGACGACTATCTCATCGTCGCGGGCGACTTTGGCTTTCCGTGGGATTTCTCTGCCGAGGAGTGCGCCGACATCGCCTGGCTGGAATCGCGTCCCTATACCGCGCTGTTCGTCGACGGCAACCACGAGCGTTTCGATCATTGGGCGGAGCGCCCCATGGAGTTGTGGCACGGTGGGCTGACGCAGCGCCTATCGGATACCTCTCCCATCCGACGCCTGACGCGCGGCGAGGTTTTTGAGCTCGATGACTCAACGATCTTTACTATGGGCGGTGCCACGAGCGTGGACAAGGAATACCGCATACCGTATTCCAGCTGGTGGCCACAGGAGCTGCCGGACGAGCGCAACTTTGAGGAGGCGCGGGCAAAGCTCGACAGCGTGGGCTGGAAGGTCGACTACGTGATCACCCACACCTGCTCTACGCGCATGCTTTCGCCCACGCTTTATCCGGCACCCGGCTGGAATTACCCCGCCGTTGATCGGCTTACGGCATTTTTCGATGAGCTGGAAGACCACTTGGATTACAAACGCTGGTACTACGGGCATTTCCATCGGGATGCCAACCCGGCCGAGCGCCACACCGTGCTCTACGACTGCATCGTTCGCCTGGGCGACGAACTCCAGCCCTGGGATGTTGCGTAGGGGCGAGGCGTTTGGCTACTCGGCAGTTACAGTGATGTTCTCGCGATGCGCACGGATGACGTCCCAGCTAAAGTATTCGACCAGCTGCTTGGCAGAGCGCGGTGTGGTGTCCGGTGCGATGCCCGTTTGCCCGGCGAGCCAGCCCAGCAATGCCTCGGGTGTGCCAAAGCGGGCGCGGAGCTCGCCCAGGTCCAGATCGCGATCGCGCTTGGAAAGGCGGCGGCCGTCCGGCGACATGAGCAGCGGAATATGCGCGTAGTGCGGCGTGGGAAGTCCCAGCAGATGCTGCAGGTAGATTTGGCGCGGCGTGGAGCCCAGCAGATCGCATCCGCGCACGACCTCGGTAACACCCATGGCGGCGTCGTCGACCACCACGGCCAGCTGGTAGGCAAACACGCCGTCGCTGCGGCGCACCAAAAAGTCGCCGCATTCGGTGGCGAGTGCCTCGCATTGGGCCCCGTACGTGCGGTCCACGAATTCGACCACATCGTCTGCGAGGTCGTCGACGGCGGGCACGCGCAGGCGCGTGGCCGGAGCGCGCAGGGCGCTGCGGCGGGCAACCTCCTCGGCAGAAAGGTCTCGGCAGGCGGCGCGGTAGATGGGCGTGCCGTCGCTGGCGTGCGGCGCGCTCGCGGCGTGGAGCTCGGCGCGCGTGCAAAAACAGGGGTAGGTGAGGCCAGCGCCCTGCAGCTGGCGCAAGGCGCTCTCGTACAGGTCGAGGCGATCGTGCTGGTAGTAGGGGCCTTCGTCCCACTCAAGCCCTAGCCAGGCCAGGTCGTCAATCAGTTGAGCGGCAAGTTCCGGGCGCTTACAGCGATCGTCCAGGTCCTCGATGCGCAACACAATGCTGCCGCCTTGGCTGCGGGCCGAAAGCCACGAGCAGAGGCAGCTGAACACGTTGCCCAGGTGCATGCGGCCCGATGGCGACGGGGCAAAGCGCCCCACGACGGGCGCGGGAACGGAGGCGGGCTGCGTCGTTGGCGCATCCGCGGCGGGCGTTGCTATGTTGCGTGTTTTGATATCCATGCGGACGAGTATAGCGCGGGGCGCGATGGGGAGGCGTCACTGTGGTCCGCAAGTTGTCGAGGCCCCGCATTGCGTATGGCGGGCTGCAGACTCGGTGCTTTAATTCCTGTCCGTCAACTTGGCACCTTAGACAACAGAAACCCCGGCAGCTCTTCGCAACTGCCGGGGTTTCCGCGGAAAAGGGGGACATGATCCTCGAGCGAACGGCAAAGGGGCAAACCGTTTTCGCTCAACTGCTTTATGCCCCTCGACTGGCGGCTCAATCAGCGCATGCCGAGCCCACACAAAGCCGCTACACCTGTGACGGAGCTGTGAAGTGGTATCTATTGTTGGCGCGGGATTCGGCCAAAGAGCGTCCTAAACAACAAATTTGTTGCTGTCTGTCGGTTCAACCCAATGATCCGTTTTCCTCCGACCCCAATAGATCGTTTTCCAAGTGTCGGGGTGCGGGCGTGACTTTCATCCCGTTTGGCACTCCGGTCGCCTAGATGTTCGTCATGTGTGCCCGCAAACGTGGGACAATGGCGATGTTGGTTTTACAGACAAAGGATGTGCCTATGAACGCCCCCGTTGCCAATACTTGTCGGCAGCGCTGCCTGTTTGCGCGATTCGCTTCCGTCTGCGTGCTCGTCGCGCTCGCGTTGTTGCTGCTGCCTGTCGCCGCGCACGCCGACGGCTACTCCATGACCCAAACCTATATCGGCGCCACGGTCGAGGCCGACGGCTCGCTGACCGTTGTCGAGGGGCGCCAGTTTGATTTCGATGACGACATCAACGGCGTGTTTTGGGAGATCAATACGGGCACCAACCAGCAGGGCGGTACGGCGGGTGTCGATGTGCTGAGCGTCGAGGAGGAGGACACCGCGTTCAACAAAGTCGATAGCGCGAACAAGGGTGACTCTGGCGTCTATACGGTCGAGCAGACTGGTGACGGCGTAAAGATCAAGGTTTTCAGCCCCCACGAGAGCGGCGATAGCGCGATCTATTACGTGAGCTACACCATGACCGGTGCGGTTATGAACTGGGCCGATACCGCCGAGCTCTATTGGAAATTCGTGGGCGACGGCTGGTCCGCGGATTCCGATGACGTCGAGATGGAAGTGCACTTCGCAAATGCCGCTGCCGGGACGGCGGCCGTCAAGGGCGATAACTTCCGCGCGTGGGGCCACGGTCCGCTGACGGGTGACGTATCGCTCGATGCGGACGAACCCATGGTCACCTATACCATTCCCTGCGTGCATCAGGGCGAATTCGCCGAGGCACGCATCGCCTTCCCCAGCGACTGGGTGCCGCAGCTTGCCGCCTCGGGCGAAGAACGCATGTCAACGATCCTGGGCGAAGAGAAGGAATGGGCCGACGAAGCTAACGCCCGCCGCGCTCACGCTCGCATGATTGCCAATGTACTTGCCGTGCTAAGTGTTGTCGCGGCGGTGGCCTTTACCGGCACAATCGTTGTGCTCAAGCTGCGCCGCCGCAAGCCAAAGCCGCTTTTCCAGGACGAATATTTCCGCGATGTGCCTTCGGCCGACCATCCCGCCGTGCTTTCGGCCCTCATGAGCTGGAACGAGGTGCCCGATCAGGCATATATCGCCACGCTCATGAAGCTCACCGACGACCGTGTGATCAAGCTGGAGCAGGCGACCGTGACCAAGGCCAAGAAGGGTCTGTTGGGGCGTGAAAAAGAAGAGCAGACGTATCGCGTGACGGTGAGTGATGCGGGCTGGAAGTCGGCCAAGGGCATTGACCGCATGGTGCTCAAGGTCTTCTTTGCCGGTGCTAAGCCCGACGAGAACGGCGATCGCTCGCGCACGTTTGACGAGCTGCAGCACTACGTCAAGCAGCACGCTACGCCCGTGGGCGACAAGCTCGAGGACTATCAGAACACCGTTAAGGGCAAGCTGGCCGATAGCGAGTACGTTGCCTCGGACGGCATTGTCGCAATGGTGTTTTGCCTGGTTCTCGGTATTCTGATCGCCTGTGTTCCCGCGGGATCCATCTTCTTTACCGACGGCGCGCAGGCGAACATTGTCGCCGCGGTTATCTCGGTGCCGATTGTGCTGGTGGGTATTGGCGTGGGCCTTACGTTCCGCCGCTTTACGCCGGAGGGCGCCGAGGTGGCGGCTCGCTGCAAGGCGCTCAAGCATTGGCTTGAGGATTTCACGCGCCTAAAGGAAGCCGTCCCCGGCGATCTGGTCCTGTGGAATAAACTTCTGGTGATGGGTGCGGCGCTGGGCGTTTCGAAGGAAGTCCTGCGTCAGCTTGCCGAGGCTGTTCCTCCCGAGGTGCGCGAGGCCGACGGTTTCTACGACAATTACCCCTGCTACTGGTGGTACTACCATCATTACGGTACCGAATCGCCGCTCGATTCGTTTAACGATGTGTATCACGAGAGCATCCGTGAGCTGGCGTCGAGTTCCGATAGCTCGAGCGGCGGCGGTGGCGGCGGCTTCTCGGGCGGCGGAGGCGGCGGCGTCGGCGGAGGCGGCGGCGGAACGTTCTAGCGGTCCTAAATTACGGGATGGGCTTTTCTCGACAGCTGTCGGGGAAGCCCATCCCATTTTTATGCGCTACCTACGAAGACTGTCCCCAGCGACTAGTCATTTAAGAACGTCCCCAACGACTAGGTGCGGTTGCTGCCAAGGAGTGTCCCTAAGTGACAGGTTTAGGCTGTTAGGTCGAGTTCGTAGAGGAAGCTTTCGCGCGGCATGGCGTGGCGGCGTTCCTCGCGGTTGGCGCGGTGCGTGGCGGTGCGCTTAAAGCCGTGCAACTCGTAGAACTTCCACGAACAGTCGGAGTCGGTGTACAGGTGCGCCCTCGTCGCTCCGCACGAGGACAGATGCGAGATTGCGGCATCGAGCAGCACCGATCCCACGCCCAGGCCGTGGACGTCAGGATCGACGGCGAGCAGCGTGACCTCGTTGTCATGCGGCAGTGGGCTTTTCTCGAGCAGACGGTTGTTGGTTCGAATGGTGGCGCGCACAAACGAGAGATACTCGGCGCAGGCATCGGGCTCCAGCTCGCGCATTTGCGATAGCAGTGCGCGTTCGGTATCCAGCCAATGTTCCTTAACGGTGGCGCCGGAGCTCTGTCCCGCACGCGCGAGCGCAATGCCGCGCGCCTGACCGTCGATTACGGCAACCTGCGAAAACGTCGAAGACGAAAGGCAATAGGCGAGGTCGCACGCGGCCTCGAGGCGGTTGTACTCATCGTTATCCGAATTGTTATGCCAAAGCTGCTGCAGAATCAACGCGATGGCGTCGAAGTCTTCGGTATCAAACGGTCGGTAGAGAACCCGCGAGACCATGGTGCCTCTTTCTTTTGCGGATGCATATCGAGCACAGTTCTACCACGCCATTGGCATCTAATTATGGTGCCCCTGTGTTCCATGAACTCACCGTGCCCGGTGCCGTGCCCATCCCCTCCGCTCGCAAACTTTTTCTGCATATGCGCCCGTTGCGGGGTGCATCGATGCGCTCGATGCGCTACATTGAATCAGTATTTTCAATGCCGCTGCGCGAGCGCTGCAGATTGACGTATCACCGACTCACAGAGCACGGCGGCGTACCAGACAGGAGGACTGCATGGGATCTGATGTGAAGATCGCACGTGCGTTGATCTCGGTTACCGATAAGACGGGCGTCGTCGATTTCGCACGGACGCTGGTCGATGACTTTGGCGTCGAGATCATCTCTACGGGCGGCACAGCTCGTGCCATCGAGGACGCGGGCGTCCCCGTAACCCCCATCGAGGAGTTCACGGGCTATCCCGAGATGATGGACGGCCGCGTTAAGACCCTGCACCCCAAGGTTCACGGCGCGCTGCTGGCCCGCCGCGATTCCGAGCAGCACATGCAGGAGGCGGCACAGCACGGCATTAAGCTGATCGACCTGGTCGTCGTCAACCTGTACGAGTTCGAGAAGACCGTCGCCAACCCCGAGGTCACCTTCGCGGATGCCATCGAGCACATCGACATCGGCGGTCCCTCCATGCTGCGCTCTGCCGCCAAGAACGCCGCGAGCGTTACCGTCATCTCCGACCCGGCCGACTATGATGCCGTCCTGGCCGAGATGCGCGAGACCGGTGGCTGCACCACGCTTTCCACCCGTCGTCGCCTGCAGGTGAAGGTCTACCAGACCACCGCCGCCTACGACACGGCTATCTCCCGTTGGCTCGCCGCCCAGGCAAGCGACGTGGCGGACACCTCTGCCAAGCTCGAGATCTCGCTGGAGAAGGTCGACGACCTGCGCTATGGCGAGAATCCTCAGCAGAAGGCCACGGTCTATCGCTTTGCCGAGGGCTGCGAGAATACCGCGAGCTCGCAGTTCCCGCTCGTGGGCTCCGAGCAGATCCAGGGCAAGCCGCTCAGCTACAACAACTATCTGGATGCCGACGCCGCTTGGAACCTGGTCCGCGAGTTCGACGAGCCGGCCTGCGTGATCCTCAAGCATCAGAACCCCTGCGGCTCCGCGGTGGCCGAGGACATCACGGCCGCCTACGACCGCGCCTTCGCCTGCGATCCCAAGAGCGCCTTCGGCGGCATCATCGCCTGCAACCGCGAGGTTCCCTATGAGCTGGTTGAGCACTTTGCCGATCAGAACAAGCAGTTCGTCGAGGTTATCATCGCTCCGAGCTACACTGCCGAGGCGCTCGAGCGCATGGCCAAGCGCCCCAACCTGCGCGTGCTGGCCACCGGCGGCGTGGACCACGGCGCCCAGGTGGAGCTGCGCTCCGTCGACGGCGGCATGCTGGTGCAGGAAGTCGACCACGTGACCGAGGATCCCGCGACCTTCACGTTCCCCACCGACCGCAAGCCCACCGACGCTGAGATGGCCGAGCTCGAGTTTGCCTGGAAGGTCTGCAAGGGCGTCAAGTCCAACGCCATCCTGGTTTCCAAGGGTAAGGCCGGCATTGGCATGGGCCCGGGTCAGCCCAACCGCGTTGACTCTGCACTGCTTGCCTGCGAGCGCGCCGAGGACTTCTGCGAGCGCGAGGGCGTGGAGAAGGGCGGCTTTGCCTGTGCAAGCGACGCGTTCTTCCCGTTCCGCGACAACGTCGACGTGCTTGCCGCGCACGGTGTGACCTGCATCATCCAGCCCGGCGGCTCCAAGCGCGACGACGAGAGCGTCCAGGCCTGCAACGAGCATGGTATTGCGATGGTCTTCACAGGGGCCAGGCATTTTAGGCACTAGAGGCTTTCCCAAGCACCCGACCTTGCCCCTCAAACCGTCGCTTGCGTACATTTAGTACGCGGCGCTCCTCTTTCGGGGCAATCTCGGGCACTTGGAAAACCCTTAATGGGATGTTGTTCTATCCCATTAAGCCGATCGGTCGCCTGACCGTATCGTCAAAATAATCTCTGCAAAAGACGGCTGCTCCGTTTGGAGGGCCGTCTTTTTGGTATAAGAGGACGGAATGACTAACACGAAAGGTATGACCATGCCCCAGATTGATGATGCCGAGCTGTTTGGCAATGCCGAGGATCAGCGTGCGTACGAGGACTTTTGCGCCAATCAGGAGGCGGTCGAGAAGTTCACGCTCGACAAGCCCGCGCTTGTCTGCCGTTGGCGCATGTCCAACAAAAAGGTGCCCATGCTCAACCGCCACATCCGCGCACTGTCCGAGCGCCTGGTGCAGGGCGAGCCGCTTACCCATAACATGCTCAGCTGGGCCAAACAGCACGTTGAGTGGTCGCTTGCCGAGGGCGATTACACCGCACGCGACGGCGTGCTCATGCTGGTGATCGACGTCAACGGCAACGCCGCCATGACGGTGGGGGAGTACGAGCCGCTCGCCGATACGTCGGCCAAGGCGCTGCGCGCCCGCTCCGCAGAGGCCCGCTCCGAGGCCGACGAAACCGGCGTGGCGCCCGAGCTGCTCGCCGCCGTCAACAACGGCGAGCTTGCCTTTGTGGCGCCGGCGGACGAGTGCCTGTGCGGCACGGCGACGCTCATCGAGCAGCTGGCCCAGACCAAGGGCATCCCGGTCACGCGCGTAGACATTCCCGCGCAGCTTAAGGGCGCGCTGTTCCTGGTGAGCGACGAGCACGGCGTGGTGCCCGCCACCGAGACGGACGCCGCCGAGTCCGACGCCGCCACGGTCGCCTTCTTCGCCGAAGGCTACGAAAAGCTCCGCGCCCGCCGCTAAATGATTTTTCTGGGACGGGGATTAAAGAATCATTTTGCTCCCCGCCACCGCTGCGAGTGCGAGGCGGACAAAACGCCCCCGCTCGCGAACAGTTCTGTCACCTTGGCACCGCGCACGGTACACACCTGCAGTTTCGCAGCCATAATGGTGGCAAGACAACCAAGAGGGGAGCGGAATCCATGGCGCTGGTCTATATCGTTGAGGACGACGAGCCCATCCGTCGTGAGCTTGTCGACATCCTTGCCCGCGCTGGGTTTGAAATCGAGGCCTGCGAATCGTTTGAGCATGTCTCGCGCGATATTCTCGCCGCCGCGCCCGACCTGGTGCTGCTCGACCTCACGCTCCCTGTCAAAGACGGCCAGCACATCTGCCATGAGGTCCGTCGCGAATCCGAGGTCCCCATCATCGTTCTCACGTCGCGCACGACCGAGATCGACGAGGTCATGGCCATGACGCTCGGTGCGGATGACTTTGTTCCCAAGCCCTACAGCGCGCGCGTGCTCGTGGCGCGCATCAACGCACTGCTGCGCCGCACCGCGGCATCAGGCGAGCGCAGCACGCTCGTCCACAAGGGACTGGAACTCGACCTCGCTCGCTCCGCAGTCACCAATACGGCCACCGGCACCAGCATCGAGCTCACCAAAAACGAACTGCGTATCCTCTCGCTGCTTCTGAGCCGCGCGGGCAAGATCGTTTCGCGCTCGGCTATCATGCAGGACCTGTGGGACTCCGACGCCTTCGTGGACGACAATACGCTCACCGTCAACATCAACCGCCTGCGCACCACGCTCGAAAAAATCGGCATCAAGGGGTATTTGACGACGCATCGCGGCCAAGGCTATTCGGTCTAGGGGCCGGCTATGTCGTTTGGCAAGTTCTTTAAAGATGCGCTGCTTCCCGTCGCCGTGTGGACGTGCGGCGTGCTGCTGAGCTGCTTTGTGCTGACGGTCGCCGGTGCACCCGTTTCTATTGTGGTTGTGGCGGTCGGTGTGTCCTTTATCTTCGGTATGCTCGGCATCGTGATCGAGTACGCTCGCCGTCGCTGTTTTCTGCGTCAGCTGGAGCGTGCGGCAGAGGAGCTCGAGAGTCCCGCATGGGTGCAGGAGATGGTGCAATGCCCGACCTATGCCGAGGGCGAGCTCGAATACGAGGTCTTGCGCCGGGTGGGCAAAGCTGCCTGCGACGAGGTTGCCGAAGGCCGGCGTCAGACCGATGACTATCGCGACTATATCGAGAGCTGGGTTCACGAGGCCAAGCTGCCCCTGGCGGCGGCTCATCTAATTTTGGAAAACCTGGATGGCAGCGAAGACGACCTGTCGCGTGTGGATGACCTGGGCCGTGAGTTGGCTCGCGTGGAGCGCTATATCGACCAGGCGCTGTACTACGCGCGTTCGGAAGTCGTGGAGCGCGACTACCTGATTCGCCGCTGGGATCTCAAGACCTTGGTGACGGGCGCGATTAAGGCCAACGCGCGCGAGCTCATCGCGGCGCACGTGGCCCCGGTGTGCGAGAACCTCGACTTTGAGGTCTTTACCGACGAGAAGTGGCTCGAGTTTATTCTGGGCCAGCTCATTCAGAACAGCATTAAATATGCGCGCGAGGACGGCGCAAAGATCGTGTTTTCGGGCGCGTTGCTGGACGAGGGCCTGGCGAGCGAACGCATCGAGCTCACCGTCGCGGACAACGGCTGCGGCGTGAGCGCGGCCGACCTGCCGCGCGTGTTCGAGAAGGGCTTTACCGGCGACAACGGCCGCACCACCAAGCGCGCAACGGGCATTGGCCTCTACCTGGTGGCGCGTCTGTGCTCCAAGATGGGTATCGATGTCACCGCGGCATCCGAGCCCGGCGAAGGCTTCGTCGTCACGTTTGCCTTCTCGACCAACAAATTCCAATACTTTGAGTAGTCGTCGCGGTGTAACGTCCCGGAGCGTCATTCACGTTAAGACAATTATCCCAAACGGGATAATTCCATCATGATGTGCTATGATTATCCCGTTTGGGATAATCATAGGGGATTAGCATGCAAGACTGGAATGAGCGAACGATTTTTGACCCAGCTGAACTCGGTGCATATTTGCGTGAGCGCCGGAAGAAGCTCGGTTATACCCAACGCGATGTGGCTGATTTCAACCAGTGCAGTTTGCGCTTTGTGAGCGAGCTTGAGCGTGGAAAGGCGGGTGCCAATCTTCGCCAAACCCTTCAAATCGCTAACAGCTTGGGGGTCGATTTGATCCTGAGGGAGAGGGGCGACGGCTCATGGCATTAAAGGTTTATCGTGAGTATCGGGGAACGTTTGAGCTGGTCGGAGAATTTGAGAGGGCCGACCCCGTAAACGAGACGTTTGCATATGATGAGGGATATCTTGAACGCGACGATGCTGCCGCACTCTCAGCTTCTCTTCCCTTGCGACATGAGCCATATGCCAGCAATGAGTTTTCGGCCTTCTTTTCGGGCATGCTTCCCGAGGGCCCGGTTCGGCATGAGCTGTCGATGCGTTTTCAAATCCCCCAGTCAGACTATTTATCGATGCTCGAGCGTTTGGGCGATGAGTGCGTTGGTGCCTTGAGGTTTCTCGGCGATGAGAAATCGAGCTACGATCCGGGCTATCGTCCTCTGCAAGACGAGGATTTTGAGGCACTTTCTAAGGCGGAAGTGTTTGAGATTGCAAATGATATGCAGGATTCGAGGCTGTCGTTGGCGGGCGCTCAGTCTAAAACCGGTTGGTTTTTACCGCGCGGTAAAGATGCAAAAAAGGCCGGGTCGGGGGATTGGATGCTGCCGCTCGGCTCTGCCCCCTCGACTCACATAGTCAAGATTGCTTCAACTAAACATCCGGATTTGCCGTTCAACGAATTAATTTGCATGACGGCAGCGTCTGCTGCTGGGCTTGAAATTGCCCGTTCAGAAGCTTCGGATACGATTCCTGGTGCGTTCTTTTCCGAGCGTTATGACAGAATCTGGAGCAATGAGCCGCCGTCGATGAGCGGATTCGATGTGCCTCTGAGGCTGCATCAGGAGGATTTTTGCCAAGCGGTTGGCTGGCCTTCGTATATGAAATACGAGACACGTCCCGATAGCTGCTATATGGCTCTTTGCGGCCGATTGATAAGAGAGCAATCGTCTAACGTAATTGCTGATACTCAAATGTTCGCTCGTCAGGTAATGGTCGATTATGCGTTGGGGAATTGCGACTCGCATCTCAAGAACCATTCGTTTCTTTATAGTCCGAGTTGGCGGGAAAAGAGGTTGGCCCCTGCATACGATATTGTTTGCACGACGATAATGGGATACGACCATAATCTTGGGATTGATATTGGGGATCACCGGGTGATCGATGGGGTGACTCCTGAAGATTTCGAATTCATGTCTCAAGATTTGCATCTGCCACTCAAGATGATCAAGAACATCGCGGCGGAAGTGGCTGAAGAGGTGTCTGCCCAGCTTGCAGAACTTGCCTCTGCAACCGGAGATTTGGGTCGGGTCGCTCTGAAAATTCAGACGGATTCCGTTGAGAGAATGAGGGTTCTGGAGCAATTCTCAGCCTAAAGCAAAGCGGGGCCACCGTAATGGTGGTCCCGCTCTTGGAAGACTTGGGCACGTGGGCTTGCGCTCCGCGATGCGTTAGGCGTACGTTTGCTACTTCACGACCAAGATGTCGCAGTCCGTATTGCGCAGCAGGAACGTCGAAATCGAACCCAGGAGCGCATACTTGATCGAGGACAGGCCGCGTGCGCCGCAGAGCACCAGGTCGGGCTTCACCACGTCGAGCATCTCGTCTTTGAGCGTCTCGCGAATACGGCCGGCGCGAATCATGACCTCGACCTCGGGAATATCGGGATTGGCCTTGGCCTCTTCGAGCTGCTTGGCGATGGAGTTCTTAAATGCCTCCTCCAGTCCGTTGACCAGATCGACCGGATAGGAACCAGCGCTCTCGAGTGCCGTGGAATCGATAACGTGGCCGATAATCAGCTTGGCGCCGTTGTTCGCGGCGACCTTGATGGCGCGTGCGAGCACAAAATCCTGCTGCTCAGTACCGTCGAGTGAAACAAATACCTTGGTGTAGCCCTCGTTCATGGTTTCCTCCTTGGTCTATCGCACGGGCGCGGGGCTCGTGCGTCGGGCGGGCGCGGATGCGTGGCCGCCGGACACTTTATCTTGTTGCAGTTATACCCAAGGATTTGGGTTTGACCGCTCGCAATTCTGTGAACGGGCGAGTTTTTTGGTAAGGGTAGGCGCAGGCGCGCCGCCAACGGTTGATAATGGGACATCGCCCGCACCGTCCGCAGAACAATATCGGCGGGTGTCTAACGAGGGGGTCCCTTTGGATATCATTGAGCTTCTAAAATCTGCCTTCATGGGCCTGGTCGAGGGCATCACCGAATGGCTGCCTGTTTCGTCGACCGGTCACATGATCTTGGTGGACGAGTTCGTCAAGATGAACGTGAGCGAGACGTTCTGGAATATGTTCCTGGTCGTGATTCAGCTTGGCGCCATTTTGGCCGTCTGCGTTTTGTTCTTCTACGACCTCAACCCGTTTTCTCCCAGCAAGGGCAAGGAGGGCCGTCGCGACACCTGGGTGCTATGGGGCAAGATTGTGCTCGGCTGCATTCCCGCCGCGGCGATCGGTCTGCCGCTTAACGACTGGATGGAGGAGCATTTCTACAATGCTCCCGTCGTGGCGTTGGCGCTCATTGTGTACGGCGTGCTGTTTATCGTGATCGAGAACTGGCGCGCGAACAAGCGCGACCAGGCTGCTCTTGCCGGTTCGTTTGGTTCGCGTGCCGTGGTGGCGGGCGGACGTCCCGCCGGTGCGCATTTTGCCGCGCCCGCTGCGACTGCCGCCGCAGACGATGACGATAGCTTGGACTTTGGCTCCATCACTACGCTCGAGGATCTGAGCTGGAAGACCGCGCTGGGTATCGGTTGCTTCCAGGTGCTTTCGCTGATTCCGGGCACATCGCGCTCCGGCTCCACGATCATCGGCGGCCTGCTTTTGGGCTGCACGCGTTCGGTGGCGTCCAAGTTTACGTTCTTCCTGGCCATTCCCGTCATGTTTGGCGCGAGTGCGCTCAAGCTGGTCAAGTACTTTATTAAGGGCGGCACGTTCGGCACCAACGAAATCGCCATCCTGGGCGTGGGCTGCGTCGTCGCCTTTGTGGTGTCGCTCATTGCCATCAAGTGGCTTATGGGCTTCGTGCGCCGTCACGACTTCAAGTGCTTCGGCGTCTACCGCATCATCCTGGGCATCGTGGTGCTCGCGTACTTCTTTGTCCTGGAGCCTATGCTCGGCCTGTAACTTGGTTGACGCTGCGCGGCGACCAGAGCGACAACTTGTCATTCAAAGGGGGTGGCATGACCAAAAGGTCTATGCCGCCCCCTTTTCATGCCAATTTGTTCGCTCTGGCCGCCGCTCGCTGCTGCCATGACATCGGTGGCCCCCCAATGCACCAAATCCGCTGGGGCGGGCCTGACGGTGGCGCACGGAGTCGTGGTGTGATTTGCGTCGGTGTCCGCGCGGCTCGGTATACTGGTACGGCTCAAACTATGGCGCCGCCCGCAGGCGCGCCGTCCGTCAGATGAGGAGTCGCCCATGACCCAGCCCCTGCCCTGGGAAAAGAACGCCGCGGTACCCGTACCGCCCGCGCCGGAACCCGTGCCGCTCGATGCATACACCGCCCCCGCTGCGCCGGAGCCCGAGCTCGTTCCGCTCGACATCTACGACGCTCCCGCGCCGGCGCCCAAGCCCGCCAAACCGCTCGTCGACATCGACAGCCTTAATCCCGCCCAGCGCGAGGCGGTCCTGTCCACCGAGGGCCCGTTGCTGGTGCTCGCCGGCGCCGGCTCGGGCAAGACCCGCGTCTTGACCTTCCGCATCGCACATATGCTCGGCGACCTGGGTGTTAAGCCTTGGCAGGTTCTTGCCATTACGTTTACCAACAAGGCCGCGGCAGAGATGCGCGAGCGTCTGGCGGCACTCATTCCCAGCGGCACCCGTGGCATGTGGGTGTGCACCTTCCATGCTATGTGCGTGCGCATGCTGCGCGAGGACGCCGACCTGTTGGGCTACACCGGCCAGTTCACCATCTACGATGACGATGACTCAAAGCGCATGGTGCGCGACATTATGCAGGCGCTCGGCATCGAGCAAAAGCAGTTCCCCATCAACATGATCCGCAGCAAGATTAGCTCGGCCAAAAACGCCATGATCGGCCCCGAGGACATGCTCAAGAGCGCCGATAGCCCCAACGACAAAAAGGCCGCGCAGGTCTACCTAGAGCTGGAGCGCCGCCTGCGCGCCGCCAATGCGATGGACTTTGACGACCTGCTCGTGCGCGCGCTCGAGCTGCTGCGCACCCGTCCCGAGGTGCTCGATAAGTACCAAGAGCGCTTCCGCTACATTAGCGTCGACGAGTATCAGGACACCAACCACGTCCAGTACGAAATCGCCAACCTGCTGGCCGCTAAGTACCAAAACCTCATGGTCGTGGGCGACGATGACCAGTCCATTTACAGCTGGCGTGGCGCCGACATCACCAACATCCTGGACTTTGAGAAGGACTTTAAAAACTGCAAGACCGTCAAGCTGGAGCAGAACTATCGCTCTACGGGTCACATCCTGAGCGCCGCCAACGCCGTGGTGCGCCACAACTCGCAGCGCAAGGACAAGCGCCTGTTTACGGCCGAGGGCGATGGCGAGAAGATCCAGGCCTTCCAGGCGAGCGACGAACGCGACGAGGGTCGCTGGATTGCCGGCGAGATCGAGAAACTGCATGCCAAAGGCACGAGCTACGACGACATCGCCGTGTTCTATCGCACCAACGCCCAGTCGCGTATCCTCGAAGATATGTTCCTGCGCGCGGGCGTGCCCTACAAGATCGTGGGCGGCACGCGATTCTTCGACCGTGCCGAGATCCGCGACGTCATGGCCTACCTTAAGATGATCGTGAACCCGGCCGACGAGATGAGCGTCAAGCGCGTCATCAACACACCGCGCCGCGGCATCGGTTCCACCTCGATCCAAAAGATCGAGCAGCTGGCGCGCGACAACCGCTGCTCGTTCTTCCAGGCTTGCGAGATCGCGTGTGCCGAAACCGGCATGTTTAGCGCCAAGGTGCGCAATGGCCTGTCGAGCTTTGTGTCGCTGGTGCGCGAGGGTCGCCGCATGGACGGCGAGCTCAAGGACGTTGTCGAGATGATTGTCGATAAGACGGGCCTGCTGCAGGCGTTTCGCGCCGAGGGCACCATGGAGTCCGAGAGCCGTGCCGAGAATATCCAGGAATTTCTGGGCGTCGCTGCCGAATTTGAGGAAACGCACGAGGATATCGAGGGCACGCTCGAGAGCTTAGAAGAGCTGCGCGCAGCCGGTGTTGCCGACGTGCCTGCCGGCGCCGAGCCCGAGCCCGTCGTGGTGAGCGCGCCCGCGCCCAAACCGGGACCGTCCGCCCCGGCATCCTCGTTTGAGGCACTCGTCGGCGCGCGCGATGCTGCAGGTTCCAATCCGCTCGATAGCCTAGCCGCCCCGGCGCTCTCGCCGCAGGATGCCCTGGCCGCCGCCATCGCGGGCAACGCGTATGCCGCGCCGACGGAGATGCCGGCGGGTGTCGTACATGCCGACGAGATCGAGCGCACCTACGGCCCGCTCACCTGTAAAGCGCTGCCGGCACTCATGGAGTGGCTGGCCCTGCGCTCTGACTTGGATTCCCTGGCCGGCGAGACGCATGCCATCACCATGATGACCATCCACTCCGCCAAGGGCCTGGAGTTCCCGGCAGTGTTCGTGGCCGGCATGGAGGAGGGCATCTTCCCGCACGTGCACGACTTTGGCGGCAGCGATGACCCGGGCAAGCTCGAGGAGGAGCGTCGCCTGGCCTACGTTGCCATCACGCGCGCCCGTAAGCGCCTGTTCTTGACCTATGCGGCCAAGCGTCGCACCTACGGCTCGACTTCTGCCAACCCGCGCTCGCGCTTCCTCAACGAGATTCCGTTTGAGGACATCGAGTTTAGCGGCATCGGTTCTGCCGGTTTTGAGGGCACGGGCTGGGAGAAGCGCGGCGACCGTCACGGCACGTTTGGCTCGGGTATGGGCTCGGACATGTATGGCGGCAAGGTGTTTGGCTCACATACGCGCTCGACCGGCGGTTCCGGTTCGCGCGGCGGATCGAGCTTTGATGACTTCTTTGGCGGCAGCAGCTATGGGACCGAGCGCCATCGTGGGGTCTCGCCCGACGCTGGCCGTGTTGCCTCGACCTTTGGCTCGGGCGCGCCGCGAGCCAAAAAGCCGTCGTCCAAGGTGTCCCCGACGGTGGAGCGCAAGGTCGATCGCGCCAGCGCATCGCAGGACTTTGCCGCGGGCGATACTGTGAGTCACAAGACCTTTGGCACGGGTACTGTCATCTCGGTTGTCGGAGACATGATCGAGGTTCAATTCGAAAAGACCGGCCAGACCAAAAAGCTGATGAAGGGCTTTGCACCGATCGTTAAACTGTCGTAATCCCGGCGGACCTGGGCGGGCGTATGGGGCAACATCGCCTGCTCGGACAGTCCTGCGCAAGCCGGAGGCCAAATTAAGTGGCCTCCTTTGCGTGCGGAACTCGCGATCGATGTTG
>CABUUD010000002.1 GCA_902494585.1 uncultured Collinsella sp. | reverse complement strand
TCGGCGGCCTTGCGAAAAACAAATCCAAGTTAGACCATTTCAAATGGTTCGATGTCTGCCCGGATGCGACACTGAAGTAAGTGTCCATCCTCGCAGTATCCGGTTCTCAAGGTGCACGCTGTGCGGCTGATCCGGTTCGACCGGGCCGCGCGGCAAGGAGATATATTGCCAGACCGCGAAGCGATGTGGGACGTCAATTCCACTCTTCACAAGTCCTACACAATGCATCGCTTCCTATATTGGAAGTAGAAAGTCGAGTGCAGCAAGACCGCACGTATCAGATGATGACCCTTCGGTTAAGAGACATATAAAGATCGGTCACCTGTAAGTGTTTTTCTACCCGCGCTTTTTGCTTTGTAAACCAGCGCTTTCGATAAAAAAGAGGGAGTGTCGCGCACAGTGCGACACTCCCCTAGCGATTCAACAGAATCTATTAGGCCTCGAGAGCCTTCTTGGCGATGGCAGCCAGTTCGTTGAAGGACTCGATGTCCTCGTAAGCCATCTGAGCCAGAACCTTGCGGTCGAGCTCGATGCCGGCAACCTTCAGGCCGTGCATGAACTGAGAGTAAGAGATGTCGTTCAGGCGAGCGGCAGCGTTGATGCGGGTGATCCAGAGAGAGCGGATCTCGCGCTTCTTGTTGCGGCGATCACGATACTGATACTGCAGGGAGTGCTGGACCTGCTCTTTAGCATGCTTGTAAGTACGCGAAGCGGCACCGTAGTAACCCTTCGCACGGTGCATAACGGTACGGCGCTTCTTCTTGGCGGCAACAGCGCGCTTAATACGTGCCATGTTCTATCAACTCCTAGACGGTAAAACGAAAAACGGGAACGCGAACTTAGGCGAGACGCGACTTGATGACCTTGCGGTCGGCAGCGGCGATCTCGGTCTCCTGACGGAAGCCACGCTTACGCTTGGTGGACTTCTTGCTCAGGATGTGGCTCTTGAAAGCCTTGGCGCGCATAAGCTTGCCGGTACCAGTCTTGCGGAAACGCTTCTTGGTGCCGCTGTGGGACTTCATCTTAGGCATGAAATACTCCTTAATCGGTTACAGAACACTAGTTACTTGGTATCGCTTGCCGCTTTATCCTCATCGAAGGCGCCCTTAATCGGGGCGAGCAGCATAAGCATGTTACGGCCTTCCATCTTAGGCTTGGACTCGACCGTAGCGTAAGGCTTGAGATCCTCGGCGAGACGCTCGAGAACGTTAAGGCCCTGCTCCGGGTGAGCCATCTCACGGCCGCGGAACATGATGGTGATCTTAACGCGCGCGCCCTTCTTGAGGAAACGCAGAACGTGGCCCTTCTTGGTCTCGTAGTCGCCAACGTCGATCTTGGGTCGGAACTTCATTTCCTTGACCTCGACCTTGGACTGGTTCTTACGAGCAGCCTTGGCCTTCATGGCCTGCTGGTACTTGAACTTACCGTAGTCCATGACCTTGCAGACCGGCGGCTCCGCGTTGGGAGCGATCTCGACCAGGTCGAGACCCTGATCGTCGGCAACGCGCTGGGCATCGCGGATGGCGAACAGGCCGAGCTGAGAGCCATCGACGCCAATCAAACGGCACGAAGATGCAGTGATCTCGTCGTTGATGCGGGTGTCATCAGACTTAGCTATTTTCCCTACCTCCATTCATAAAAAAATAACCCGGCGCTTCTCAGCAACCAGGTCGTACACATAGACATCCTCGATTTGAGGAAGTGAATCTAAGTTGTATGACCAGTCAGCTGCTCATCGGCGCCAAAAGGTGGGAACCCTCGGGTTCCTCTTTAGGGCATTGCGGTAACAACGCCTTGTGGATAATAACACGCGCAGCGCGTTATCACATTACGTACACGAAAAAGGGGGCCGCAACCCCCTTGAACGCTCACTTGCATGTATGGTGCCCGAGGCGAGACTCGAAGGGCCTTCGCTTCGCGAAGCCCCGGGCTTCGGGCGCATGGCGCCCTCGCCACGCTCCGCTACAAACAGGCCGCAGGCCTGTTTGCTTAACGCTCCGCGCGCTCACGCGAGTTCGGCACGAAAAGGGGGGCCGAAACCCCCTTGAACGCTCACTTGCATGTATGGTGCCCGAGGCGAGACTCGAACTCGCACGTTGTTGCCAACGGTGGATTTTGAGTCCACTGCGTCTGCCAATTCCGCCACTCGGGCACGTAATGCGTGAGTTAGTTTATCACAGCTTTCTGTTGATTAGTCCGAAAATGGAACTTCGAGCATTTCGATGAGTTCGACCGTGCGGAGCATCTCGCGCTGACGGCATCCGCGTCCGTTAACCGAGACTTCGCCCATCTGGTTGTCATAGGGATCCTCGCGCATGCCATCGAAAGCAGGCACAAACTCGGCCTGGAATCGATTGTTGGCCACCATGCGCCACGGGTCGAGATTGCCAAAGTAGTGACGGCGGCGCCACTCCTCCCCCATCCTGCGAGCAGAAGATCCAAATGACACGTCGGCGTTGAGCCAACCGGTCTGCGGCGTATAGAACTCAGCCCAATCGTGCGGCCCCACCGAATCGGGCGCAACATACAGGCCGCTCTGCCAACGGGCAGGAACGCCCGCAATGCGGCACATGGTGATAAACGTGAGCGCCATAACACCGCAATCGCCGCGGAGCGAGTGTGCACAGTCATCGGCAATAGATCCCAAAAGCAGGTACGGTGGCTGATAGCGATAGTCGATATGCTGTGTCAGGTAATCATAGATAGCACGAGCGCAATCGAGCGGATCCTCGAGCCCGTCAATAACACGCTCCGTCAGCTGTCGCAGGTACGGCGTAAACGCAATGTGCGGACGGTCCTCGGAGGTGTCCTCGGGCAGGGGCGCGTCCATACAGGGATGCGATGGGAGCGCGCCACCATAGATATCGCAATAGGCGGCATCAATGTGATAGCGATAGGTCACCGAGAATGAATGTTCAGTCGAAGATGCCCAAGAGGCAGTACGAGCCGAAACGTTTTCAGAGGCAACATTCCCCTCCGACGTCATATCGAGAACCTCGATATGAGACTGCTGGCGGCAGGCAGCGGCAACGGGTAGCCACGCGCGAACAGCCTCTCCCTCCAGAGCACCGGGGACAGACACGGATGCCTTAAGCATGATGACGCGAGCCAACCCGTTTTGCGACTCCATCTCACTGAGCATCTGGTTACGCAGCGCGACGCCGTCCGTAGAATCGGGACGCAGGCCCGGAACCTCCTTGGGGTACACGCGAAGCGAATCGAGGAAGTTATCGAGAACAAACAGCTCGCCATCGATAAAGCGCCAGTCAATTCGCTTACGATTAATCAGGTCATCAAACTGCTCTTCGGTAAACTCAGGCCACTCCTCGCGAATCATCGCAATAGCCTGATCGCGCGACACCGAAAAATGAAGCGGTGTCTCGAGCATGCGATACCGCTCGGCACGAACACAAGCAACCAGCGAAGGCTCGGGGTTCTGCTCCAAAAGGCGATCGCAGGCAGCAACAGCCTGCGTCAAATACCCGGCATCCTTAAGACGAAGAATCTCAGGCGGTAGCCCAATATCGAGATGGCGAAAATCATCACAGCAAACATCAACAGAGCAACCAACAGGGCCCTCGTCAATAACCTTCCCATCCGAAGGCAGCACATCAATAACAGCCATACCAAAACTCCAAGTCACTAGAACGCTTGAAGCCCATTGTAGCGAGATAAAAAGAAAACCCCAATAAAGGAGCCCTCAACACCGATAAACGGTACCCATAAAAATAAATTCAGCCCAGTAACCCTGTAGCGAGTTAACGAAGGAGGCCCCGTTTCCCCGGAGCTGATTCCGTCGCGCGACTTCTGGCAAAGCCAGTAGCCATCTTAATTCAGACTCGTAACCCTGCGACGTTAAACGAAGGAAGCCCCGTCCCCCGGAACTGTTTCCTTGGCGCGACTTCTGGCGAAGCCAGGTGAGCGCAAAGGAAACAGTGTAGGGGGACGGGGCTTCCGACGGGAAGTTTAGCGACGCTTACGCCTTGTTGACGGAGCCAAACTCCTCCATGAGCTCCTTGGTGCGGGCAACGATGTTGTCGCGACCAGGCTTGAGGAGCTTGCGGGGATCAAAGCCCTTGCCCTGCTGATCCTTGCCAGCCTCGATGTACTCGCGGACGCCCTTGGCGAAGACGAGCTGCAGGTCGGTGTTGACGTTGATCTTGGAGATGCCCAGGGAGATGGCCTTCTTGATCTGATCCTCGGGGATGCCGGTGCCACCGTGCAGGACGAGGGGCAGGTCGCCGGTCTGAGCCTTGATCTTGCCCAGACGCTCGAAGGAAAGGCCAGCCCAGTCGGCGGGATACACGCCGTGGATGTTGCCGATGCCGCAGGCGAGGAAGTCGACGCCCAGGTCAGCGATCTGCTTACACTCAGCAGGGTCAGCGAGCTCACCGTTGGAGGTCACGCCGTCCTCGGTGCCGCCGATGCCGCCGACCTCGGCCTCGATGGACATGCCCTTGGAGTGGGCAAGCTCAACGAGCTCCTTGGTGCGGTCGAGGTTAAGCTGGAAGGTCTCCTCGTGAGAGCCGTCATACATGATGGACGTGAAGCCGGCCTCGATGCACTTGAAGCAGTCCTCGTAAGAACCGTGATCGAGGTGAAGGGCGACGGGAACGGTAACGCCCGTGGCCTCGACGGCAGCCTTGACCATGTCGGCGCAGACCTTGAAACCGCCCATCCACTTAGCGGCACCAGCGGTGCACTGAAGGATCAGCGGAGACTTGGCCTCCTCGGCGGCCTGGAGAATAGCCAGGGTCCACTCGAGGTTGTTGGTGTTGAAGGCACCGAGAGCGTACTTGCCGGCCTCGGCCTTCTTGAGCATGTCTGCTGCGTTGACGAGCATAAAAGAAACCTCCTGTAAGGTTGCTCCGATAACGCCTGTGATTTTACCACGGCGTATCCGAGCATAAACGTTCGATTGTTCACGAATATCGTCCAAACAGACTTTTTTTGACCGTTTGCCCTACGGAATCGACCCGTTGGGGAAAATATCTTGACGTTTGGACGCTTCTCGTGCTTCAGAAGCTGACTGCAAAGCTACATCTGCATGAAAGGGTTCTGCATAAGCTCGCGTGCCACAGTGGTCGAATCGCCATGGCCGGTTAGGCAAACGGTATCGGGCGGGAGAAGCCGGGCAAGCTTGGAGAGCGAGCACAGAATCGCCGCCTCGTCTCCGCCGGAAAGGTCGGTACGGCCGTGCCCACCCGGAAACAGGGTGTCGCCCACAAAGGCAATGTTCCCCTGCTCGGTGGCAGCAAACAAGACGATCCCGCCCGGCGTATGCCCTGGTGTCTCGATCACCTGCAGGCAGATATCGCCCACCTCGATTGAATCGCCCTCGGCGAGCAGGCGCGTCGGCTCCCCAGGGTCGGGCGTCTCAATGCCCCACATAGCTCGCTGTTCCTCGATGTTCGCATGCGGCACCGCCACATCCTTGGCACACAGCTCATACTGGCAGCCCTCGCCAATGGTGGTTCGTACGCCGGCAACACCACCAACATGATCAGCATGGCCATGAGTGCATACGGCGCCAAGCATGCGTACGCCGGGATGCTCGGCTCGAATATGCTCCACCAAGCGCCCGCCTTCCCATGCGGGGTCGATAATCACGCACTCATTGTCCGAAATAACAGCATAGCTATTGGTCTGAATGGGACCGTTTACGAGCGTCTCGATCTTGACCGATCCCTTGGGAGTTAAATCCAAGGACACAGCATTCATGTCCCTCTCCTCTCAATAGAACTCGAGGCATCGAACGATGCCTCGAGTGTAGCGAATATCGAAAATGTGGCACGTTCGTCGCGACTAAACGCGACGCTTAAGCTGGGCTCCACCCTCGCCGGGCATCAGGCGGCGCGCGTCGTAGACCGAGTCAACGCTGCTGATGGAGGCCAGCAGTGGATCCAGACCACTCGCGTCCGAGATCTCGACCATAAAGCGCAGGGTTGCAATACCCTCGCGGTTGGTCGACGTGGCGGCAGAAAGGATATTGCCGCCTGCATCGCCAATGGCGATGGTGACGTCCTTGAGCAGGCCCATGCGGTCCAGGCACTCGACCACAATCTCGACCTGGAAAAGCGTATCGGCAGCACCATCCCACTCTACGTCAATCATGCGCTCGGGATGTTCCATAAGGCCCTTGACGTTGGGGCAGTTGGCGCGATGCACCGAAACGCCACGACCGCGCGTGATGAAGCCGACGATGTCGTCGCCCGTCACGGGGTTGCAGCAATGAGCCAGACGGACCAGCAGGCCGCTGTTGCTCTCGCCCTTGACGATAATGCCGTTACTGGCGCTCTTACCGCGCTTTTGCGGCTTGCGGTTGGAGCCGCGAGCGGGCTGCTTTACGACCTCGGCGATAGCCTCGGCCTTGGTGAGCTGTTCCTCGGGCTTGGGGTCCAAGATTTGCTCGACCTTATTGCCCACAGCGCGCGGGGCGACCTTGCCCGCGCCAACGGCTGCAAAAAGGTCCTCGAGCTGCTTGAAGTTAAACTGCTCCGCCACGGCGTTGAGCGCACGCGTGGATCGTGGCGTAGAGATGCCATACCCGCGCTTACGCAGGTCCTTGGCCAGTATATCGCGGCCGGCGGCAGCGTCGTCATCCTTGGTCGCGGCGGCGAAATAACGGCGAATCTTTGACTTGGCCGAAGGTGTCTTGACGATCTTGAGCCAATCGCGCGACGGCTTAGAGCTCTTGTTGGTCAGGATCTCGACACGGTCACCCGTCTTGATCTCGTGCGTGAGCGGCGCCACCGCACCGTTGATTTTGGCGCCGACACAGTGGTTACCGACCTCGGTATGAACGGCGTAGGCAAAGTCGAGCGGTGTAGAGCCGGCACGAAGCGCCATGACCTCGCCCTTGGGCGTAAAGACAAAAATCTCCTGGTCAAACAAGTCGACCTTCAGCGAGTGCAAGTATTCCTTGGCATCGGTGATCTCGTCAGACGCCGCCCAATCGAGTGAGTGCTTGAGCCAGTTAATCTGGTCGTCCAGACGCTGGGCATCATTGGTCTTAGACGCAGACGATCCGCCCGATTTCTTATACAGCCAGTGGGCGGCAATGCCGTACTCGGCCTGCTCGTGCATTTCGTAGGTTCGAATCTGAATCTCGAGCGGACGGGCCGTGGGGCCGATAACCGTCGTGTGAAGCGATTGGTAGTTATTGACCTTGGGCATGGCGATATAGTCTTTAAAACGACCGGGCATGGGATGCCACAGGGTATGCACGGCACCAAGCGTGGAATAGCAATCGCGCACCGAATGAGTGATGACGCGCAGCGCCACCAGGTCGTAAATCTCGGAGAACTCCTTGCCCTTGCGCTTCATCTTTTGATAGATGGACCAATAGTGCTTGGAACGACCGTTGATCTGAAAGCCCTCAAGACCAATGCGATTGAGCTCATCGGTGAGCGTCTTGATGGTCTCGGCCAGATAACGCTCGCGAACCTCGCGCGACTCGGATACCATGCGCGCGATGCGCTGGTAGGCATCGGGCTCCAAGTAGAAAAAGGACAGGTCCTCGAGCTCCCACTTGATTGAACTCATGCCCAGGCGGTCGGCCAAAGGCGCGTACACGTCCATGGTCTCGCGTGCCTTAAACAGGCGGCGGTCCTCGCGCAGAGCGGCAAGCGTGCGCATGTTATGCAGGCGGTCGGCGAGCTTGACGATGATGACGCGGATGTCCTTGGACATGGCGAGGAACATCTTGCGCAGCGTAAGCGCCTGCTTCTCGTCCATGCTGTCGACTTCAATGTTGGTGAGCTTGGTCACGCCGTCGACGAGCCCTGCCACGGTTTCGCCAAACAGACCCGAAACATCGGCAAGCGAGGTCTCGGTGTCCTCGACGGTATCGTGCAGCAACGCGGCGCACACCACATCGCAGTCCATCTTGAGGTCAGCCAGAATGATAGCTACTTCGACGGGATGGTTAATGTACATCTCACCCGAGCGCCGCTTTTGGTTGCAGTGCTTCTCGGCAGCAAAGCAGTAGGCCTGCTCCACATTGGAGAAGTCGTCCTCGTTCATATATTTGAGGCACAGACGCTCCAGCTTGTCGTAGCTGTCCGCCATAATCTCGGGCGGCAGCTCATCGGCATGCTTATAGTGCTCCATCTCCGAAAACGGCTGGAGGGTGGAATCATGGGCGGTACGGGCTGCGGCGTCCATCGAGGTCCCCTTCCCCTAGGCCCGCGGTACGATCGGGCGATTAACTTTGGCTAGCATATCAGAAGCGCACGAATCGAGCGCCCAGCTCCGAAAAGCCGTGAACTCCATGCGCGAGCGCAAGCCCTCCAAATAGCGAATTGACCTGCTTAATTGCACGCGACCGGGGTTTTCCGCCATCGCGATGCGACGCGTATCGTCAAACCCCGAAACGCGGCAGAAACCGAGTTCTTCGAAGATTCCCAGGCCGCTTTCCACCGAGCGCTCGTCGACCGGCGTGCGGGCATCGATGGCAAGACACATCTGCGCAATGTCGATATCGCTCGCGCAGAATGAATCGTCCCCCGTCTTGCCACGGTTGGAGCGCCACATGGTCTGCAGCGCTCGATAGAGAGTGACAAGCTCATCGCGCTCGGGCGCGTAACAATCGAGCAGGCGCTCATTAATACGAGCGTCACGCGACGAATAGAGCAAGTGAATCACGGCGGGCTGTCCATCGCGGCCGGCACGGCCACTCATCTGGTTAAACTCAATCGCACCAAACGGCATGTGGTAGAGCACGACATGGCGGATATCGGGCAGGTTGACGCCCTCACCGAAGGCCGAAGTTGAAACGATGCAGCTGAGACTTCCGTCTCTAAAGGCTTCCTCGACACGGCGGCGATCGGAGCGCGCAAGCCCGGCGTTATAGAACGCAATATGGGTCGCGCAGTCGGGCACGCGTTTGCGCAACGTCTTGGCAAGCGCCACGGACTGGTCGCGCGAGTTCACGTAAATGACGGTCTTCTCCCCCGTCGCCACGATCGACACCAGGCGATTTTCGCGGCTCGCAAGGTCACGGTCGTCCTCGAGTTGTAGGTTCTCGCGAACGGTCTCGTCGACCACCGTCCTGGTAATCGGCAATACACGAGCAAGCTCCGCCACGACTGGGGCCGTCGCGGTAGCCGTTGCCGCCATGACAACGGGATCGCCCAGGGCTTTGAGAATATCGGGCATGTCAAGGTAGGCGCTCCGGTCGCCGCCTTTGGCAAGACCGGCATGGTGTGCCTCATCGATAACGACAAAGCCAATACGTCCAGAACGCGCAAAGCGATCGCGATGGATAGACAGGAACTCCGGCGTCGTGAGAACGATGCCGGTGCGGCCCGAAGCCAGACCGGCAAACACGTCATCGCGCGCCGCCTCCACGGTCTCGCCGGTCAGCACGCCAACGCCAATGCCGAGCGCGGCCATCGTCGAGGAAAGGTGATAGGCCTGGTCGGCAACGAGTGCACGCAGCGGATAGACAAAGATGCTCGCACGCCCGCGAAGGACCGCCTCGCGTGCGGCATGTACATGAAAAATCAGAGACTTGCCGCGACCCGTTCCCATAACGGCCAAAACGCTCTGGTGGTCGGCCAGGGCGACAAGGGCCTCGACCTGTGCGCGGTGCGGCTGGTTCGATCCGATAAAGCTGTGAATGAGCGAGCGCGTGAGCTCGGTATAGGAAAGCTGAGCGAGCGTTTCGCGTTTACGCGACTCCAGGCGCAGGCCAGAATCCGCCGGTTGTACGCCGCGGCGAAGCTCACATGCCGGATCGTCGATATTGGGCGCCGTGGCATCGCGTAGCAAGACATCTTTGATCATGAGTTTGGGCTTCACGCGCCCCTGCCAATGCTCGGCAACGGCCTCGAACACCAAGTCGACGGCGCTGTCGCAATTGATAAGCCTGTCGATCTGCGGCACACGAAACATGATGGCCGGCACACTTGCGGCGCCATCCGTCGCCACGAAACGCATATGCTCGCCGGTCTTACCCACCACGGCGCGGTCACACATCGTCACACCCTCGGCAGCCAGCAGCGGCACCTTATTACCCTGGCCAAACGGCTCAAGGCGGGAAATCTGCTCGATGGTCTCGATATTCAATTCGGAAAGGTCGACCGTGGCGGCAACCTCGTCGGTGTCCTCAAAGTCCTCGGCGGGAAGCTCGGACAACACGGCGGAAAGACGCCGACGAAACTCATCGAGCTTAGATGCCTCGATGGTAACGCCCACCGCACCGGCATGCCCGCCGCGGCGAATCAGCAGGTCGGAGCAGCGTTCTACGGCCTCGAACAGGTTGACTTTGCCTACCGAGCGGCCCGACCCACGTGCTATACCGTCGTCGATAGAGAAAAGCAGCGCCGGCACGTGATATCGGTTGGTGAGGCGGCTCGCCACGATGCCCTTAACGCCCTCGTGCCAACCTTCGCCGCCCACGACAATCGCGCGCCCGCCATCATAGGTCTCCTCGACCTTTGCCATGGCATCGCGCGTGAGCTCCGCCTCGATCTCGCGACGCTGACGGTTGATCTCCTCGAGCTCGGCCGCCAGCGCGCTTGCCTCGATAGGATCACGGGCAAGCAGCAGGTCGAGCGCCAGCTTGGGATCGGCCATGCGGCCGGCGGCGTTTAAGCGGGGAATGAGCGAAAACGACAGGCCGTCGGCCGTAATGGTAGAAAGGTCGGCCTTGGCAAGTGCGGCAAGCGCGATATAGCCGGGACGGGCCGTCACACGCATCTGTTGGATGCCCTCGGCGACCAGTGCGCGATTCTCGGGCGTGAGCGGCATCATGTCGGACACGGTACCCAGTGCCGCGACCTCTATCAGCGAGCGCCAATACGATGGCTTGCTCAAACGCTCGCTCAGGACCTGCACCAGCTTGAGCGCCACGCCGGCGCCGGCAAGTTCACGCGAAGGACCCTCGTCCTCGAGCTTAGGGTCGGTTAGAGGCACGCCCTGCGGCACCTGATCGGAGGGCTCGTGATGGTCCGTGACCACCAAATCGATCCCCAGGCTCTCCAGATAGGAAACCTCTTCTTTGGCGGCAATGCCGTTATCGACGGTCACGATCAACTGGGGACGAGCGAGCTCGTTAACGCGGTCGAGCGCCGCGCGCGAAAGACCGTAGCCCTCGTCAAAGCGATGCGGGATGAATGGTGTGACATTGGCGCCAAACGTTCGCAGCGCCTCGGTCAACAGGCAGGTCGACGTAATACCGTCAACGTCAAAATCGCCGAAGACCGCAATGTGCTCGTGGTTGCGAATAGCACGCTCGACGCGGTCGGCAACGACCGACATGCCCGGGATAATGAGTGGGTCGGCCCAGTCGCGATCGAGCGAAGGCGTCAAAAATAGCTGTCCTTCCTCAATCGAGGCAATACCGTGCGCAACCATAATACGCGCCACCAGCCCGGGTATGCCCAGACCAGCCGAAAGCTCCTTTTCGAGCTCGGGATTTTGCTGAGCGACCGCCCAGCGATGTGTCGTCTTAAGCGATGACATAGGCGCCCACCCCCGATAGGGGCAGGTCGCCGCGATACCTCTCACGGTTCATAGCGATGAGTCCTCTGTGTATGCCCGCTTCGGCAGGCAGATCTGTTGAACGGATTTATTATACCGTGCGGCACGGACGCAGAGCCTCGCGGCACGCCCTGGTTTCGGTAAACGAGGCCGGTAATAGCCTCGAAATAATCGAGCGTTTCTGACGCACGGACGCATGCGAGCGTCTAGCATATCCATTCAAACGAGTTCGCGGATAAAGGGAGTCACGGGGCATATGAAGCAATGGGTTGGACTGGGAAAGTTCCTCGCGGGGCATATGCAGGTCATCGTTCCGATTTGCGTAACGCTCGGCGTGCTCTTTCCCCAGCAGATCGGCGTACTCAAGCCCATCGTTCCCGCCCTCTTCGCCTTTATGACGTTCCAAGGTGCGCTCAGCAACACCTTCCACCAGGTCGCTGAGGTGTTCCGCCGTCCCCTGCACCTGATTTTGGCGCTGCTCGTCTCGGCGGTGCTTATTCCCATAGCAGCCTATGCCATGGGATCGCTGTTCTTTGGCTCCAATCCCAACCTTGTCTGCGGCATCGTGCTCGAGTACAGCGTACCCGTGGCGGTCACTGCCTTTATGTGGATTAGCATGTTCGGCGGCAACGGCCCGCTCGCGCTCACCATCATCCTGACGTCCTCGATTATCTCGCCTGTGACGATTCCGCTCACGCTGAAGCTCTTGCTGGGTGCCACCGTCTCGATCGATGTGCCGAGCATGATGCAGGACATGGCCTTTATGATCGCCATCCCCGCCGTGCTCGGCATCGTGATCAACGAGCTCACACGTGGATGGGGACACGAGAAGCTCTCCCCCGCGCTCTCGCCCGCCTGCAAGTTCATGATGATGGGCGTTATCGCCTCCAACTCCACCGCCATGAGCGAGTACGTCCTGCACATGAACGCGATGCGTCTGGAAGTCGCCCTCTTTATTTTGACCTTCGCCATCAGCGGCTTTGTCGTCGGCATTCTGGTCGCCCGCGCACTGCATCTGCCATATAGCGAGACGACTACCATGTGCTTTACCTGCGGCATGCGTAACATCTCTTCGGGCGCCGTCATCGCCACGCAGTACTTTCCGGGCGAAGTCGTGTTTCCCGTCATGTGCGGAACGCTGTTTCAGCAGGTACTCGCCTCGCTTATCGGGCATCTCTTTGAGCGTCTAACCGGCGAGGAGCGCGCCGCCCAGCGCAAGCGCGTCGAGGCCGGCCGCGACGCCATGGCACGCTAGACTGTCCGCATTACGTGGGCGTTAGTCCTGCTATTCGAGCGTTTCCAGATGCGCACGCAGGCGCTCAGCATCGATATCGAGCGTTGTCTCGGCATTGACCTGGGCCAAACGATAGCCGACAAAGTAGGGCGAAACCACCCAACGCGGCAGCGCCTTGGCAATGGTCCGACCGCCCAGGTGATAGAAGAACAAGTTGTACGACTCTGCGCGACCACCGTGGTGCTCGTTCAGGATATAGCGCAGAGCCACCTGGATCGCATCGGCGAAGAGATCTGCCTCGGCTTGGTCTCTTGTGTCATCGCTGGCGGCAATTCCCTGCGGGGCTGAAACGTTGACCTCAAAGAACCCCATGATCGGTTCGGTTGAGATGTTGGCCGCGATTCTCCCCTGTTGCCAGACATTGATGCCTTCGAAATTGGCGGAAGTCAACGAAGCATAGCCGTCTTCCTGCTCCAAACCCACAATCTGCATGTGCGGATGAACGAGACTACCGCCCGAGAGAGGACCCTTGTTCTTGTACATGAGCACGCTTCGATACTGCTGCGAATCGATCATCTGCTGCCAGCAATCCAGGGCAAACCTCATCACATGGTGGAGTTCATCTGGCTCATAGGTCGCCAGGTCGGCATCGTGATCGGCTGACTCGATCAGCACGGTTTGACGGGTGGCGCGCAGGGTTTTGAACTTATTCACGAGCCAGATGCAGTCGCCGTCGCGCCGGATGATATTGGCGAGTCCCTCGGTATCGCAAAAGGGGCACGCGGTGCCAGGGCGCCGGTTGTCGTCGGGCTTGCCGCTCGCCTGCTGAACGTCAAATACCAGCGCCACGGGTTACGCCTCCAGCGGCACGATCTTGGTGCCATGGAGCTCGGAGACGCCCAATGCCGCCGCCACGGTATCGCGGTTGGCCGTGGAAATGCCGCCGCCGGGAAGGATGATCAGGCGGTCGCCCGCATACTCGACAAGACGCGATAGGTGCTCCAGATTGTCCTCGATCGGCGTTCCGGCAGCACCACCATGCGTCAGGATACGCGTGATGCCACAGTCGGCGAGCGTGTCGACAGCATCGATCTGAGCCTCGGGCGAGAGCTGGTCAAACGCCATGTGGAAGGTGATGTCAAGGGACTCGCGCTTGCACTCCTCGGTCGCGCAGCCCGCAGCCATCACGAGGGCGCCCAACGTAAGCTCGTCGAGCGCCCAGCCGCCGGCACAAGGCTTGCAGCAGCCAAAGACCAAGCCGTCGGCGCCGGCGCTCACAGCAAGACCCAAGTCCATCTCCATCATGCGCAGCTCGTCCTGGTTGCAGTGAAAGTCACCGCCACGCGGGCGAATCATGCACATCACTCGCGCGTCATGCTCGTGAGCATAACTGACCGCAGCGCTGATAACGCCGGCCGAGGGCGTGGTACCACCGACGGCAAGGTTGTCGCACAGCTCGATGCGCCTTGCACCGGCATCAATAGCCGCCGGCACCCGCTCAAAGTTCTCAGCACAAAACTCGTACAGCATAGATAGACCCCCAGATGACAATCGTTTTCCGATGGGCATTGTCGCACGCCCCCATGAAGTTGCAGTGGAATAGGGACTGTTTTGGCCTCTGAGGCTCCCATTTAGTCCCTATTCCACCGCAACATAAAGGGGGTAGTCGTTGGCATCTGCCACAACGCCGATGTTTTGGCAACGACAGCGAAAGCCCGCCAGAGCGAACAAGGTGCCTTGAAACAAGGCAGCATTGACCTTCTGGTCATGCCGCCGAAGTTGAAAGGCAGATTGCCGCTCTGGCGGGCTTGCAGCGTCGGCTGGTTACGGCGTTTGGCAAAACGCCGTAACTATCTAGCCGCCCAGGTAGGCTTTACGCACGTTATCGTCGTGCAGCAGCTCTTGGCCGGTGCCGGTCATGGTGATCTTGCCGGTCTCGAGCACGTAGCCGCGTGTGGCGATGGAAAGCGCCATCTGTGCGTTTTGCTCGACCAGGAGCACCGTGGTTCCGGCCTTATGCAGATCCTCGACGATCTGGAAAATCTGCTCAATCAGAATCGGTGCCAAGCCCATAGAGGGCTCATCGAGCATGAGCAGCTTAGGGTTACTCATAAGAGCGCGGCCCATAACGAGCATCTGCTGCTCGCCGCCCGAAAGGGTGCCGGCGACCTGGCGACGGCGCTCCTTCAGGCGCGGGAACTGCTCGTAGACGCGCTCAAGGCCCGGAGCAACCGTGGACTTTGGCTGCGTGTAGGCGCCCATCTCCAGGTTCTCCTCGACCGTCATCTGCAAGAAGGCGCGACGGCCCTCGGGGACCTGAGCCAAGCCCTTGCCCACCAGCTTGTCGGCAGGCGTATGGGTAATGTCCTCGCCCATAAACTTGATGGAGCCGGTCTTGGAACGCAGCAAGCCCGAGACGGTTTTAAGCGTCGTGGACTTGCCGGCACCGTTCGCACCGATCAGAGCCACGATCTCGCCCTCGTTGACGTTAAAGGAGATGTCCTTGATGGCGTGGATGGCGCCGTACCAGACATTGATGTTGTAGACGGAAAGCATCGGCTCTGCCATTTAGTTCTCCCCCTTATCCTGCTTGCCCAGATACGCCTCGATAACAGCGTCGTTGTTCTGGATTTCCTCGGCCGTGCCTTTGGCGATGACCTTACCAAAGTTGAGCACGCAGATACCCTCGCAAATATTCATGACGAGCGACATGTCGTGCTCGATAAGCATGATGGCGATACCAAAGGTGTCGCGAATCTTAACGATGTTCTCCATGAGTTCCGCGGTCTCGGACGGATTCATGCCGGCGGCAGGCTCGTCGAGCAGCAGCAGTTTGGGGTTGGTGGCAAGCGCGCGGACGATCTCCAGACGACGCTGAGCACCGTAAGGCAGCGATCCAGCCTGCTCGTTTGCCAGGTGCTCCATATCAAAGATGGACAGCAGCTCCATTGCACGCTCGTGGGCGGCCTTCTCGTGTTTCCAATACGTCGGCAGGCGCAGCACGCCCTCAAAGCCGGAGTAGCGCTCCTGGTTGTGCAGGCCGACCTTAACGTTATCCTCCACCGTCATGGTGTTGAACAGGCGAATGTTCTGGAAGGTACGGGCGATGCCCATACGGTTGACCTGATAGACCGACTTGCCAGAGGTGTCCTCGCCGTCGAGCAGGATGGTGCCGTGCGTGGGCTGGTACACCTTGGTGAGCAGGTTGAAGACCGTAGTCTTGCCGGCACCGTTGGGGCCGATGAGACCGGCGATCTCAGTCTTGCCGATGGTTAGGCTAAAGTCGTCGACTGCCTTAAGGCCGCCGAATTCAATGCCCAGGTGGATGCACTCGAGCGCCGGGCGCTCGCCCAGGTCGCGATCGGGAACGATGGCGCCAGAAGGATACGGGACCATCTTGCCCTTGTTGAACTCAAACTTACTGGGCATCGGCTGCCACCTCCTTCTTGGAAGCAAAGCGGTCCTTAATGCGTGCGAAGAACGCCTTGAGCTGTGGGTTGTTGGTAAAGATCATGACCAGGATCAGCACGATGGCGTAGATGAGCATGCGGTAGTCCGAGAACTGACGGAGCAGCTCGGGGAGCACCGTGAGCAACGCCGCCGCGATGACGGAACCGCGCATATTGCCCAGACCACCCAGGACCACGAACACCAGGATGAGGATGGACGTGTTGAAGTCGAACTTGGTGGCGGAGAGCTGCGAGAAGTTACCGCCGAAGAGAGCTCCGGCAGCACCGGCGAGGGCAGCGGAAACCACGAAGGCGATCATGCGGTACTCGGTGACGGAGATGCCTACGGACTCGGCTGCAATCTTGTTATCGCGCACGGCCATAATGGCACGGCCGGTACGGCTGCGAACCAGGTTGAGCACGATCACGAGTGCGACCATGACCAGGATGGCACCGGCGAGGAAGGTCGAGTACGTCGACACGCCCGAGGCACCCTGGGCGCCCTTGATGATGGCGGTGCCGTCCTCGAGCAGGTGCAGGTCGTCGATTGTAGAGTTGCCCGTGATGTTAAAGATCACGTGCAGACCGCGGGAGTCGACACCCACAATGAGGCAGGTGACGATCTCTTTGATGATCTCGCCAAAGGCCAGCGTCACGATAGCCAGGTAATCGCCGCTCAGGCGCAGGACCGGGATACCGATCAAGAAGCCCAAGATGGCAGCGGCGATAGCGCCGACCACAATGCTGATGATCAGACGCATCGGGTCGGACGGAACGGCGCCCTCCAGCGCGACGGCGGTGACGATGCCCGTATAGGCACCGACGCTCATAAAGCCCGCGTGGCCCAGCGACAAGTCGCCCGCGATACCGACGACGAGGTTGAGGGAAATGGCCATGACGATATAGGCTGTGATGGGAACCAGCTGGCCGGCGATCATGCGCGGAATCATGTGGTTAGACTGCATAAAGAACACGATGGCGAACGCCACAACGCACATGGCGTACGTGACAAAGTCGTGACGCGTCTGCTTGTCTTTAAGAAACTTCATAACGCTCACCTACACCTTCTCGGGGACGTACTTGCCCAAGAGGCCGGCAGGCTTGACGAGCAGAACGATGATCAAAACACCAAAGACGATGGAGTTGGCAAGGCTCGTAGAAATATAAGCCTGCGCCATCGCCTCGATGATGCCGATGAGAATACCGCCGACAAAGGCACCGGGGATGGAGCCGATGCCACCGAAGACAGCGGCGTCGAAGGCCTTGATGCCAGGCATGGCACCCGTCGTGGGCTGCAGCACCGGCGAGTAGGAGCACAGCAGCACGCCGGCGATGGCGGCAAGGGCAGAGCCGATGGCAAACGTCATCGAGATGGTGCGGTTGACGTTGATACCCATGAGCTGAGCGGCGGCCTTGTCCTCGGACACGGCGCGCATGGCTTTGCCCATCTTGGTCTTACCTGTAAAGAACATCAGGCCGGCCATGATAACCAGGCAGGCGACGATGGTGACGAGCGAGACGGCGCTTACGTTGAACTTGGCCAAGAACTCCGGCACCTGGAAGGTGACGAGCGAAGTGAAGTTCTTGGGCGTGGCGCCCCACAGAAGCTGCGCGGCGTTCTGCAGGAAGTAAGACACGCCGATAGCCGTGATCAGAACGGCCAGCGGGCCTGCTTGGCGCAGCGGCTTATAGGCCAGACCCTCAATGAGAACACCGAGAACCGTGCAGGCCACGCAAGAGAGAACTACAGATGCCCAGCCCGGGAGGCCGAGATACGACGTGGCGCAGAACGAGACATAGGCACCGACCATGATGACATCGCCGTGAGCGAAGTTCAGCATCTTGGCGATACCGTAGACCATGGTGTAGCCCAACGCGATGATGGCGTAGACGCTGCCCATGGACAGGCCGTTGACCAGGTATTGGATAAAGACCGTCATGTTCCACATCCCCCTTTCGAATAGGTTTCCAGTTGATGTATGAAACAGGGACGTTACATCGTCCCTAGATACCAAGCAAGCAGGGAAGGCCAAAACCTCCCCTGCTTGGGATCAAAACCGCTCTATGTAAGGCGGCCAATTAGGCCTGTACGTACTTGCCGTCGGTGATGACGTACGCCGTGGGCTCCTTCTGGACCTGACCCTTATCGTTCCAGGTGAGCTTGCCGGTCAGACCGTCAACGGTAATCTTGAGCATAGCCTTGGACAGTTTCTCGGCGACCTCGGTCGGATCGGCGTCGACACCAAGACCGGCCTCCTTGACGGCCTCGGCCACCGCGTGCACGCCGTCGTAGGCGTCGGCGGCAAACTGGTCGGGGGTATCGCCGTACTTATCCTTGTAAGCGTTGACGAAGTCGGCGTTCTTCTCGTCGTCGGCGGAGAACGGGGTCATGAGCAGCAGACCCTCGGCAAGAGAGGTGTCGAAGCCCTCAACGCCCAGGATGCCGTCCATGCCGTCGCAGCCCATCATCTTGACGTCGTAGCCCATGTCCTTGGCGTTCTTGAGCAGGACGGACGCCGGCGTGTAGTAGATCGGCGCGAAGATCATGGTGGCGCCGGCCTGCTTGGCCTTGGTCAGCTGGTTGGTAAAGCTCGTGGCGGAGTCGTCCTTAAAGGTCTCCTCGTCAACAATCTCGAGCTTAGACTCAGCGGCCTGGGCCTTAAAGGAATCTGCGATGCCCGAAGAATAGGCGTCGCCGGAGTTATAGAAGAGCACGAACTTCTCGTCCGCATACTTCTGCGCCAGGAACTTGGCAGCGTTGACGCCCTGGTTGGGGTCGGTGAAGCAAACCTGGAAGACGCAATCCTTGCCGTCGGTGACATCCTCGGAGGACGCGGACGGGGTGATCATGAACGTCTTGGGGTCGTTACCGCACTCGGCGGCAACGGCGACCGACGCACCCGTGGTGGTCGGGCCGACGAGGGCCTGCATGCCCCAGTCGAGCAGGGTGTTAAAGGCGTTGACGGCCTTCTCGCCATCGGCCTGGTCATCCTCGGCCTTGCTGGCAAGCGGCAGCTCCTTGGTCGAGAAATCCTTGCAGCCAAGCTCGACACCCTGGGTAACGGACTTGCCGTAGGACGCGTTGGCGCCGGTCAGCGGGCCGATGGTGCCAATCTTAAACGAAGCGTCGCCCGACGCGGAACCGCTGTCGCCGCCGTTGGAGGAGCAGCCAGCTAGAATGGACATCGCCCCCAGACCTGCTGCGCTCGCGATAACGCTCCTGCGATTCATAACAGGGTTCAATGACTTACCGGTGAGGCTCGACATGCGGCTCTCCTCTCAAATCTCGTCGGGTTTCGGGTACCCGACAGGCCATCCTTCGCCGTGTTCGGCGTTCGCAAAATAGTAGACGCTTTAGTTGAGAAAAGTGGCGATTATTTCAACTTTTCTTTTGCTTTGTCCATTTATCCATAATTATGCGTATTTCTATCGGTTTATACAGTTTAGCCACTTTATTGTGTGAAAGTAATATTTCCATTCTGTTACAAGCGCCCCTGCCCTGATTAAAACAGCCTCACCGGTCGCGTTTTGTACGCACCTAGGCGGCGATGTACTTGCCGCCCTGAATCACATATGCCGTAGCGGGCTTTTCAACCTGGCCCTTGTCGTTCCACGTCAGCTCGCCCGTCAGGCCCTCAATCTTGATTTTGCGCATGGCCTTGGTCGGCTGGTTGATAAAGCTCGTGGAGGAGTCGTCCTTAAAGGTCTCGGTATCGACGATGTCGAACTTGGATGCCTTGGCCTGCTCGGCAAAGGCATCGGCGATCTCGCCCGAGACGGCGACGGCGGCACCGGTGGTGACGGGGCCGACGAGCGCCTGCATGCCCCAGTCGCACAGGGCAAACCTTATGGTGCAAACGTTGACAGTTTGTTACGGAAGTTCGTTTGTAGCGAGCGTGTTTCCAATGTTTCCGCAGCGTTTCGGGGGTGCCGTTTTGTGCGACTCCTGTTAACTGGCGAGCACGCGCCCTCGGTTCACGCTAGAATGCACTCAACCTTTAAGCGGTTAATCCATCCATAAGATGCACGAAGGAGCTATCTATGAGCGAACCCCTGCGCACCGTGAACGTCGGCCTCATCGGTCTGGGAACCGTCGGCGGCGGCGTGGCCCGTCTGATCAAGAGCCACCACGATGAGTACCTGGCAGCCTACGGCATCGACCTTAAGCTGACCCGCGCCTGCGCGCTTGCTTGGGAGCAGGCCGAGTCGGCAGGCATTGAGCGCGAGGCCTTTACGAGTGACTGGCACGACGTCGTCACCGACCCCGCCGTCGACATCGTCGTCGAGCTGATCGGCGGCGAGCATCCCGCAACCGAGATCTTTACCACTGCCTTTGAGCACGGCAAGCACGTCGTCTCTGCCAACAAGGCCCTGCTGGGCCGTCACGTCGAGACGCTTGCCGAGAAGGCGCGTGCGTGCGGCGTGCAGATTAAGTGCGAGGCCAGTTGCGGCGGCGGCATCCCCATCGTGAGCACGCTCGAGCACGACCTGGTGGGCAACAAGATCCTGACCATCGCCGGCATCCTCAACGGCACCACCAACTATATCCTGTCGCGCATGGACGCCGAGGGCGCCGATTACGCCGACGTGCTCGCCGACGCGCAGGCCAAGGGCTATGCCGAGGCCGACCCGTCCGCCGACGTCGACGGCTTCGACGCCGCCAGCAAGACGGCCATCCTCGCCTCCATCGGCTTTGGCACCCGCGTTACCACCGATGATGTGTACCAGCAGGGTATCCGCACCATCGGCGCCGAGGACATCGCCCAGGCCCGCGAGCTCGGCTACACCATTAAGCTGCTCGGCATCGCCCGCAACACCGACGCCGGCGTCGACGTCCGCGTGCATCCCACGCTGATCCCCGCCGACCACATGCTTGCCAAGGTCAACGGCGCCATGAACGCTGTTTACGTAGTGGGCGACGCCGTGGGCGAGACCATGTTCTACGGTGCCGGCGCAGGCTCCTTCCCCACCGCGAGCGCCGTCGTGGGCGATATCCTGTCGCTCTCCGAGCAGATCAGCCGGGGCGTGGCTCCGCTGCCCGAGATTGAGCCCTATGGCCACAACCTCGCCTTTAAGCCCATGGACGAGCTCCAAACCAAGTACTATGTGCGCCTGAAGGTCGCCGACCGCGTGGGCGCCCTGTCCGAGACGGTCGACATCTTTGCCAAGCACAACATTTCGATCTCGCTCATCAACCAAGTCGAGGACGGCAAGTCGGGTGTCAGCGATGCCTGCTCGGTCATCTTCCTGACGCACCGCGCACTCGAGAAGGACGTCCAGGCTGCCGCCGCGGAGCTTGCCAGCGTCGACTGCGTGGCCGAGGTCGCCAACGTCCTGCGCATCGAGGACGTCGAGGCCTGGACCGAAGGCGTCATGGCCAACTAGTTCGGTTTACACCCCACAACGCATTTGCTCGAAGGGCTCCCGTCTGGTCTTGGACGGGAGCCCTTTTATTTGCACGCTCGGGGCGCATTGACGCGATCCGCGTTTGAACAATTTGACCGTTCGGTGTCAACCAGGGATACCGCTCACCGATAAGCAGACATGTTTGCTTTTGTCCGCCGCTATCCTGTGCTGCGTACGTCCACCCCCGAAGAATGGAGGCACCATGTTGCTCGAGGGCAAGAAAGCAATCATCACCGGAGGCACGCGCGGTATCGGCTATGCCATCGCCTGCCGCTTTATCGAGGAGGGTGCCACCGTCACCGTCTTTGGCTCGCGTCAGGAGACCGCCGATGCGGCCGTTGAGAAGCTGACAGCCGTCTATCCCGACGCCAAGGTCTGGGGTCGCTCCTGCGACCTCACCTCACTCGAAGCCGTGACCGAGGCCTTTACCCAGGCTGCAGCCGATATGGGCGGTCTCGATACGGTCGTCAACAACGCCGGAATCTCCCAGCGCTCACCCCTTTTGGACTATACAGCCGAGGAGTTCGCCAAAGTTATGGACCTCAACGTCGTCGCCGTCTTTAACGGTCACCAGGCTGCCACCAAGATCATGACCGAGGCCGGCCACGGCGGCACCATCACTACCACAAGCTCGATGGTCGCCAAGTACGGCCAGCCCTCTGGCGTCGGCTACCCCACGTCTAAGTTTGCCGTCAACGGCATGGTCCTGTCGCTCTCGCGCGAGCTCGCCCCCATGGGCATTCGCGTCAACGCCGTTGCCCCAGGCGTAACCAAGACCGATATGGTCGCCAACCTGCCCGAAGAGGTCATCAAGCCCATCATCGCCACTATTCCGCTCGGTCGCATGGGCGAGCCCGAGGACGTTGCCAACGCCTTCGTTTTCCTTGCGAGCGACATGTCCTCCTATGTCACGGGCGCCATCCTCCCCGTCGACGGAGCAGCCCGCTCCTAAAGGTCGAAAGTTTCGGCTTCGAACCTCAACAGAGTTCAACGCAAAAGGCGCGCTGTCCGCATCAACCGCAGGCAGCGCGCCTTCTATTATTTGGACGGAACCCGTATCCCGACATTCCTTGCTACTTGCCGTCGTCGTCCTGGGCTTCATCGCGCGCGTAGAGCTCCAGCATGCGGCGGCGGTATTCGTGTACGGCGAGCTTGGCGCGCTCAAGGCGGCGGCGCTCACGCGGAGTCAGCTCGGACGGGTCAACCTCATCACCATAGGTCTTATCGGCAAGAAGACGCGCCGCGTCCACGATGCGGGCATCGATGTGGCCGCTCGCCGCCTCGGCGGAAAGACGCTCGGCAATCGTATCGAGCGTAGGCAGGCCCTCGAATACGCGACCATGGCCATGCGAGGTCAGCAGCTCGTGCTCGCGTGCGAGCAGGCTCGCCAAATCGTGATGGGCGCGCAGGATGTCAAGTGCATCGGATGGATGCTCGGCAACCTCTGCCACGGCGGCGACCGGCGCGGCGTCGACCACGCGGTAGAAGAGCTGCGCGAGCAATGGCATCAAGAACACCGTGATGGCACCGGCGGCAACCATGACCGACGCAATATCTTGCGACAGCGCGCCCGCGTTGACGGCCACGCTCGTTACGGCAACGATGATCGGCAGCGCCGTGGTGCAGTAGAGCGCCACGGTAATGCGGCCATACGCCGACACATCGCGCGTCACGGGACAAATGCTCATAGAGATGAGAATGGGCACGGCACGAATGATCAGCAGCGCCAAGATAAAGCCCACGAGCAGCCCGGGGCGCGACACCACGGCCGTCAGGTCGATCTTAGCGCCCGACACGGTAAAGAACACCGGGATCAAAAAGCCGTAGGCCAGGCCGTCGAGCTTGGTCTCAAGCGTATGGTTGCCCTCGGGGATGATATAGCGCAGGACAAAGCCGGCGGCAAAAGCGCCCAATACGATATCGAGGCTAAAGATGGCCGAGAACGCCACGAGCGTGACCAAAATAAGCACTGTCAGGCGTACGAACGTCTGCGACGTGGTATCGGCGCGCTCCTCGACAAACGCAAAGAAGCGGCTGCCGACGCGTTTGGAGCGGCTGGGGACCACGGCAAGCAGCACGCACACGGCGGCAAATAAGCCCAAGATCAGCAGCGTCTCGATGCCCGTACGGGCAGACAGCAGTACCGACATGGCGAGCACGGGGCCGAGCTCGCCCCACGTACCATAGGCAAGAATCGAATCACCGACGCGCGTTCCGGCAAGCAACCGCTCGCGCAAGATGGGCATGAGCGCCCCAAGCGCCGTCGAGGTCAAGGCGAGCGTCACGGCGATACCGTCGAAATGGCTGACCGAGAACCACGGGGTAAAGCGCACGGCAAGCCAGGCGATACAAAATGTGACAGCCCACGTGGCCATACCGTAGCGGCCCTCGACGCCCGTGATGTTCTTGGGATCGATCTCAAAGCCGGCAAGCAGGAACAAAAATGCCAGACCGAGCTCTGACACGAGCGAGACCTCGGCATCTACATGGATGACGCCGAGCATATGGGGTCCCAGCACCGCGCCGAACACGAGCAAAAAGACCGTCTCGGGAACGGGCTTTCCGGGAATCGCCGAGGCGATGAAGGGGCTTGCAAAGGCCACGAGCGCGATGATGGCGAGTGAAACGAATGCCATGTGATGCCTTTCTCTTGTTTGCGCATCACTGTAGCACCCTCGCCGTCCTCAACGCGCCGCGAGCTGTCGTATCATAGTGAGGTTTACAAACATGTGGCTCAAGGCGACCGCAGGGCAGACCCCGCAAACCGACCGCTGCCGCATACCGTACCGTACGCCCAACCGATCAGGAAGGCAGGAACCAATGGTCTCTCGTATCTACGTGGAGAAGAAACCCGGGTTCGACGTCGAGGCTCAGCAGCTCAAGGGCGAGCTGACCGAGATTCTCGGCATCAAGGGCATCGAGGCCCTGAGGATCATCAACCGCTACGACGTCGAGGGCATCGACGAGGAGCTTTTCCGCTCCTGCGTGCCGACCGTCTTTAGCGAGCCCCAGGTCGATGTGACCTACGACGAGCTCCCCGCAAGCGATGGCGCCGTCTTTGCCGTCGAATTCCTGCCTGGCCAGTTTGACCAGCGCGCCGACTCCGCCAGCGAGTGCGTGCAGCTCATCAGCCAGGGCGAGCGCCCCGCCGTGCGCTCCGCCAAGGTCTATATGATCTCGGGCGCTCTGGACGAAGCCGCCATCAAGGCCATCAAGCACTACGTGGTGAACCCCGTCGAGGCGCGCATCGCCTCGCTCGACTTGCCCGAGACGCTGTACATGGAGACGCCCGAGCCCCAACCCGTCGAGGTGCTCGACGGCTTCCGCGAGCTCGACGAGGCCGGCCTTGCCACCTTTATCGCCGATCGCGGCCTTGCTATGGACGAGGCGGACATTGCCTTCTGCCAGCAGTACTTCCGCGATGAGGATCGCGACCCCACCATCACCGAGATCCGCGTGATCGACACCTATTGGTCCGACCACTGCCGCCACACCACCTTCGGCACCGTCCTGGATGACGTGACGATCGACAACGCCGTGGTGCAGCAGGCCTTCGACCGCTACATGGAGATGCGCCACGAGCTCGGCCGCGACGCCAAGCCCGTCTGCCTCATGGACATGGGCACCATCGGCGCCAAGTACCTCAAGAAGACCGGCGTCATGACCGATGTCGATGAGTCCGAGGAGATCAACGCCTGCACCGTCAAGGTAAAGGTCGATGTCGATGGCGAGGACCAGGACTGGCTGTTCCTCTTTAAGAACGAGACCCATAACCACCCGACCGAGATCGAGCCCTTCGGCGGTGCCGCCACCTGCGTGGGCGGCGCCATCCGCGACCCGCTCTCGGGCCGCAGCTATGTGTACCAAGCCATGCGCGTCACCGGCGCCGGCGACCCCACCGTCCCGGTTTCCGAGACGCTCGAGGGCAAGCTGCCGCAGCGCAAGCTCGTAACCACCGCTGCCGCCGGCTACTCCAGCTACGGCAACCAGATCGGCCTTGCCACCGGCCAGGTCAACGAGCTCTATCACCCCGGCTACGTGGCCAAGCGCATGGAGGTCGGCGCCGTTGTGGGCGCTACCCCGGCAAACCACGTGCGCCGCGAGTGCCCCGCCCCCACCGACAAGATCATCCTGCTGGGCGGCCGCACTGGCCGTGACGGCATCGGTGGCGCCACCGGCTCCTCCAAGACCCAGAACACCGAGTCAATCGAGACCTCGGGTGCCGAAGTCCAGAAGGGCAACGCCCCGGTCGAGCGCAAGCTGCAGCGTCTGTTCCGCCGCGGCGATGCCTGCCGTCTGATCAAGCGCTGCAACGACTTTGGCGCCGGCGGCGTCTCGGTCGCCGTGGGCGAGCTTGCCGATGGCCTGTATGTCGACCTTGATACCGTGACCAAGAAGTACGACGGCTTGGACGGCACCGAGCTCGCTATCTCTGAGTCCCAGGAGCGCATGGCCTGCGCCGTCGCCGACGGTGACGTCGAGGAGTTCATGGGCTACGCCGCCGAGGAGAACCTGGAGGCAACCGTCATCGCCGAGGTTACCGCCGAGCCGCGCATGCGCATGGCATGGAATGGCGTCGCCATCGTCGATCTGTCCCGCGAGTTCCTCAACTCCAACGGTGCGCCCAAGCACCAGGTCGCCCACGTCTGCGCCCGCAGCGTGTGGCAGCCCAGCTGGGCCGGCACCACGCTTGCCGAGCGCATGACCTCGCTCGTCACCGATCTTAACGTCGCCTCCAACAAGGGCCTTTCCGAGCGCTTCGACTCCACCATCGGCGCCGGGACCGTGCTCATGCCCTTTGGCGGCAAGACGCAGCTCACCCCGAGCTCTGCCATGGTCGCCAAGTTCCCCGTGGACGGTGAGACCACCACGGCGAGCGCTATGGCATGGGGCTTTAACCCCTATCTGATGGAGGCCGACCAGTTTGCGGGCGCCTACCTGTCCGTGGTCGAGTCCATCGCCAAGCTCGTGGCCGCAGGCTTTGAGCACAAGCGCGCCTACCTCTCCTTCCAGGAGTACTTCGAGCGTCTGCGCACCGAGGCCGAGCGCTGGGGCAAGCCCATGGCAGCCGTCCTAGGCGCCCTTATGGCCCAGGTCGACCTGGGTGCCGGCGCCATCGGCGGCAAGGACTCCATGAGCGGTTCGTTTGAGGACGAGGCCGGCGAGCTCAACGTTCCGCCGACCCTGATCAGCTTCGCTGTCGCCGTGGGCAAGGCGGCCCGCGCCGTCTCCCCCGAGTTCAAGGGCCTTACGCACCGCGTCGTCCGCATCGCCCCCGCCACCTATGGCCAGGACTACCGTCCCGATGCCCAGCAGCTGCTCGCCGCATTTGACGCCGTCGAGGCGCTCACCGCCACTGGCGACGCCCTGGCCGTCTCCACGCCCGGCTACGGCTGCGGCGCCGAGAGCCTCTTTAAGATGTGCGTCGGCAACCAGATCGGTATCGAGCTTGCCGAGGATGTGGACGTGGAGAGCCTCTTCACCCCGCTCTATGGCAGCTTTATCGTCGAGCTCGCCGAGGATGCCGAGCTGCCCGAGGTCGTCGACGGCGTTGTCGTCGAGCCCCTGGGCACCACCGTCGAGGGCTATGTCATCGATACCGGCTCCGAGGTCATCGAGCTCTCCGAGCTCCAGGAGGCCTGGGAGAGCGGCATCGAGGGCGTCTTTGCCTACCGCAGCGCCGGCGAGACCGCCGAGGTCGAGACCATCGACTTCCGTGCCAAGGATATCCACGTGTACGGCGGCGCCAAGATCGCCCGCCCGCGCGTGGTAATCCCCGTGTTCCCCGGCAACAACTGCGAGTACGATAGCGCCCGCGCTTTCCGCGCCGCCGGCGCCGAGGCCGACACCTTCGTGATCAACAACCTCACGCCCGAGGCCGTCGCCGAGAGCACCCACGAGCTTGCCCGCCGCATCCGTGCAAGCCAGATCGTCATGATCCCCGGCGGCTTCTCGGGCGGCGACGAGCCCGATGGCTCCGCCAAGTTCATCACGGCGTTCTTCCGCGCTCCCGAGGTCACCGAGGCAGTCCGCGACCTGCTCAAGGCCCGCGATGGTCTGATACTGGGCATCTGCAATGGCTTCCAGGCCCTGATCAAGCTCGGTCTGGTGCCCTACGGCGACATCGTCGACGCCACGCCCGATGCGCCCACGCTGACGTTCAACACCATCGGTCGCCATCAGAGCCGTCTGGTGCGCACCCGTATCTCGTCCAACCTGTCCCCGTGGCTGTCGCAGTGCAGCCTGGACGACCCCTACACCGTCGCCATCAGCCACGGCGAGGGCCGCTTTGTCGCCAATGACGAAGTGCTCGCCCAGCTGATCGCCAACGGCCAGGTCGCCACGCAGTACGTGGGCGAGGACGGCAAGCCCAGCATGGACCTTTCCGTCAACCCCAACGGCTCCGCACTCGCCATCGAGGGCATCACGAGCCCTGACGGCCGCGTCCTGGGCAAGATGGGCCATGCCGAGCGTCGTGGCGACAACCTGTACCGCAACGTGCCCGAGCATGTCCCCGGCGATAAGTTCATGCCGATCTTTGAGAGCGGCGTAGCCTACTTCGCTTAAAGCTTTCCCATCGGGTACAATCCCCTCGGGTAACAACACCCGCCACCGGCACGCCCGGCGGCGGGTTCTTTTTTGCTTCGCGCATACAGGAAGGACGTCATGGAAAGCCGCAAGCCGTATCTCGCCACCCCGCCCGGACTCATCCTGGGCTGTCTCGTTTGCTGCGCGCTCTGGGGCTCCGCCTTCCCCTGCATCAAGATCGGCTACGGCCTCTTTGGCATTCCCTCGCACGACGGCGCCTCGCAGCTGCTCTTCGCGGGTCTGCGCTTCACCCTTGCCGGCATGCTGGTCATTGTCGGCGTGAGCGCGGCCCAACGCCGTCCACTCGTTCCGCAAGCGCGCGATATCAAGCCCATCTGCATCTTGTCGCTCTTCCAGACTATCGGGCAGTACTTCTTTTTCTACCTGGGACTCTCCCATGCAAGTGCTATGTCGAGTTCCATCATCGAAGCCAGCGCCAACTTCCTCGCAATCCTCTTTGCCGCCCTGGCGTTTCGCACTGAGAAGCTCGATACGGCTAAGGTGCTTGGCTGTATGCTGGGCTTTGCCGGCGTCGCGCTCGTCAACCTTTCGGGCGCGGACGGCACCTTTGGCTTTACGCTCGACGGCGAGGGCTTTATCCTAGCCTCCACCGTCGCGGGTGCCCTTTCGACCTGCCTGATTGGCATCTTCTCGCACGAGCATGACGGCGTCTTGCTCGCCGGCTGGCAGTTTTTAGTCGGTGGCTTGGTCCTTACCGCCATCGGCTTTTTGATGGGCGGTGCGCTCTCCCCCACGGCGATTGCCCCCGCCATCGCACTCATCATCTATATGGCACTCATTTCCGCCGTCGCGTACTCGCTGTGGTCCCGCCTGCTCGCCGTCAACCCCGTTAGTCGCGTCTCGGTCTTTGGATTTATGAACCCCGTCTTTGGTGTGGTGCTGAGCGCGCTGCTGCTCGGCGAGGGCGCTGGCACGAGCCCCGTTACCGCCATCGTTGCCCTACTGTTGGTCTGCGGCGGCATCATCATCGTCAACAAACCCAAAAAGGTCTAACGAGCTGCCCTTATTAGCAGAGGGGATTCATATACTTTAGTTTAATGGAGTACATCGGAGAGCCGAGGGCCACCATGCACGCAAGCGTTCGCCCCTTTTTTCTAGCGTATCTGGACGCCGGCTTTCTTTTTCTCGGCCTTGACGCGGTAGAGCTCCGCATCGGCAGCGCGAAGTAAGTCTTGCCAGGTATCAACACTATCGCCGACCCGCGCGTAACCGATGGACATCCGCAATGCATACGGCACCTCAGCACGAGCGAGCTCGTCGCTGATTGCCGCACACAGACGCACGATGTCCTGCTCCGCCGTCGCCTTTTGAAGTACCACGAACTCATCACCGCCATAACGAGCGATAAAGCCACCAGACGCCGAGCAGACTTCTTTGAGCGCAGCAGATATGACCTGAAGCGCATGATCGCCCTCAACATGTCCATAGCGATCGTTAATCTGCTTAAAGCCGTCGGCGTCCATCATAAGCAGATACACATCATCGGCCTGGTCGGCACCCGAGAACAGCGACAGCATATAGGTCTCAAAACGGTTGCGATTGTTAAGGCCAGTCAACGGATCGGTCGAGATCAGCTGCTCCTGGTAGATGATGTAGAGCAGCAGGATGCTCAGCGTTATACCGACGCAAAGGCCCGGTACCGAAAACAAAACCTGGAAGGTACCGCCCACCAGAGCGGGAACCGCAAAAAAGGCGAGAGTGCGATAAATGGCCTTCTTTTGCAGACTTTCGACTTTTCGAGCCTGAATAAAGGCATGCAGGGACGTATATATGACGTAGCAGTAGCTAACGATAGGTTGAATCATATAAAGCGCTCCGCGACGATATACGCCCTGCGCATCGATATAGAACATAGTGTGCGTCCAGTAGCTGGTAAATGCCAGCACGACCACCAATACGGTTGGCAACGTCACGAGCGCCACCCTATAGCGCGCGGTCAAAAGGCGAGAGCCCTGCATCGTCTCGGAATAGAAAAACCAAATGAGGCACGCGATGGCGAACAGCGAAAACGAAACCGCGTTGGAAATCCAGTTAGCCGTGATGCCTACAGGAGTGCTCACGCCGTCCGAGAGCGTCCAGATCATATCGAAGAAAATGTAGGCAGCAGACGTGTAGCCCAGCATGCTAAACAAAAGCTGCTGGGTGCTCGAGAACAAGGAGCGGCGGCTTCGTGCGGCAAGCCCGATAAGAATAATCATGCACAGCAGGAATATCTCAAGCTTGAGTGCCTTAACCACTAGCGCCATCCCTTCAATATCCAAGTGATCAGAATCGCCCAATTCGAATCTGGACAACAAACACCCCCTACTCCGCAGGGGTAAGGGGAATAATAGCAGAGCGCCCGAACGTCACTGCAAGACAGCTTTCGTTCGGGCGCTCAAACGGCGCGAGTTGCACGCCGGCATCATTGATGGGTATCGCTTGCTACTCGCCATCGATGTCGGTCGCGACGGCCTCCTCGATGGCCTCGACACCGGCAGGCGACAGATCCTCCTTGCCCTGGCAGAACTTCTTGTCGACCCAGCCGGTCAGAATCGGGGCCATGATTGCCGTGATGATGACGGCGGTGGCGATCTGCGCATACGCGGTGGGCGCAAGCTCGGCATAGCGCGGAGCGACCTCGGCGAGGGCGACCGGCGTGGTCATAGCCGTGCCGGCGATAGTGGAGCAGGCAACGGCCGCCTTGCCGTTACCACCGCACAGGCGCTCGAACGCAAAGGTGATGGGGCCGACGATAAAGAGCGTGATGAGGCCCAGCAGGATGCCCGAAATGCCGCCGGTGATAAAGCTCGAAAGACTCATGGACGCACCGAGCTGGAATCCGATGACGGCAATCGCGGGATTGGCACCGGGAACCAGCAGGTTCTTGATGAACGGGAAGAGGTTGCCCAGAACCATACCGATGACAAGGGGCAGGATGGAGCCGACGATGGTGCCCAACGGGATGTTGGCAAGACCCGAAACGCCCAGGATGATCATGGTGACGGCGGGGCCGGCCGTAAAAAACAGGATGCCCACGGCACCCTGCTCGGACTCGTCGCCGAACTCGCCCATGATGCCCGTGTAGAGCGCCATGTTGCAAAACGTAATGCCGCCGATGATGGAAACCGAGCTCAGGCCCAAAAAGTTGTCGTTAAAGAAATACGCAACACCCAGACCCAGCGCGGCTGCCACCACAAGCTTAGGAATCAGCACAACGATGCCGGTCTTGATGGCACCCGGCGTGGACTTAAAGCTGATGCCGGCGCCCACAAACAGCAAGATCGCGGCGACGATGGTGTTGGAGCCGCCGCGGCAGGCGGCGGTAAAGAAGCCGCCGATCTCGAAGACCTGCGGGCAGAAGGTATTGAGCAAAAGACCGACGATCATCGGGTAGATCATGATGTCACCCGGGATGCGCGGTACTTTGAATTTCTTTTGCTCGTTGGCGGTCGCTTCCTGTGCCATGAAACCCCCATTTCCGCTGACGCGGAACAAAAGCCCACGTCATGCTTTGCTACAGTAAAGTTTGACCATGGTACCAGAAGAAGCAGACCGCCTCGGTGGGAAATTGGATTCGTTAGGCCGGGACGATAACGCGTCCTGCTCTTATACGAGGCTCAAAACGATATAGAGCACGATACCCGAGACGCAGCACCACAACATCGACTTTGTCTTGATTGCCACCACCACGACACCGGCAGCCGCAATCCAGGGAATTAAGCCCTGCCACAAGCCGGTGTCGAAAGCGCCAGGGCTTATCAAATCGTTAGCGACCAGTGCCGCAAAGGCGGCGGGCGGAATATAACCCAAGGCCTCGGTAACGCGGGGCGACAGCGTTCTCCCGCGCAAGGCAAACGCCGGGGCAATGCGGAAAAAAGCGATGGCCGCCCACGACGACAGCCACAGGACCAAAAACTCATTAACGGGCATCGCGAGCACCCCTTCCTTCGGCGAGGGCATCGCACGCAAGCGCCGCGACAACGCCGACGAGCACGCTTACCGGCACGGCGATATTCGTCCACCCCAAGAACTTACATATGGCGACGGACACCGCAGCCACAACGGCGGCTACGATATTGCCGCGCGACAGTCGCTGCGAAAAGAGCAGGCAGATAAAGAGCGATGTGCAGACAAAGCCCGCAATAGCGGTGGGAACGTCGACAACGGCGCCGACAACGGCGCCCGTCGTGCACGAAACGCCCCATGTTGCGATGAGGATCGCATTGAGCGCAAAGGACTCGCGCGGGCCCCAATCCTCCCCTTTAACCAACTTGGCAAGTGAGATGCCATATGCCTCCTCGGTAAGTGTCGCGGCAACAGCCAGCGTCTGACGCTTCGAGGCACCCCTCAGATGCGGTGCGATCGATGCCGAGTAAAGCGCAAAGCGCGAGGAGATTGCGGCGACGCTCGCGACGATCGATGCTGCAGGCACACCTGCCAGCCACAGATTGCAGATCATAAACTGCCCGCTGCCCGTCACGAACGTGCTGCTCAGGGCAAAAACCATCCAGGGTTCCATTCCCGTCTGCGCCATAATCATTCCGCACGGCGCGGCTATCGCAACATAGGTAAGCATCACCGGCCAGATGGTTTTAACGATTTTGAGCACCATAGCGTTCCTCGTCCCGACATGCTTTCCGAGCCGCATTCAACGACGCGGCAGAATCATCGCCCGGTGGCAACCGAGTTCACCTACAATTGCCACCGGATCGAAAGACACAGAAAGACACAACTTTTTAGGAAGTCATTATGACAGCTATCGATCGAACGCGGGCTGCCGCGGCCTTCAAGACCTACACCGATGCCTACGATGCCGCCAATCCGCGCATCGCGCTCAAAATCGAGCATACGTACCACGTTGCCGAGGCATGCGATGCCGTGGCACGCGAACAGGGCTGGTCACCGCAGGACATTGACCTAGCGTGGCTTTGCGGCCTGCTACACGATATGGGTCGCTTTGAACAGTTGCGACGCTGGGACACGTTTAAGGATGCCGAGAGCATGAGCCATGCGGAGTTGGGCGTCGAGGTTCTCTTTGGCAAAAACCCTGCAGACGCGCCCGCGACAACAAGTATCCGCGACTTTATCGACGATCCGGTAGAAGACGAACTCATTCGAGCAAGCATCGCCCACCACAGCGATTTTCGCCTGCCCACGGAACTCGACACCCGCACGCGGAACTTCTGCGATATCGTGCGCGATGGTGACAAGATCGACATCATGCGAACCATCGCCGACAGCACCGTCGAGACCATCCTCAAGGTTGATGAGGACACATTTCTCGCCAGCCGGTTCTCGACATCGGCGCTCGCCGCCTTTGACGAGCACCGCTGCGTCGCACGCGACGAACGCGATGAGCCGGCCGACTACCTGGTAGGGCTCATTTGTTTTATGTTTGAGCTCGTCTATCCGGCAAGCCGCGCGCTGGCGCGCGAGCAGGGAGATATCTACCGCCTGCTCGACGCGCCCTTTGGCATCGTGCGACCCTTTACCGATCCCGCCACGCGGGCGACCTGGGAACGCCTAAAGAAAGAGATGCGAGCCTGGCTGGCCGGCGCCTAGCGCTCGAGCTGGGCCAGAAGCTCCTCGACGACTTCGACGGCGTCACCGACAACTTTGTACTGCGCAGCGCCGAAGATGGGGGCATCCGGGTCCTCGTTGACAGCGATGATGCACTCCGCGCCGCCGATGCCGGCTAGGTGCTGGATAGCGCCCGAAACGCCGATGCTCACGAGGAGCTTGGGCGAAACCGACACGCCGGTCTGGCCAATCTGGTGGCGGTACTCCAGCCAACCCGCCTCCACGACGGGACGCGTGCAACCAAGCTCGGCACCCAGGGCATCGGCGAGTTTTCGCATCAGGGGCAGGTTCTTCTTGGAGCCAATTCCGCGGCCCACCACGACCAGGCGCTCGGCATCGGCAATTGATGCCTGCTGTCCCCACTCCTCGGCGGGAATCGAGATCTCGACGCGGGCCTTAACATCATCCGCAAGCGATACCTGGGTAATTGTGCCAGAGCGGCTGTAGTCAAACTCGGGCGCCCCAAAGATGCCGGGACGCACCGTTGCCATCTGGGGACGATGATTGGGGCAGACGATGGTGGCCATCAGGTTGCCGCCAAACGCCGGACGCGTCTGTTGCAGCAGCCCCGTCTCCGTATCCATCGAAAGTACGGTGCAGTCAGCCGTAAGGCCCGTCTGCAAGCGCACGGCAACGCCGGGTGCCAGTTCGCGGCCAAAGGCGGTCGCACCGTACAGAATGGCCTCGGGCCTGCGCTCGGCTACCAAATCGCAGATCAGCCGGGCGTAGACCTCCGCATCGTTCTGGCGCAGACGCTCGTCGCGACAGACCAGGACCTCGTCTGCACCGGCGCAAACCAGATGCTCCAGGTCCTTGAGCGAGCTCTCGGGGCTCATGCCGGCCAATGCCACCAGACGGCAACCACGAGCATCGGCAAGCTCGCGTCCCTTGCCCATGAGCTCGTAGGCCACGGGAGCCACGGCGTCGTGCTCGTCAGTCTGCACGAAGACCCAAATGTCTCGATATGCATCAAGGTCCACCGCGCCAGCGGCCTCGTCGCGCTCGATCGAAATGGCATTGACGGGGCAAGCGTCGACGCACCCACCGCACAAGATGCAGCCGTCGGTCACATGGGCGCAGCGGTTGGGGCGCTCGCCCTCCACCACAATGCCGCCCGAAGCACAGGCGCGAACGCAGCGGCCACAGCCAACACATGCCTCGCTATCGATTATCAGTCCGCTCATCTATGCCATCCCCTCGATAATCTTAGCAAGCTTTGCAGCTTGCTCGACCGGTGTGCCCTCGATGGCCTCACACGTTTGGTCGCGGTCGGGCACAAACGAGCGCACGACCTGCGTCGGCGATCCGGTAAGGCCGCAACGCGAGGGATCGGCATGCACATCGGCAGCACAGACCACCCGCACATCCGCATTTTCGGCCGCGCGTATGCCGGCGATGCTCGGCATGCGCAGCTGGCCGATCTCCTTGGCGGTCGTCATCGCGCACGGCATCTCCAGATAGACCGTCTCCTCGCCGGCATCGCAACCGTGAACGAGCGAAAGCGCACCGCACGTCGTAAAACTTGCGCTCTGCACGCAGCTCACATCGGTCACGCAGGGAATCTCGAAGGCGCCGGCCAGCTCTGGGCCGATCTGGGCAGTATCGCCATCCACCGCCATCTTGCCGCAGATGAGCAGGTCGAAGTCCTCGTCGAGCGCCTCGATGCCGCATTTGAGAGCATAGGTGGTCGCCAACGTGTCCGCGCCCGCAAAGGCGCGATCGGTCAGCAGCAGCGCGTCATCGGCGCCGCGGGCAATGCAGTCACGCAGCAGCAATTCGGTTGCAGGGATACCCATCGACACCACCGTCACGCGCACATCCATGCCAAAGCCGATAAAGTCGTCCTTGAGCGCCAGAGCGCATTCGAGGGCACTTGCATCGAAGGGATTAATGACCGCCTGCTTGCCATCACGCACGATGGTATTGGTTTTGGGGTCCATCTTGACCTCGGTGCTTCCCGGCACTGCCTTGACGCACACCACCATATGGAAATCGCTCATCTTCACACGCCCCCTTTCTGGACGAGTTCATCCAAGAGCTTCTCCGAAAACAGGTTGCCACGACCCAGCTGCCCGGCAGGATCGAGCTGCAGCTTGAGTCGAGCCGATTCGACCATGGCCTCGTGGCCGTACATCGTCTCCAAAAAGCCCGCTTTGATCTTGCCGACGCCGTGCTCGGCAGAGACGGCGCCGCCCATAGCCGTTACCTCCGCAGCCCACTGGGCAAACAGCTCGCCACCGCGACGGTAGTCTTGCGCATCGCGCGGCAGGATATTCACATGCAGATGGTTGTTGCCAATATGTCCCCAGGCGGCAGACTCAAGCCCGCTTTCGGCCAGCGTGCGGCGATAGAGGACAACGACATCGGCCAGGCGCGCGTTGGGCACCGACATATCCGACCCCAGCTTGGTAATGGTGGGGTCGGTGCGGCGACGCTCGTCGATGAGCATGTTGACGCTCTCGGGAACGGCGTGGCGGAAGAACCGCTGGCATTCGCGATCGACCTCGGTGCGCGCAACCCAGGTCGCGTCGTCGTGGCCGCCCGCAAGCTCCAAAACCCATCCCAGGTGGTACAGCTCCTCGGTCGCCTGCGCCTCGTCGTCGCAGTCGAGCTCCACATAGACACAGACCTTTGCCTCATCGTCGAGTGCCGGCAGCGAGGCAAACGCGGTCGACTGCTCGCGCTGGCGGCGAAGGATATCCAAGGCGTCGGCATCGAAATACTCGATAGCGGCGGCATGGGACAGCACGGGGCGCACGGAATCGGTAAAGGACACCGCCTTGTCCTCGCTGTCGAAAAAGCAGCTCACACCCCATACGACCGAAGGTGCCGCCTGCAAGGCGATCTCAAGCTCGGTAATGACGCCGAGCGTGCCGCACGCACCGATAAAGAGGTCGATGGCGTCCATATCGTCCGAAACGAAATAACCCGACGCGTTTTTGGTCTTGGGCATGGTATAGCCGGGAAGATTCAGCTCAAGTGCGCGGCCCCCTACCGTCACGAGCGACAAGTGGCGTGCGTCAGCGCGCGCCTGACCTCGATGAAGCTCGAGCAGGTCGCCGTCCGCCAGTGCCACGTGAAGCCCCGTAACGTGCGGGCGCATGGGGCCGTAGGCGTAACTGCGGGCACCGGAGGCATTGCACGCCGCCATGCCGCCCAGGCAGGCAGATGCCTCGGTGGGATCGGTGGGAAAGAACTGCTCGGGAGCTGCCTGAAACTCCTCATAGGCCTCAAGCGATACCTGATCCCAGCCAGCGGTCGGCAATGCCTTCTTACCCAGCTGCTTGCGCAACTCCGAAAGCACGACGCCCGGCTCCACGCGCAGCAGAAAACGGCCTTGCTCGTCGCGGCGAAGACCCAGGTAGCGATTCATACGAGAAGTGTTGAGGATATGCCCGCCGTGGGGCACGGCACCGGCAGCCAGACCGGTCCGAGCACCCTGGACCGTTATCGGAACATGCTCGGCATGGAGCTTTCGCAGAATGGCGCGGACTTCGTCCTCCGTTGTCGGAAACGAGATGCTCGACGCCTCGCCCGATGTGCGAGATTCGTCGCGACCATATTCTTCGAACTCGTCGCCGAAGGGTTTGATGGCTGCAGACACGCGAACTCCCCCTTTAGTTAACTACAGTGTTTGCAGGGAGATGTTACCGCATCGTTTCGTCGACGTGACTGAGACTGTCTCCATAATTGGCGAATTTTACGTTTGTGCAATTCGGCGAACGGCGACGTTTTCCCGGCAGACGCTCTATTTAACGAGCTCCCTCCCATCGCAACCACGCGCACAATTGGCGCTCGAAAAAACTTGAGATATTTTTTAGCGTCTCTCACCTGCGGCGATGTAAACCCGTCAAGCATTTGGTCAGAAATTGGTCAAGTTGTGGCTGATACGGTCGGCATCGACAGCCAAAACCAATAGAAGGTTTGGCCCAAAAGCAGGGAGGTCCCCATGGCATATTACTGGCCCCAGTACGGCATCGCCATCGAAGTTGACGATGACCCATATCTTCTGCCCTTCGACGAGGAAGCGTTTCCCGATGCGGCTGTCTATCACGTCAACACCGACGTGATTTGCGATCCCGAATCGTTTTCGGCACTCGCCCACCACATCGCCCACATCCACGACATCAAACTCGACCCAAACTTCGACGAGCTCATCTACTCGCGACGCCTCATGCTCCACATGCTCTTTGGCGCCGATCCGTCCACGTTCGCGCGCGTCTATACCACTAAGGATGCCGCATGAGCGTAAGGAAGCAGTCGAGCCCCCTAGGGTCAAAACATCGAAAAAGGCTCGGCGTTGTCTGCCTGGCCATCGCCTGCGCCCTTATCGCCGTCGGCCTTTACGCCTGGCAGTCAAAGCCTGTCGCCGAGACAGGTGCCTCGGTCACAGCGGCGGAGGGTAAGTCGCGCCAGGAAATCCAGGACGAGCTCGATGCCATCGTCCGCGACAACATGATGACGATCTCGGTCGCACCGGTCGCCCAGCTACAAAAAGGCGGCAAGCTGCGCGTCAACGTGCAAAACGTCCAGGACAACAAGTTTCCCCAGCGTTTCCGCGTGATCCAAAACGACGAGACCATCTATGAATCGGGCGTTGTCGAGACCGGCAAGACCGTTGAGACCTGCCCTGCAGGCGACATCGAAGAAGGCGAGGCGTACATCGAGATCCAGGCGCTCGACGCCAAGACCTACGACGCCCATGGCAATCCCACGCGTGTCAAGGTGCGAGTTGCCCAGGCAGAAGACTAGACCTGCCACCTGTTGTGAAAATGCGCACCCGTGCCGCTTTCGTCTAACCCTCACGGAAATGGTCCGTGACGAATAGAAAGGAACGATTATGGACATCACCAGGAACCTGAACGGAGCCAGGGCACTTGTCGTGGGCGCAGGACTGGCACTCGCACTCGCAATGGGTGCCGCGCCGACCACCGCCCTGGCGGAGGGACGCGTTGGAACCACCGACGTGACCATCAGGACCGAAATCGACAACATCAAGTTTAAGGCTCCGACCGTCATCCCATTTGTCGCCAAGGCCGATGGCACGCTTCAGGGCCCTTCCGAGAATACAACCACCATCGACAATCTTTCGGCCTATGGCATCCACGTTACCAACATGAAGATTGCCGCCCAGAAGTCCTGGAGCATCGTCGCCGACGCCAAGACGGGGACCGCCCAGAACTCCATCGATTTTAAGGTCGGCCCCGACAAGGCACTCCAAGACGCCCACGCCGCGACACAGGAAGTGGGCCTCGACCTTTCCAAAAATGCATCCTTCGACATGGGCTACCAGGGCATCGCCGATGGTGCGGACAAGATTAAGCTCAAGACGAGCGGCAATGTCGCCCGCGTCACGCGAGACATCTTCCATGTGACCGGCACGGGCGACCAGGTCGCAAGCATTACGTGGACGGTCGAGCCCGGTGCGCACACGGCCTAAGGCGATTGTCCTTGCCGCTATCGTCGGCGTTGTAACGTTTGCCCCGATCGCCGCCTTTGCCCAACAAGAGCAGGCGCAGGCTGCTACGCAGGTGACTGTCGATCTATCGGAGCTCGAACGCAGTGGCCAACATGAGCCCCTCGCGCAAACGGGCGACACGCGACAGCTCCTGGCAGCAGGAATCGCCGCGGCAGGCGCAAGCGCCATCGGCCTTGGCCTGCACATCAAACGCAACCAGTAGCCACACAAATCGATTCCGTCCAGAACAGGTAAGGAGAGTCCATGGCATCAAAGAACCTTTTGCCCGTTGCCGCGCTCTGCAGTGCGCTTGCCACCGGCATGCCCGTCGCCGCCCTAGCGACACCCGCCGTGGACGTCCCCTTACCTGCCGTCAACTGTCTCGCCACAAACCAGATGAGCACCATCGCGCGCCAACGCTTCTCGCTTGCGCAGGCAAGCATTTCGACCTCGGGGTGTCTCCGTCGCTGCACGAACAGCTCGATAGTCGTGGATACCGAGCACTCGAGCACAGTGGACGGCCCCCTAACGGGATGCGTTATCTGCACATGGCGCGCAGCTGCAACTGATGCCGATGGCGATTCCTGCGACGTGGAGCTGCGCCTCGACATCACCCTGTCCGATGACTCGGCAGACGGGGCAACGGTCGCCTTCGACAGCACATTTTTCGAAGACGGAGGAGGTGTATGCCTGGGCTGCGTCCCCTCGAGCGCCGATGGCACGCAGCCCGCCATCTCATTCACCGCATCGCTGAAAATGACCAAGGCGGGCACCGACGCCACGGCGAATGGCGAGATCACCCTGATGTTCTACGCGAACGACACAGAAAGCCAGGGGATTCGGGGCAAACAGCGGACCGGATCGCTCAGCCTGACGCGAGGGGCAAATCCCGGTCCTGTCGATATCAGTGCCGAAACGCAAGATGTGCATCACGTCCTTGTCGATCCGGCGCTCCTCGAGATGGAATGGAGCGGAGTAGGAGCGGTCGGACTCGCCCCCTCGACGGGTGACATCGCAAGCGACTCCAGCGAGAGCAGCGGTGAAATAGCGCCTGGGGACAATGGCGCACCAGGCGGCATAACACCGCCATCGAGCGGTCCTTCAGCCACTTTCAGCGAGCCAAGCGAAACAGCCACCGCAGTGGGCGGCACGCAAGCTGGCGAAAACTTGGGGTGTCCCATGCCGGCAGACATCGACGAGGGCAATTGTTGCATGATGGTCGCGCTCGACCGCACGGAAACCGTCGACGCCGCGAGCATTGAGGTCACCGCTGCCGATAAGCCCGTCCGCAAAGCAGCCATTATCGCATTCCCTAAAACCGTCGAAGTTGTTTTTCTGCCATCGGGCGAGGTCGTAGCCCCCACCTTGCTCACCTTGCTTGGGGCAAAGGGCACGGCCAACCAAATCGACAACCTCACGGTCGCCGACCCTGCGACCACCGCAAAACTGCACCTGTATGCCGTAACCTCGGGCGGAGGCAAAACCGAGGAATTCGACGGTGAGAACCTCCTGAATAACCGGATACTCCATAAAATGGAAGACGTCTCGTATCAAATTGAGCTCGTGGGATTTGACCGAGCTCGAGATGCCGATATCATCGCCGCGGCCATTGAGTCCCCGCAGCGACTCATGACGCTGTGCTTCGATTACAGCCCCTATGTCGTGATGGGAGGCTGAGGCTTGGGTACCAAATGCCGTCATTAATACTACTTATATAACGTATAGGATGAGGCATGACGCACCCTGCAGCCCGTTCTGCTACGATTGCCAGGTTGGCATCAATATGGGAGGGTTCATGCCGGGTTTGGGAACGGTCATCAACGTCGCACTTTTGATTGCGGGCGGACTGCTGGGCCTTATAGGCGGACGCTTTATCACACCCCGCATCCAAGACACGCTCATGAAGGCGTCGGGGCTGTGCGTTTTGTTTATCGGACTGGGCGGCACCATGCAAAAGATGCTCGTCATTGACGGGAAAGCGCTGGAGACCACCGGCACCACCATGCTCATCGTCTCGTTTGCCCTCGGCTCGCTCATCGGCGAGGCCGTTAACCTGGAAGCCGGCATCGAAAACCTGGGCGAATGGCTCAAGCGCAAAACCGGCAGCGAGGGAGACAACGAGTTCACCAATGCCTTTGTCTCGACATCGCTGACCGTCTGCATCGGTGCCATGGCTATCGTGGGATCAATCCAAGACGGCTTGCTCGGCGACTGGTCCACGCTTGCCCTCAAGGGCGCGTTGGACTGCATCATCGTCTGCACCATGACGGCTTCGCTCGGCCGCGGCTGCATCTTCTCCGCCCTGCCCGTTGCCGTATTCCAGGGAACGATTACGCTGTTTGCCGGCGCGCTCTCCCCCATCATGACCGCCGCCGCCCTCGACAGTCTATCGCTCGTGGGCTCTATACTCATCTTCTGCGTCGGCGTCAACCTCATCCGTCCTCAGACCTTCCGCACGGCCAATATGCTCCCCTCCGTTGTCATAGCCGTCATCTACGCCCTCCTGTTCTAAATCTATCTACGTAGCGGTATCTCGAACACCTGTTTGATGCTGTGCTATGATATGAGGTCACCGAAGCTGCGTTAGGAGAGGAGAAGCGGTGGCCGACCAGGACATCAAGATGCTCATCGAGCGCATTATGGCCGAGGCCCGGACCCATCAGTCTGCTCGCTTCTCAAACGAAGTCTATGCTGACGAGCCGATTCTCAAAACCGGTCGTCAGATGCAGAACTTCCTTCCCGATCAGTACCGCAAAATGCGTGAGATATCGCGTTGGCAAGAAGACCCCAAGGGTGGCGCGGGACGTTGGCTTTCGGAAGCCGAGCTTTTCTACCGCCAAGGCCTGCTGATGGCCGACTTTGAGGACGACTGCCCCTACAACGGCACATTCAAGTCGTACTTTCCCACCTATAACGCCATGAGCGATCGGCAGCTGCGCGGCTATTTTACCTGGCGCACCCAAGTGCGCCGCGGAACCGTCGAGGAAACGTCTACGTCCTTTGCCTTCCTGTATCTCTATGAGCTGATTTGCGGCATTGGCGTAGATGACCCACTCGATGGTTTTAACAAAATCAAGGCCTTTTGGGATGCCTATCGCGCCTTTGAACCCGGCATCGACCGGTTCGCACGCGTGTGGCTGCAGGACTACGCCGTGTTCCACGGACTCGACCCCAAGCTGCTTCGCGACTCTAAAACCGTCATGTTCGACAACGCCCTTATCGAGCTGCGGCGTGCGGCGCGAGACCTTGCGCCCGCGCCAACGCCGTCAGACCTGCCGCCCGCGCGTCGCAAGACCTCCGAGCCCACGCTCCCCCTTCCGCCCGACGAGGCAGGCGAGGAGCGACTCATGACCGCTATAAACGCCCTCTCCACGTACAACCTGAATAACTCACGGCTCGACTGTTCCCACCATCGCGACCTGCGCCACGTGGCATGCGCCGTGTATGTCCGTATGGCGCGCTACTATGACACGCACCGAAAGACCGGCATCGTAGCGAGCTTGTTTGGGGAGGAGACGGCCATGCCCTACACCATGTTTGCCTCGGCCGTGTTCTTTGCGCCCGAGCGCCACGAGGACTGCGAATATCACCTGGACCCCATTCACATCTACCGCTGCCAAAATGGCTTTTGGGAATGCATGCGCATCCACGGCAGCAGACAAAAAAGTAGCAAGCTCGGTGAGATGATGCGCGCCTGCGACCAACGCCTGCGCCTGGCCCTAGACCCCACCCATCCCCTAAAGGAGGAGAAGGTCCCCAAATATCTGGCCAAGATCATCGATGACGAGATCGTGGCATGGCTTTCGTGGGACGCCGCGCACCAGCCTGTCAAGATCGATATCGATTTGAGTCAGCTGGGGCACATTCGGAGCGCCGCCGCGCAAACGCGTGAAGCGCTTTTGATTGATGAGGAGCGCGAGGATGATGTGCCTATGGAAGCCGAGGCGACGCTTATCGAGCAACCGAACACCGAGTCTGCGCCCAGCATGACCGCCGGACCTGGCGAGATGGCCACACGGCAAGACGAACCCGACGAGCCGACTGTCTCCACCGAAGAGTTTGGCGTCGTGGCACCGCTCCTCGTGTCTGTGCCCGCGCCCGTAACGCCCGCGTCTGCCGAAGCTGCGAACAAACTCGCGCCCGCCGCAGATGCCTTCCTTCGCGCGCTCCTCGAGCGGAACACGGCGCAGGCCACATTGGCGGTGGCACAGTCGGGCAAGAGTGAGAACATGCTCGTCGATAGCATCAACGAAGCGCTCTTTGACCTGGTGGGCGACACCGTTATTGAATTTGGCTCAGCAGGACCGCAGATTATCGAGGACTACGAAGCAGACGTGAGAGGATACCTAGACCATGAGTGATACCGCATCCGCAGCACCCCGCGTGCCCAAGCGCGTCGCCGCCGTCATTCTCAACTCGCTCAAGGGCGGCGTGGTCCCGCGCATCGGCCTTCCCTATATCACCGTGGGGCGCGAGGTCGAGATCCGTGCTCTGCTCACCGACCTGAGCCTCATCGCCGATGGCGGCGCAAGCTTCCGTTTCCTGGTCGGTCGTTACGGCGCCGGCAAGAGCTTTTTGCTCCAGACCATCCGCACGCACGCCATGGGCGAGGGATTCGTCGTCGCCGATGCCGACCTATCCCCTGAGCGCCGCCTGCAGGGCGGCCAGGGACAGGGCCTTGCCACCTACCGCGAGCTCATCCGCAACATATCGACCAAGACGCGCCCCGAGGGCGGTGCGCTCAACCTTATCCTGGATCGCTGGGTCGCCTCGTGTGCCGATGCCGACGAGTCTGCCGTCAATGCCCAACTGGCCCCACTCGAGGAAATGGTCCACGGCTTCGACTTCGCCCGCATGCTCCGCCGCTACCGCGCGGCCGTATCCGAGGGCGACGAAGAAGCTATGAGCCGCGTGACCAAATGGATTCGCGGCGAGTACCGCACCAAGAGTGAGGCACGCGCCGAGCTGGGCTCCTCGACCATCATCAGCGATGACGACTGGTACGACTACGTTAAGCTCATTGCGCGCTTTTTGGTCTGCAGCGGCTACAAGGGCATGCTGGTGCTCATCGACGAGCTCGTGAATCTGTATAAGATTCCCAACGCCATCACGCGCCAATACAACTACGAGAAGATCCTGACCATGTACAACGACACGCTCCAGGGCAAGGCGCAGTACCTGGGCATGATCATGGGCGGCACGCCAACCTCCATCGAAGACCGCCGCCGTGGCGTGTTCTCCTACGAGGCCCTGCGAAGTCGACTCGCTCAGGGCCGCTTTGCACGCGAGGACCTTAAGGACATGCTCGCGCCCATCATCCGCCTGCAGCCACTCACCTACGAGGAGTTGCTGGTGCTGATCGAAAAACTCATGCAGATCCATGCCGGATACTTTGGCTGGACGCCCACGCTTACCGAGAACGACTTGGTAGACTTTCTCAAGATTGAGTTTGGCCGCGTGGGAGCCGATACGCACCTGACGCCGCGTGAGGTCATCCGTGACTTTATCGAGCTGCTCGATATCCTGTGCCAGAACCCCGATGCAAACGTGGCCGAGTTGCTGCAAAGCGTCGGCGGCGACGCGCTGGCACCGGCAGCCGCAACAGGCGACACCGGCACCGCAGACGGCGACCGCAACTTCGCCGAATTCACCATCTAACCTGCCAAAAAGGGACAGGTCTATTTTGGCAGCTTTTATCTGCACAAACGTTGAGACAACAATGCAGCAAACCATTGCCAACCGCATTGAGAGGTTCGTATTTGAGGGGAGGCCCCGTGAACGCCTTTGACCGATATGCTCCGTTTATCCAAGACTTCATCTACTCCCACGATTGGGAGAGTCTGCGCTCTATCCAGGTTGCGGCGGCAGATGCCATCTTTAACACACAAGACAATGTGCTCCTAACGGCATCCACAGCTTCCGGCAAAACCGAGGCAGCCTTCTTTCCCATCCTGACCGAGTTTTGGGAGAACCCGCCCGCGAGCGTGGGCGCCCTCTACATCGGCCCCCTCAAAGCGCTCATCAATGATCAGTTCGTCCGCCTCAACGACCTCTGCGAAGAGGCCGATATCCCTGTCTGGCACTGGCATGGCGATGTCTCGCAGTCGCACAAGGCTAAGCTCATTAAAAAACCGTGCGGTATCCTGCAGATTACACCCGAGTCACTCGAAGCGCTTTTAATCCATAAGCACATGGCGATCCCGCGCATGTTTTGCGACCTGCGCTACGTGGTCATCGATGAGGTCCACTCGCTCATGCGCGGCGACCGTGGCGGGCAAACGCTCTGCCTTATCGAGCGACTCTCGCGCATGGCCGGCGTGCAGCCTCGCCGCATTGGCCTTTCGGCTACCATCGGCGACCCCGAGCGCACGGGCGCTTTTCTCTCACAGGGAACGGGGCGCGACTGCATTATCCCCCGTTTTGAGGAACCGCGTCGCGTGTGGCGCATCTCCATGGAGCACTTCTACAACTCGGGCCCCCAGGCGCAGCAGCGGGGATTCATGGGTACAGGTCCTCAAGAGGCCGAAGTGCTTGCGTGCGAGCGCATCGATGCGGCGGCATCCGCGGCACTGCCCGCCGGCGCCCAAGACATGCGTCACAGCGGACAGCTCACACAAGAGGAGCGCCGTCAACGTCGTGAGCGGGCACAGGGCAAGGCCGCTCCCAAGGACCGCCAAGCTTCCTCGGCCCCCGAGGGCGAAGTCGACATCCCCCAAGCACCCGAACAGGCATTACTCAACCCCACCGATACAGCACCAGACAACGCCGACCCCGGTATGGGATATATCTTTGAGCACACGCGCGGCCGAAAGTGCTTGGTCTTTGCCAACTCGCGCGAGGAGGCAGAGGCCGTATGCTCCATGCTGCGTAGCTACTGCGAGAGCCGGCACGAGCCCGACCGCTTCCTTATCCATCACGGCAACCTCTCGGCATCGCTACGCGAGACGGCAGAAGAGCTCATGCGCGACGAGGAACAGGCACAGACAACCGTCACCACCTCCACGCTGGAGCTCGGCATTGATATCGGTCGCCTGGAGCGCGCGTTCCAGATCGATGCACCGTTTACCGTCAGCTCCTTTTTGCAGCGCATGGGGCGCACGGGACGCCGCGATCTTCCGCCCGAGATGTGGTTTGTCATGCGCGAGGAAGAGCCCGAGCCGCGCACGATGATGCCTGAAACGATACCTTGGAAGCTCCTCCAGGGCATCGCGCTCGTACAACTCTATCGCGAGGAAAAGTGGGTCGAGCCGCCCGAACTCGATCGACTCCCCTACAGCCTGCTCTATCACCAGACCATGTCGACCCTCGCCAGCACCGGCGAACTCACGCCGGCAGAGCTTGCCCAGCGCGTGCTCACGCTCAGCTATTTCCACCGCGTCTCGGCCGATGACTATCGCGTACTGCTGCGCCACCTCATCAAGATCGACCACATCCAGGTCACCGAGGGCGGTGGGCTCATTGTGGGCCTCGCGGGCGAGCGCATCATTAACAACTTTAAGTTTTACGCCGTGTTCCAGGAAAACGAGGAGTTCACCGTTCGCAGCGAGTCGGCCGAGTTGGGCACGATCGTCAATCCGCCACCGCCCGGTGAGCGCATCGCCATCGCCGGACACTGCTGGATTGTCGAGGAAGTGGACTGGAAGCGCCACACCGTCTTTGCCACGCAGGTCAAGGGCCGGGTGCCGGCCTACTTTGGCGACTGTCCCGGTGACATCAATACACACGTACTCGAGCGCATGCGCAAGGCGCTCAACGAGCACGCGGCGTATCCGTACCTTATGGGTAACGCGCGGGCCCGCTTGGCGCAGGCTCGTCATACGGCCGAGATTTCGGGCGCGGGAACTAAACCGCTCATTAACCTGGGCGGCGATACCTGGGTGCTCTTCCCCTGGCTGGGCAGCTACGCCTTTTTGGCCCTCGAGCGCATGCTCAAGATTAAATGTGCCGCGGAGTTGGGCCTTCACGGACTCGACCCATCACGCCCGTACTTTATGCAGTTTAAGATGAAGGCCGACGAGGAGACGTTCTTTGAGGTGCTCGCCGCCGAGGCCGAGAAGGACTTCGATCCCATCGAGCTCGTCTATCCCGGCGAGGTGCCTTATTTTGACCGCTACGACGAGTTTGTTCCCGAAGAGCTCGTGCGCAAGGGCTTTGCCGAAGGCGTGCTCGACATCGAGGGTATGAAGCAGCGCGTTCTCGGCTGGCGCGACCACGCCTAAGACCAGTCTTTTTGGGACGGGGAGACTTATTTGTCGTGAAGGACAGTGCCAAGGAAGTCGGTGTCGAAGGGCACGGCTTCGGCAAAGGCATAGTCGCCGTCGCTGGCGATGAGCAGGTAGTTTTCCTCGCCGCCGAACTCCGCATCGCCACATGGGACCACCCAGGCGTGGGCGAATACCTCGAGTGCCGTGGCAGTGCAGTCGCGCAGGAACGTCACGTCGCTCCCCTCGTTTGAGCTCACGATATTGGCCACGTAGATACCCCCGGGGTTCAGGCTGCCCCGCACTAAACGCAACGCCTCAACGGTTGCCAGCTCGCGCACGGGCTCGGCACCGCCAAAGCAATCGCTCACGAGCACGTCGTAGCGACGATGACCCACGCTCGTCACGCCCAGATATGAGCGAGCCTCAGCGGTAATCACCCGCAGGCGATCGCCCACCGTGTGCTCCAGCTCATCCAGGTAGAACCAACGGCGCGCCAGACGCGTTATCTCTCCGTCATACTCGATGACGTCCATGCGCAAGCCCTCGTGCGACATCAGCGCGAACTTAGGATAGGCAAACCCGCCGCCGCCCAACATAAGCATGCGGTCGATACCGTGACCATAAGCGTCGCGCATCGCTTCCTCGGCCTCAAACACGTCGTCAAACGCGCGATAGTACGCAAAGACGGGCTCCGCCCAACGCTCACCAACGTAGCTTGCGCTTTGGTAGACGCCGCCTTGCACCAACACGCGGACTTCGTCGCCGCCCTCATCGTGCACGCGTTTCACACGCGCCAACCCATTGCGGGTTCGCGCAACCTGCAGACAGGCAGCACGAACAGCGACGGCGGCCGCACCAAGCGCCGCGGCTCCCAGAGCAACACCGGCAACGACGCCAGCAGAAACACTCGGCCTGTTCATCTAGAGCTCCTTTTGCAGATAGAGTCCGTGGTCATAAAAACCCAAATGGCGATAGTACTCGCGCGTACCGATCGCGCTTATCACGTTGATGTGCGTATAGCCCGCGTCCCGAGCAATATGGGACGCACGCTCCACCAACGACCGACCCAGTCCATGGTGCTGGGCCGCCTGGCCTTGGTCGCCCACGCGTGCCGCCATGCCATACACGTGCACCTCGCGAATCATCGCCTCGTTCGGCATCGTCGGCAGCTCGTCCGCATGCGCGGCAACAAAAGCGCGAACGGGCAGAGACAGGCGCAAAAAACCAGCAATTTTGCCCTCGGGCGTCACCCATTGCAAAAAACGCTCACTCGTCACCGGCGTCTCGTACGCGACCTCATCAAGGGACAGCTCGGCCAAGTCGGCACCCGCCGTGCTGATCTCGCGATAGCGAATCTCACGCACCGTCGCACCGTCACCCCGAGCAGCTAGGCGGTTCTCAACGAGCTGACGCAGGTTGGGCTTCTTGTTGCCCACCATGATGTCGTCGGAGCTAAAGTCGCGAATCATGCGACTAATGCGACAGAACGCCGGCGTCACCACGATGTCGTTGGCCAACACATCGAGCAGCTCGTCCTCGGTATAGGGGCGCCACTCGCCACGCTCGTAACAGCCCACCAGACGCGAGCCCTCGATGAGCGCGCACGGGTAGACCTTGACCTCGTCGGGCATAAAGGCGCCCTCGGTCATAAAGCGCTCGTAGTCACGCTTGTCCTCCTCGGGCGTAGCACCCAACAAGTTGAGCATAAAGTGCGCGTGGATCTTAAAGCCAAATAGGCGCGCGAGCGAAAACGCTCGCTCGATCTGTGCCACCGTAATACGGCGCTCGTTGATGTCGAGCAGGTGCTGGTCAAGGCTTTGGATGCCCATCTGAATCTTGGTGCAGCCCAGGCGACGAATGAGCGTGAGCGCCTGCGGCGTTACGGCATCGGGGCGCGTCTCGATAACGAGCCCCACCACACGATGCTTCGCCGTCTCGTTGATGCGCTGCTGGCGCTCGAGCTCTTCCATCGTTGTCGTTTGCCACTCGGCAACCTCGCCCCACGGCGTACCAGGGCCGTACAGACGACGCACCGCGCGGTTATAGCCGCCCACGGCAGCATCCACACGCCCCTGCTCGTCGGTAACACCGCTCGCAAGCTCGGCCTCGTCGGTCGCAATACCGACGGCCCGATAGCGTTCGCGACGCTCCGCCACCACCGGCGGCAGGGCATCGGCGGGAGCGTCATCGAGCAGGCGCCCTGCCTCGGCACGGCTGATGCCCGGACGCGCCAACATGGGGTTGGCCGCCACGCCGGCCACGGCATCGTCATTGAGCGCGCGGAAGAGCTCCGACATAAACCACATCTGATACCCTTGCGGATAGTCGCTCCAGGTACCGCCAAGCACAATGAGCTCGATCTTATCGGTCGCATGACCCATCTGCGAAAGCGCGGTCAAACGGGCGCTCACCTGCAGATATGGATCGAAGCAGTTTTGCTCTGCACGGGCACACGCCGGCTCGGCATGTAAATAGCTTTTGGGCATGCGCAGGTCGTTGGGGCAAAACAGGCAATCGCCCGAGCACGGCCACGGCTTGGTGATGACGGTAATGGTTGCCACGCCCGAAGCCGTGCGACGAGGCTTCATACGCAACACCTGCAGCAGTTGACGCTCCAGATCGGAATCGACATTCCACCCAGCCCAACGTGCCAGCTCCTCGCGCTTCACCCGCTGGTAAAACGGCAGCAAGCGGCGCTTGGCCAAATCGCGTTTGTCGGCACCCTCACGGCGCGCCTCGGCATGTATCAGTTTGACGAGCGCTTTGTCGTCCACGGTCTCGCCGCGACGCAGGGCCTCGAGTATGTTCAAGATAATCTGTTCCATGTCCCCATTGTAAAGGCAAAGGCGCCGAAGCCGACCACGGCCCCGGCGCCTCCATCAAAGAGCGCGGCTATGGTTTATAAGTCTTCGATAGCCGTCTGTCACTCCGGATCAAACGACATGTCGCCCGAACCGACCTTAAAACGATACGTGGCAGACTTATCGCCGTTATCGAATTCAAGATTCAAAATGGTCTCGCCGTCGTAGCCAAGCGGAAGGAAATCGCTCTCGAAGTCGCCGCTACCCAGGGTAAGGCTCGCCTTAAAGCCCGTCGAGTTCGGAACCGTCATCTCCACATCGCCCGAGCCCACGCTCACGTCCATCGACTTCGCGGGGGCCTGGTAGAGCTCGAACGTCACATCGCCCGAACCGACCTTGGCATTCAGGGTGTCGGTCACGGTGCCCGCAAACTCAACGTCTCCCGAGTCCAAAGTCAGGTTGAGGTCATGGCACGCAATGTCCGTGACCGTCAGATCGCCCGATCCTACATTCGCTGTAATGCCCACCATGTTATCGGCAACTTCGCGCGGCAGTTCGACGGTAACCGTGCGGTCAATGGCGCGCTCGTCATCGCAATCGAACTGGCGAATTTTGAGCGTAGAGCCCTTGATTTCGGCCAGATTTTGGGTTGCCGAATCGAAGGCAACGGTCCCCGTTGCCACACGCCCGCTTTCAATTACGCGCACCGGCCCGCCGGAGACGTGTTTGATCTCGACCGTGCCCGACGTCACGTCCAAGTCAAGCGATGTGAACGCGTCGGCATCAAACGTTTCGCTCGAAAGCTGTTGAGGCCGAGCGGAATAGTTGCCGTTATCCAAGAGATCATCGTCGTCAAACATATCGTCAAAATCAGACAAATTGCCAGATAGAATACCGGTCGTACGCACCATATCGGAATGAGCCAATAGCCGCGAAGTGCCAAAGACAAGTCCGATGATGAGCACGAACGCTCCGATGCCAACGCCCAAGCGTACCTTGGATTCATGCGAAAGCTTCATCATTCATCACCCTCTTTGGCGATCGGGTCAGCGGTAGTCGCGGTAGCCACGTCAGTATCAACCGGAGCGGAAGCATTCTGAGCCCTAGCCGCCGCCGGCGCCGGACCAACCTGAATATCCCCGCGTGCCCAATCACCATCGAGCGCACGCGCAACCCAGTGATAGATGGGAATCGTAAAGAAGATCAGCGCGGCAAAGGGGCCGGCGCCAAACAGGAACATCAGCAAAAAGAACAGCAGCCAGCACACGGCCCAATACGGGAATGACTGGAACGGGCCCTTCACCGGAGTCGAGCCAACTGCGCCGCCACTCGTCGCCTGCGCCGTAGCGGCATTGGCGGCCTGTGCACTCCAGCTTGCCGCTTGCGCCGCCTTGGCCGCAGCATCACTCGCCTGTGTTGCCGCCTCGGTGGCACGTGCCGCCGCCTCATGGGTACGCGCGCGCTCTGCCGCCTCGGCCTCGCGCTGACGGGCGCGGTCCTCGTTCTCAAACTCGATATCGTCCTCGATCTCATCGCTCGGATTGAGCAGCTCGTCCAGGCTCACGCCATAGAGTTTGGCGAGCGAGATCAGGTTCTCGGTATCGGGCGAGCTCTCTGCACGCTCCCATTTACTGACCGCTTGGCGCGACAGCCCCAGCTTTCGTGCCAGCCCTTCTTGGCTAAAGCCTTTGCTGCGGCGAAGGTCGGCGAGCCGCTGCGCAGTTTCTACATTCATGGTTCCTCCTATGCTTTTGCCAGCCGTGCCGCCGGACCGTTTTTGTTCTTAGGCGCCTTGCACAGTTAAAAATGTATCCGCCACCGCCAAAAACATGCCACCTATTTTAGTGAGATTTTTGACAACCGGCGGTTGCGGGTGCATATGAGCTGCGGAAATGTGTCCAAACAAAGCAATGACCCGCAGCTCGGTTGTCCCCGTTGCGGCGTTAACGGTAGTATGGTCGTACTGTTTATTCCGCACCGCCAACGGAGGGAGTTCCGCGCCGTGAACCGCGATTTCGCCTCATCGCTCATCCAGCTCAACAACACGTTCTATCGCGAGCACTCCGCCTCCTTTTCCGATACGCGCCAGGCCCCGTGGCCCGGCTGGGTGCGCACCATGGACATCGCGCTCGAACAGCTCGACGTCGCCACGATCGAGCATCCCGTCCGCGTCTTCGATCTCGCCTGCGGCAATATGCGATTCGAGAACTTTGCCGCCGGCGGCACGCTGGCTGCCAAAGGCATGGACGGCACGAGCCCCTCGGCAGACGCCAGCTGCCCCTTCGAGTTCTATGGCGTCGACTCGTGCCAGGACCTGGCCATCGATGCACGCGGCCACGCCCTGCGCATTCCTAACTTGCACTTCCAAGAACTCGACGTGCTCGATGCCCTCATGAAACTCAACCCCGCCGAGACGCCCGACGTGCTTTTCGACGCCCCGCTCGCCGACATCTCGGTCTGCTTTGGCTTTATGCACCACGTGCCGTCGTGCGAGTACCGCGTACGCGTGCTCGACGCCCTGGTGCGGCAGACGCGCCCGGGCGGCATCATCGCCATCAGCTTTTGGGAGTTTATGAACGACGAGCGCATGGCGCGCAAGGCCGTTCGAGCCGAAGCCCGCGCCGAGCTCACCCCGCCGTTTGAGGGTTACGATTCCGCGCAGTTTGAAGCCGGTGACCACCTTATTGGCTGGCAAAACGACCGCCACGCCTACCGCTATTGCCATCACTTTGACGATCAGCAGATCACCGACCTGGTGCGCGGCGTGCGTACGTTCTACAAGAGCGGCGAGGTCCCCGTGCGCGAGCTTGAGCGCTTCCATGCTGACGGTCGCAGCGGCGATCTCAACCGCTATGTGATTCTCAAGCGCCTGTAGGCACCGACGACTCGCCGTCGAGCCGCGCCGCAATTTTCGGGCAAACCATGCCCACCCCTTTTTTCAACCCATTGACGGAACGTGCAGCTATGCGTTCCACACTTATGACCAAGGAGCCTCATGGGAGCCGTCCACGTTCGCACGCCTAAGAACTTTGTGCTCGAGGAGCGCCTGGAGCGCTACGCCGATGCGATTGAGACGAACCCCGAGGCCTATGCCGGAGATTGGCGCGAGGCCTGTGCGCCCGCAGGCGGCAAGCCCTTCACCCGCCTTCATCTAGATCTGGGCTGCGGCAAAGGCACCTATCTGGTTGAGCGAGCTCACCGTGAACCCGACACCCTCTTTATCGGCATGGACCAGGAGCCCATCTGCATCGCCTATGCCGCGCAGAAAATCTGCGAGCAGGAGCTGTCCAACGCACTCGTCCTGCCCCGAGGCGCCGCATCGCTACCGCGGCTATTTGCCGCAGGCGAGCTCGATGCCATCACCATTAACTTTCCCACGCCGCAGCCCAAGGCCAAGTACGCCCAAAAACGACTCGTCCATGTCGACCATCTGATGCTCTACCGCCCGCTCTTTGCAGCCGGCGCCACCGTCACGCTGCGAACCGATAGCAAGCCATTGCGCGACTACGCCCTGGGGCAGTTTGCCGCGGCCGGCTACGACACGCTTTGGGTTAGTGACGACGTCCGCCGCGACCATCCCGAGCACCCCGAGACCGAATATGAATGCCGCACGCGCGAGATGGGTGCCGCCGTCTATGGCATTTGCGCCACACCCGGCGCGCAGCCCAGCGATGAACAACTCGCAGCAGGCCGAGCGCAGGAGCAAAGCCTTGCCTGCTACCTGCCCGACAACCTCGATGAGCTCACCTATGTACCTCTGGGCATGGAAGAAGCCGTCGCGAACTTTAAAAACCGCGCCCGCAAAGGCAAGAAGCGCCTGCCACAAGAGTCCTAGGGGCCTCTGATGGTCGCGGCGTCAGCAAACAAGCGCAAATAGGCGCCAGCGAACGACCCTCAAACCTAAGTGAGTAGACTTTTTAGCAATAGCCAAGCACAACCCACATAACGAAAACTAAAACCGCAGGTAAATCCCTTACGCAAAAGCCATGTGCTCGCGATATTGCAAAAAGTCTACTCACTTAGCTGGCAACTGCACCAAACGGCTGGGCAGAACGCCCATTTCCTGCATTTTCTCGCGCGCTGGCACCCCGCGCCGCCGCTACGCCATAATAGTTGGCGGACAATCGCGAGAGAAAGCAAACACATGGCACAGACCACGACAGACACCGCCGCCAGCACCGTCTCCGGCGCCGGCGCCGCCAGCTCATTCTCGGGCGGCACGGGAACCGAAGCCGAGTTTGGCTCGCTCGGCGCGCTCTCCCCCACCTGGTGGGAGCCCGAGGACGGCAGCGAGCCCGAACCATGGCTCACGCCCGACCAGGCCTTCGAACGCTTCCTTGAATGGACGAGCGATCGCGGCATTGAGCTGTGGGACCACCAGGAAGAGGCCCTCATGGATCTGGCTGCCGGCGATCACGTCATTTTAGGCACACCGACCGGATCGGGTAAATCGCTCGTCGCGCTGGGTATGCTCTTTATGGGCATGGCACAGGGCAAACGCTGTTATTACACGGCCCCCATCAAGGCCTTGGTCAGTGAAAAGTTCTTCGATCTGGTACAGGTGCTCGGCCGCGATAACGTCGGCATGATCACCGGCGATACGCATATCAACACCAAGGCGCCCGTCATCTGCTGCACGGCCGAAATCCTTGCCAACGATGCACTTCGCGAGGGCGAGGATGCCGATGTGGGCTGCGTAGCCATGGACGAGTTCCACTACTTTGCCGACCCCGACCGCGGCTGGGCCTGGCAGGTACCGCTGCTCACCCTGCCCCACACGCAGTTTATGCTCATGAGCGCCACGCTCGGCGATGTCGCTGCCATCGCCGCCTCACTCGAGGAGCACACCGGCGCTGCTTGCGACTTGGTCGTCGATGCCCCGCGTCCTGTTCCGCTGAGCTACGACTATGTGACGACCTCCCTCGAGGGCACGGTCGAGCTCGCCATGCGCCGCGGCGAGGCCCCGCTCTATATCGTGCACTTTAGCCAGGACGCCGCCCTTGCGACGGCGCAATCCCTCGCCAACTTTGGCATTGCCAGCAAGGAGCAGCGCGAGGCTATTAAGGAAGCCGCCAAAGGCACGAGCTTCTCCACGGCTTTTGGCAAGATTCTCAAGCGCCTGCTCGGATGTGGCGTCGGCGTGCACCACGCCGGTATGCTGCCGCGCTATCGCCTCCTGGTCGAACGCCTGGCGCAGCAGGGCCTACTGCCCGTCATTTGCGGCACCGACACGCTCGGCGTTGGCATCAACGTGCCCATCCACACCGTGGTCCTCACCGCGCTCACCAAGTTCGACGGCTACAAGATGCGCCGCCTGCGCGCCCGTGAGTTCCATCAGATCGCTGGTCGTGCCGGTCGCTCGGGCTTTGACACCGAGGGTATGGTCATCGCCGAGGCCCCGGAGCACGAGATCGAGAACGCCAAGCTCATGGCCAAGGCGGGCGATGACCCCAAGAAGCTCCGCAAGATTAAAAAGAAAAAGGCCCCCGAGGGCTTTGTCACCTGGAACAAGCAGACCTTTGAGCGTCTGATCGAGACGCAGCCCGAAACGCTCAAGCCGCGCCTGCGTATCACGCACTCCATGGTGATTAGCGTGGTCGAGCAGGGCGGCGACGCTCGCGCCCGCGTGCACGACCTCATCGAGACAAGCCTGCAAACGCCCGAGGAAAAGACAAAGCTCGAGGTTCGTGCCGACGAGATCTTCGCCACGCTCATCGACTCCGGCGTCGTCGTGCGCACCGAGGTGCCGCCCGCGCCCGACGCTCCGGCTGACGCCGCGCCGGACATCGACTACGCGCTGACGGTCGACCTGCCCGAGGACTTTGCGCTCGATCAGCCGCTCTCGCCGTTTTTGCTTGCCGCCCTGGAGCTGCTCGACCCCGAGAGTGAGACCTATACCATGGATCTGATCTCGATGGTCGAGGCTACGCTCGAGGACCCCAAGCAGGTGCTGCGTGCACAGGAGCGCGCCGCGCGCGACCGCGCGATGGCCGAAATGAAGGCTGACGGCGTCGAATATGAAGAACGCCTGGAGCGCATCCAGGATGTCACCTACGAAAAGCCGCTCGAGGACTTGCTCGATGCCGCCTTCGACAAGTACTGCCAAGAAGTACCTTGGGCCAACGACTACCAGCTCTCGCCCAAGAGCGTCCTGCGCGACATGCTGGAGAGCGCGAGCGACTTTAAGGGCTATATCCAAAAGCTCGGCATCGCCCGTTCCGAGGGCATTTTGCTGCGCTACCTGGCAGAGGCCTACCGTTCTCTCGACCGCACCGTGCCCATCGAGAAGCGCGACGAGCGCTTGCGCGACATCATTTCGTGGCTCGGCTTTGTGGTGCGCTCGGTCGACTCGAGCCTGGTGGACGAGTGGGAAAACGCCGGCAACCCCGCTGCACTCGACGCCGCGCCGCCGCAGGGCATCGACGAGGTCGTGGCGGACCGCCGCGGCTGCACGCTGTTGGTGCGCAACGCGCTCTTCCGCCGCGTGACCCTTGCCGCCCGCGAGCACGTTCGCGATCTGGGCGAGCTCGACGAGGACTGGGGCATGAGCGAGGTCCGCTGGCAAAAGGCGCTCGATGCCTACCATGAGCAGCACGAGGAAATCCTCACCGACGGAGACGCCCGCAGCGCCGCGATGTTTTCCATCGACGAGTCCGACGAGAAGACCGCGCACGTGTGGCACGTGCACCAGATCTTTGCCGACGAGGATGGCGACCACGATTTTGGCATCATGGGCGATGTCGATCTGGACGCCACGCAAGACGGTGGCGAGGTCATCTTCAAAAACTACCGCGTCGGCTTTATCGAGGACCTGCTCGAGGACTAGCCGCACATACTGGAACGAAATGAAGTGGGGCCGCTGGCAACATCGCCAGCGGCCCCACTTTTGCACTATACGCTATGCCTTACTCGGTATCCTCAACCTCATACGAATCCGCCTCGGCTGGCTCATCGTTTGTCTCCGTCGCAGCCCCGCGCGCCTCGTCAAACGCCGCCTTCATGGTCTTGTTGCCCCACGTGAGCTTGCGAATGGTAAGATCGTCGGCTTTCTTGTTGGCTAGGCGCAGATTGTTCTCGGAGGACAGCAACGCCTCCTTGGTTTTCTGCAGATGGCTAATCGTCTTGTCGATCTCATCGATCGCCGTTTGGAACTTGCGGCTCGCGATCTCGTAGTTGCGGCCGAAGTCGTTCTTGAACTTTTCCATCTTGGCTTCGAAGTTCGTAACGTCGATATTCTGCTGTTTGTACTCCGCCAGCTCCTGCTTATAGCGCAGCGAACCCATGGCAGCGTTGCGAAGAAGCGTAATCATGGGAATAAAGAACTGCGGGCGGATCACGTACATCTTCTCGTAGCGATAGCTCACGTCCACGATGCCGGCATTGTAAAGCTCGCTCTCGGGCTCGAGCAGCGTGCAGAGCACTGCATACTCACAGCCCTTCTGGCGACGATCGTGGTCGAGCTTCTTAAAGAAGTCCTCGTTCTTGTGCTTGGTCGCAGTCTCGTCGTTCTCGTTTTTCATCTCGAACATAATCGAAATGACCTCGTTGCCGCTCGCGTCGCACTCGCGGAAGATAAAGTCCCCCTTGGTGCCCTCGGACGCATCGTTATCTTTCTCAAAGTACGCGTTAGGAAACGCCGTCATGCGTAGGCGGTTAAACTCGGTCTCGCAGTGCTGCTCGAGCGACTCGCCCACCATCTTGGTGGACAGGCGGATCTTCATTTCCTTAAGGCGCTCAATCTCTTCGTCCTTGTAGCGGATCAACTCGTCGCTCACGCGCTTGGCCTGCGCGAGCTCAAGCTCGTGGGCTGCCTTGGACTGTTCCTCACGCGAATCGCGCACCGCCAGCTCACTCGTCAGCTTGGCACGCGCCTCATCACGCTCACGCTCCGCCGCGGCGACCGCCTCCGATAGGTTCATTTTGGCCGTCAGCTCCTGTTCGCGCAGCTGGGCACGCAGGCCCTCGGCCTCTTGCTCGGACTGAGCCTTTGCGGCGGAAAACTTCTCTTGTACCTTCGCGCGATAGTCAGCAAGCGCGCGCTCGGCCTCGCTGCGAGCGGCATCGAGCTCACGCTGCGACTCTGCCGCGGCAGCGGCAAGCGCCATCTCCTGGGCCTTGTCCGCAGCGGCAAGCCTGGCCTGCAGCTCGGCAATCTGAGCATCACGTGCAGCTAAATCGTTTTGAGCGGCGTTGCGCGCCGCCGACTCGGCAAGCTTTGCTTCGTCATCTTTGCGCCCAAGCTGCGCACGCAGGCTATCAATTTCACGCTGGAGTTCGGCATTCTCTTTTTGAGCATTGGCTCGCGCCTCTACCGCCGCGCGCTGGCTTGCACTCTCGCGCTCTGCGGCAGCGCCCTCGAGCTTAGCGCGCAGCTCGGCAAGCTCGGCATCGCGCTTGGCAATCTCTTGTGCCAGCTTCTGCTCCGCGGTGTTCTTCTGCTCGACAAGCTGAGCATTGCGCCGAGACTCCACCTCCTGCAGGGCAGACGCCGAACGCGAACGCTCAAGCTCCAGCGCCTGCTCGCCCTCGCGCTGGACTGCCTTCACACGCTCATCCAGATCGCGCGAAAACTCGGCATCGCGTACTTGCTTGACGATATCCGCATAGCCAGACGCATCGACCTTAAAAACTTCGCCACAATGCGGGCACTTGATCTCATTCATAGCAGCTCCTCGATGGACGCAAATTTCAACCGCCTACACTCTACCGCGCCGCACGGACAAAAAAGGCGCCGCCGCCATAATGGCAACGGCGCCAGAACCACCACAAAGGTGCCTGTCCCCTTTGTGGTGGCATGGGCCCTTACAGGTCGCGGTAATCAATCAGGCGAAGATCGGGTTGGGACTCAAGCCAAGCGCGCAGCTCAGGATCGATCAGCGCATCGACTTCCTTGATACGATCGACCGTAAGCGAGCTGTTCTCGAGGATAAAACGATCAAGATAGCCCGGGTGGCACACAAAGACGACCGTCTCGCCGTCGGACATCTCGCGAACCGTCTGCATAATCGAGTCTTTTGGCTCGTAGCCCGGCTCCATCGAATGCATCACCGCGCGCAGATCAGTATTTCCGCAACGCACCACCGCCGTGGGGTCGAAGCTCGCCTTTTGCTCCTTAAGGCCCAGCTCCTGGGCAACCGCCGAGATCGCTCGGTTAAGGTTTTTGCTCATGACGGCATGGGCTTCAAAGTAGTCGGGCTCGCGACCCACAATCTCGACAAAGCGGTCATGCTGCGCACGAATCTCGATGCAGGCCTCGTCGAAGTCTATCAGCTCCTCACCGCGCTTAAAATGCTCGCGGAAGGTACGGCTGCTATGGAACTCGCCATTCTCATTGAGCATGCTCGGAATGAGCGCTGGATCGGCACACGGCTTACCCAGGCACACGTTGGTATGCTGGCCCACCGCAGTATCGGCATCCGCCACGAGCGACCACCCACGCTCGGCCTCGGGCATATTAGGCATAAGGCCCGCTGAGCGCACCAGGCCCTCGTTGACGCTTCTGGCAATCCCCAGGTCAACGGCATACGAATAACCGATATCATCGGCACGAATAAGCAATTGCTTCATAGCGACTCCAATCTATGTGAAAACTACCACAAAGGTGCCTGTCCCCTTTGTGGTAGTTCTGGCGCCCTATAGCCCAAAGAAGCTAAGAATCTGATCGCGGCTTACGGGCTTGTACTCGTTGGCGTCGAGGCCGACATCGTAGCGAAGGATAGGACGTTCGCGGTCGCGGTTGCGCGCGTTGGCGCGGTCTCCCCTGCTGTGGATATGCCCATGTAGCATAATGGCGCCACGCGCCTTGCCATTCCAGCTGAGCATGGGGTAATGGCTCATCACCAGACGATGACCCTTGGCATAGCCGGGGGCAATCTCCAGATAATCACGCACGTCTTCCCAAATCTGCGACACGTCGGGATCTTCCCAATCGCCGTCATGGTTACCGCGGATAAGCGTCACATTCTTGCATTCGATACGCTCGCGCAGGCGCACAGCATCCGCCAGGGGCAAACGATAGGTAAAGTCACCCAGGATATAGAGGCGGTCATCTGCAGCCACACACTCATTGATGGCATCGATGGCCTTGCGGTTCATCTCCTCGACCGAGCCAAACGGCCGATCCATGTCGTGCAAGATATTCGTATCGCCCAGGTGCAGGTCGGCGGTAAACCACATCATCGTCTATGCCCTCATTTCGCAACGCGTCAAACTCGTGCTAAGTATACAGACACAGCGATGCGGCGGTTAGCCAAAGAGCCCGCCGAACAGGCCGCGGCTGCGTTTGTCCTGCTTTTTCGAAGCGTCACCCTGAGTTTTCTTGTCCCGCCGTCTCTTACGGTCCTGTTCCAGATCATCGTCGTCGAGCAGCAGATCCCACTCAAACGGATCATCCGTCAAATCGAACAGGTCATCGTCGTCAAACATGGCAGTTTCCCTTACCGATTAGCGAGCATCCACCACATAGAGGCCAACGCGCACCTGATGCCACGGGCTGCGCTCGGGCGCAACCTGCTGTACGCGGGCCTCAAAAACGTCCTCGTGGCCGTAATACATCATCAAGGACAGTGGGCCGACCTCGTTTCCCGGAACATACCCAAGCTTGGTGTTGCCGTAATAGATCGCAACCGCCTCGGGGTCATGGGGATTATCGCGCTCGGCACACAGCGTCAGCTTATCGCCAACCTTAAGATCGCCCAAGACCAAGGCACCGTCGGCATACTGAAATCCTGCGATATGAAACGACAAAAGAACACGTGAAGGCTCGTACATGGCAACTCCTCTAACGGCCGGGTAAACCGGCGCTTAACCTTAGTGAGAAGTCTACGAACTCGTGCGGACACGAATTCGCCCGCTCGCACCTTTCACCCATTTGCTGCAACGTCTGCGAGACAGAGCGCTTGCAGATAAGATAGGAGCACGAATGGCACCCGCGGCAGCGGGTCTTGCCAACTCCGATACACGTTTTCATCGTGAGAAGTGGCCGTCTTCGCTTACGCGGGGGCGGCTATTTTGTTTGCCCCTATGTCATCTGATTCTAATGCACAAACATGCGCACGAACTTGTGCTTCCAGCTTGCGTAAGGGGCATAGCGGAATGGCACGTCCAGCCACGTAGCCTTGTTCACGATGCTCTTCTTGTGGCTAAACGTATCGAAGCTCTCGCGGCCATGGTACTGGCCCATACCGCTCGCACCCATGCCGCCAAAGCCCATATGGCTCGTAGCCAAGTGCATGATCGTGTCGTTGACGCAGCCGCCGCCAAAGGGCACGTAGCGCACAAAGCGCTGCTGAGCCGCACGGTCCTGGCTAAAGATATACAGGGCCAGCGGCGTCGGACGATCCGTAATAAACGTCTCGGCCTCGTCTAGGCTCTCAAACGTCAGCACCGGCAAGATGGGACCGAAGATTTCCTCCTGCATCACGGCGTCATCGGGGGACACGCCGTCCAAAATCGTCGGCTCAATCTTGAGCGAAGTCTCGCGCGCGGTACCTCCAAGCACGACCTTATCGGGATCGATCAGCCCGCGCACGCGCGCAAAATGCTTGGCGTTGACGATATGCCCGTAGTCCTCGTTATCGAGCGGATGCTCGCCAAACATACGGCGGGTCTCTTCCTTGATGAGGCCCAGCAGCTCGTCGTGCACGCGCGTATCGACCAGCAGGTAGTCGGGCGCCACGCAGGTCTGCCCCACGTTGAGCCATTTGCCAACGGCGATACGCCGCGCCGCGACCTTCAAGTTTGCCGTCGCATCCACGATGCAGGGACTCTTTCCGCCCAGTTCAAGCGTCACGGGCGTAAGGTTTTTACTTGCGCGCTCCATAACGAGCTTGCCGACCGGAACGCTACCGGTAAAGAAGATCTTGTCCCAGCACTCGTCGAGCAGCGCTTCGTTTTCGGCGCGCCCGCCCTCGACAACCGTCACCAGGCGCGGATCAAATGTCTCTTCACAGATTTGCCTGAGCACCGCGCTCGATGCCGGAGCATAGGCGCTCGGCTTGATGACCACAGTATTGCCAGCGGCAAGGGCGCCGGCGAGCGGCTCGAGCGTTAGCAAAAACGGGTAGTTCCACGGCGCCATGATGAGCGTGACGCCATAGGGCACGGCTTGCGTTTTGCACACACTCACGGCATTGGCAAGGTCACACGGACGAAGGCGCGGACGACTCCATCGAGCCACATGCGCAATCTGATGACGAATCTCGGAAAGCGACGTGCCGATCTCGCACATATAGGCCTCGTCATGCGACTTTCCCAAATCGGTCTTGAGCGCATGGGCAATATCGGCCTCGTGGGCCCGCACCGCATCGCGTAAACTCACGAGTGCACGACGTCGAGCATCAACATCAAACGTGGCGTGCGTCTTAAAGTAGGCGCGCTGATCGCCGACGATGCGCGCAATTTCCTCGGTGTTCATGGACCCTCCTAGTTCTCGTCCTCAAACATACCACCCGCGACGACCTCGTACATATGCTCGAGCTCCGGGCGGTCCATCAAAAGCGGAACGGGGTACAGGGGATTGGCCTCGGCATCGGCATGGACCGCCATTTGCGGAATATCGGAGCGGCGAATACCCGAGACATATTTGGGGATTCCCAGGGCCTCGTTCATGCGGTCGACCCAATCGATAAAGACCTCGGCCGCAAGACTGTCCTGCGCGGTAGCCGGCGCAATGCCCGCCATGCGAGCAAGATCGGCAAGCTTGGGAGCGGCGGCGTCACCATAAGCGCGAAGCATGTGCGGCAGGATGATCGCGTTGGCCAAGCCGTGCGGAATCCCGTAACGCCCGCCCAAGCTGTGTGCGATGGCATGAACGTATCCAACATAGGAGCGCGTAAAGGCAACGCCCGCCTTATACGCCGCCGAAAGCATATTGCGACGCGCACGCATGTTGTCTCCATGCTCATGGGCCTCAAGCAAATTATCGCGGATGAGCTGAACCGCCTGTCGCGCCATCTTGCGCGTATAGGGCGTGGTGCTTCGCCCGATAAAGGCCTCGACAGCATGCGTCAGGGCATCCATACCCGTCTGCCCCGTAATGGACGCCGGCAACCCGCGCGTAAACTCGGGGTCGTGGACCGCAAAACGCGGGATAAGCACAAAGTCGTTAATGGGGTATTTATAGTGCGTCTCGTCATCGGTGATAACCGCCGCGAGCGTGACTTCGCTTCCCGTACCGGCGGTAGTGGGAACCGCAATAAGCAGCGGCAGGAGACGGTGGACGCGCAACAGGCCGCGCATCTTGTTGATGGGCTTGTTTGGCTGCGCGATACGTGCTCCCACGCCCTTGGCACAGTCCATAGCCGAGCCGCCGCCAAAGCCGATAATGGCCTGGCAGTCGTTCTCGCGATACAGCGCCGCCGCTTCCTCCACATTCGAGACTGTGGGGTTCATACGCGTTTCGGCATAGACCGTAACGCCAATCCCCTGAGCCGTAAGCGCACGCTCGAGTGATGCCGTGAGCCCCAGACGGGCAATGCCGGGATCCGTCACGATAAGGGCCTTCTGGATCGAGCGCTTTTGAAGCACCGCGGGCACATCCTCGGCATGCTCCAAAATGCGCGGCTCGGTATAGGGCAGGATCGGCAATGCAATGCGAAAAACCGTCTGATATGTTCGGCACCAGGCACGACGGGCTAGATGCATAAAGGAAACTCCTTCATTTGTTGATTGGTCAACATTTGCTCGCCCGATTGTACTCATCGGCGGTCAAAGACGGCCTGCCAATCGTTAATCAATCAACATCTTCATATCTCAAAATTGTTTTATTAAAAATCATTCCTAATAGGCTTCACATTTGGTCGCATTTATGGATAATAGAACTCGTCAAGACGCACGTCCGGAGAGGGCCCTTACGGGACCGGACGAGCGCGCAATCGCCATCGATCGAAAGGATCGAATCATGAAGTTTGTTTGCCCCGTTTGCGGTTATGTGGAAGAGTTCGACGGCGACCAGCTGCCCGAGGATTTTAAGTGCCCCCAGTGCGGCGTTCCCGGTTCTCGTTTCCTGAAGCAGGAGGAGGGCCAGCTCGAGTGGGCTGCCGAGCACGTCGTGGGTGTCGCCAAGATGGAGGGCGTCTCCGAGGACATCGTTGCCGACCTGCGCGCCAACTTTGAGGGTGAGTGCTCCGAGGTCGGTATGTACCTGGCCATGGCTCGCGTCGCTCATCGCGAGGGCTATCCCGAGATCGGCCTGTACTGGGAGAAGGCTGCCCACGAGGAGGCCGAGCACGCCGCCAAGTTCGCTGAGCTCCTGGGCGAGGTCGTGACCGACTCCACCAAGAAGAACCTCGAGATGCGCGTTGAGGCCGAGAACGGCGCCACCGCCGGCAAGACCGATCTCGCCAAGCGCGCCAAGGCCGCTGGTCTCGATGCCATCCACGACACCGTGCACGAGATGGCTCGCGACGAGGCTCGCCACGGCAAGGCTTTCGCCGGCCTGCTGAAGCGCTACTTTGGCTAAGCCAACCGCCTGAGACATAACCTCTAGCTCGATGAGGCCCGGACCGCATGGTTCGGGCCCTTTTGTGTCTCGAGGACTCGTTGACGCCCTGAAATAGGGTTATCTTCAGCATCGGCTTCTCATCAAAAACTAAGTGAGTAGACTTTTTGGAACTTGCCGAGCAGACCATCCATATTGCTTTATAAAGCCGCAGGTAAATAACTTGTTTCAAAACGACCCGGTCGCCAAAGTGCCGAAAGTCTACTCACTTAGTTCCGCAGCCGTCCACGATCGAGCAGTTTTGTGTCCAACGGGCATCTTTCCGTCGATGACTCCCAATTTTGTCCAGTCGACAAATAGTTCAGACCGTAATAATGCCTCAGCCCTTTGCTCATCCGAGCTTTTATCACGATATTCAGTATCGAGCATCCTGCATACGGCCTTAACGATCGCGCGGAATCTATCCTCATCGGATATCTGTCTGTGTGTCAGGAGAAGCACGTCGTAGCCCATGGCCTGAAGGGCCGTCATACGGTCTGCGTCACGCAAGCCATCCCCCGCGCGGCCGTGCGAGGCCTTTCCCTGACATTCAATGGCCACCTGTCGCCTCCCATCCGACGAAGATAGAAGCAGGTCGATATATACGCGGGACTTTCCTACAATTGCTCGGGCACTTGTGCTTAGCATCACTTCAATATTAAGCTCTATGCCGCAAAAACCTTCACCTCCCAGGGATCGCGGCAGTGCAAGCAACAAATACGCCTCGACCTCAAAAGGCGATGCGGCACCCAATGGGACAAGTTGCGACACCGCCATAAATCTATTGCCGTAACGCATCCCGCAAACATCTGAGCAAAAACGGTGAAGGTCTCCGCCCAAAACCAAAGCGTCTCGACGCCATAAATTTGAGGCGGTGCCGTCCTCGGACGGGCAGCGCACCCAACCGAACGTTGTCGAAACCGCGCCCGAATCAATTGCACGCGAAAGCTCCGCCTCGAGTGCCGCCGGCAGAGCGCACACCGCAAACAAGCCACACATCTCCGCCAATACCAAAAGAAGCTGAAGATCCGTCAGATGCCGCGACATGATAAATGCCGCCAGTAGAGGAGACGTGACCAAAAATCCATGCTCCGTTTCCAGCACAGATTCCCTGGGGAGCTCACCAAGGAACAGCCGCTGCTTAATGCTGGCAGCGCAAGTCCGTTTGTTTCTCGTCCGAACCAATGTATACAACGGAAAACCGAGCGCAACCGCAGCCGTCGGGTTGCGGGCGAGATCATATCGCTGCCGGTCTTCTTCCGGTCGTGGAAGCGGCGGGCACAAAGCGCGGGCTTGAGGAGGCAAACGCCAGTACCTAAAAGCCGATATGTCACAAAGTAGATCCTTCATAGGCACAGGAAAACACGGATTTCAACCCAGTCGGTCTCCCATTGGCGCGAACGCAACAAAAATGGCACCGAACGGACTGCTAAGTTTTCAACAGCCCTCCCCAACTGGCCAAAAGCTTGCCAAGAGCTGGACGAAGCCCTGTTGAAAACCCCATTTTTTCACATGCGGGAACTTTGCGCGGCAAGTGAGTAGACTTTTTCGAACTTGCCGCGCAGGCCAGTCATCCTGCTTCTCAAAACCACAGGTAGATAGCTTGTTTCAAAACGACCCGGTCGCCAAAGTGCCAAAAGTCTACTCACTTAGATTGCAGAGCTCCCCCATTAGCTGCAATTCCAAGGTATTAAGCACTTTCGGACTCAGGTCGTCATACTGGACAAGAATTTGAGTTGAGTTTTCAGGAACAAATGCGCCATCGGCGCACCAATAACAGTCACTGATATCGATGAACGGAATGCCCGAGCGCGTGAGAGCCCGCGCAAAAGAGCTTCCGCCCGTTCCGCGCTCCGCAACCACAGTGCAGTAAAGGCCCGCGTCCGCATGCTCGATCGAGACCTCTCCTGCTGGAAACGTTTTCCGCACAAGCGACGCCAGGCCATCACGCGCCTCGCGAGCACGACCGCGCACACGGTTCACATGTCGCTCGTAATCACCCGATTCCAGCAAACGCGCCAAAGCGACCTGGTCAACAGAACTCACCGACGAGGCGTAAAAACCAAGGTTGCGCCTAAACCGCTCCATTAGCTCATCAGGCAACACCATGTACGCTAGACGCAACGCCGATGAAAGGCTCTTCGAAAACGTGTTGGTGTAGATGACCGATTGAGCGGCATCGATCGACGCGAGCGCGGGAATCGGCTTGCCGGCCAGACGAAACTCGCAATCAAAGTCATCTTCGATGAGATATCGACCCGGCCGTTCAGCAGCCCAGCTCAGCAGCGCATATCGGCGCGCGATGCTCGTCACCAGGCCGGTTGGATATTGGTGAGACGGCATCAGGTGAAGGACATCGGTCCCGGTTTTCTGTAGAGCGCTCAAGTCCACGCCCTCATCATCCAGCGGGATATGTCGAACTTTGCAGCCCATAGCCTGATAGATGCGCGTCAGACGCAAATAGCCCGGGTCCTCAACAGCATACACCTTGTCAGCGCCAAGCAACTGAACCAACATGGTATCGAGCAGCTGGGCGCCCGCGCCGATAACAATGTTATTAGGATCGATATTCATGCCCCTTGTCCCGCGCAGATGGTGAGCAATTGCGCGTCGTAGCCGAGCGGTGCCCTGTGCCGGTGCGGGCGAAAAGATCTCGCGTTCGTCTTCGGCTGCCAGCGTCGCCCGTAGCGCGCTTTGCCAAAGCCGCGCCGCCTCCAAAGCGGAAGGAGAAAGTGCGTCGAATCGCTC
>CABUUD010000001.1 GCA_902494585.1 uncultured Collinsella sp. | reverse complement strand
TGCATGCCGATCAGATCGTGGTGCTCAAAGACGGCGAGATCGTGGGCCTAGGCACGCACGACGAGCTCATGGAAACCTGCGAGGTGTACCGCGCAATCGCGGAATCGCAGATGAAAGGAGGTGAGTAGCATGACCGAGGAGCTCAAAAAGCAGGGCGTCGCCGATGGCGCCGCGGTTGCAGAGACAGTTGAGGAGACGGGTGTCGCGCCCGACCTGGACGAAGCCGCCAAGGCGGCGGCGGAGCGCGAGGCTCGCCGCCAGGCACTCTACGAGGAAAACGAGCGCGCCGAGGACGAGCGCGCCCGCGCCGAGGCGGAGCGCATGCGCGACGTTGACGACGAGGATGAGGACGAGACGCCCCGCGACACCTGGGCGACGGTGCGCCGCCTGTGGAGCGAGGCCGCCGGCGACCATTGGCGCTTCTATATCGTGTTCGCGAGCATCGTGTTCTATGTCATCTTTAACACCGCGGCGCCGGCTTACAGCGCCCGCGTGATCGATGAGCTGTGGGGCCACATTCAGGTGGCGTTTGCCAACGATACCACCTTCAGCATTACCTGGGAGAACTGCGGCAGGACCATCTTCATCTACTTTATGATCTGGACCGCCGCTGCCTCGTTCTACGCGCTTCAGAGCTTTTTGATGTCGAGCGTTGCCGAGCGCCTCAACCTGCGCCTACGCAACCGCATCGCGCAAAAGCTCAACCGTCTGCCGCTTGCCTACTTTGATGCGCATCGTCCCGGCGAGGTCGTCAGCCGTGCGACCAACGACTTGGACAAGATGTCCGAGAGCATGCAGCGCGGCTTGCTGCAGCTTCTGGTGTCGATCGGTACCGTGGTGGGCGCCGTGAGCGTGATGTTCGTGTTTAGTGTGCCGCTCACGCTTGTATTTTTGTTCTTTACGGCGCTTTCGCTGCTGGTGACGAAGGTCGTTTCGCGCCGCACGCACGATGTGACGGGCGAGCGCCAGGAGTGGGTGTCCAAGATTACGAGCGCGGTCGAGGAAGGCTACTCGGGCCGTCTGGTGATCCGTGCGTTTAACCGCGAGAGCCAGAGCTCTGCCGAGGTGCACGAGGCTTCGAGGGAGCTGGCGCGCGTGAGCACCAAGGCCGACTTTATGATTAACGCCGTCGGTCCCGCGGTGCGCTTTATTGGCCGCTTGGCGCAAATCGTGATTGCGCTGGTGGGCTGCAGCATGCTGGTTGCCGGGCATATGACCGTCGGCGTGTTCCAGGCGTTCTTCCAGTTTATCTACGAGGCATCTGAGCCCATGACGCAGCTGTCGTTTACCTTTAACTCGCTGCAGAGCGCACTGGCGAGCGCCGAGCGCGTGTTCGACCTGCTCGATGAGCCCGAGATGGAGGCCGACCCGCTGCCGGTCGATGCCGCCAAGCTGCCGGGCAAGGTCGAGGGCCGTGTCTCCTTTGAGCACGTGCGCTTTGGCTATGCGCCCGACAAGCCGCTTATGCGCGACGTGTCGTTTACCGCCGAGCCGGGTCAGAAGATTGCGGTGGTGGGAACCACGGGCGCGGGCAAGACCACGCTCATCAATCTGCTCATGCGCTTCTACGAAATCGACGGTGGCCGCATTACCCTCGACGGTGTGGACACGAGCCGCATGGACCGCGGCGAGCTGCGCCAGCAGTTTGGCATGGTGTTGCAGGATGCCTGGCTGTTCGATGGCACCATTGCCGAGAACATCGCCTATGGTTGTCCCGAGGCGACGCGCGAGGAGATTGTCGCGGCCGCACGTGCCGCTCAGGTCGACTTCTTTGTGCGCACTATGCCGCAGGGCTACGACACGCGTGTGGCTAACGATGCCGAGAGCATCAGCCAGGGCCAACGTCAGCTGCTGACCATCGCGCGCGTGCTGCTCAACAACCCGGCGATCCTCATCCTGGACGAGGCGACGTCGAGCGTGGACACGCGCACCGAGCTCGCCATCGGCCGCGCCATGGACGCGCTCATGCGCGGGCGCACGAGCTTTGTGATCGCGCACCGTCTGTCGACGATCGTCGATGCCGACCTTATCCTGGTAATGGATCACGGCAATATCATCGAGCAGGGCACGCACAAGGAGTTGCTGGCTGCCGAGGGCGCTTATGCCGACCTCTACCTAAGCCAGTTCGCATAAGGAGACAAAGGGACAGCCCCGCATATCACATCGAAAAGAAGGCGCGCTGGGGGCGGATTCCCTGGCGCGCCTTTTGTGATGGCGTCAATGTTGTCGGTGACCGTCCGCTTCTAGCGCTCGTCCACGAGCTTGGCGACGAGGGCTTTGAGCTCGGCCACCTCTTGCTCGAGTTCTTTGACGCGACGGGCGTTTTCGGTGATGCCCTGACGGTTGAGGGCGCTCTGCTCGGCGGCATCGTCGGGCATGTACTCGCGATGCTGCTTGGCGTCGAAGCTCTCCTCGAACACGCGGCAGCCGTTGCGCTTGATGATGCGCCCGGGCACGCCCACGACGGTGCAGTTGTCGGGCACGTCCTTGACGACGACCGAGTTGCCGCCGATTTTGACGTTGTTGCCGATGTGGATGTTGCCAAGCACCTTGGCGCCCGTGCCCACCGTGACATTGTTGCCCAGGGTGGGGTGGCGCTTGCCGGTCTCGTTGCCGGTGCCGCCGAGCGTGACGCCCTGGTAGAGCACACAGTTATCGCCCACGATGGCAGTCTCGCCAATAACGACGCCCATGGCGTGGTCGATAAAGAAGTGCTTGCCAATCTGCGCGGCGGGATGAATCTCGACGCCGGTGATGTGGCGGGTTAACTGCGAGAGCACACGGGCGAGAGATCGATGGCCGTGTTCCCACAGCCAGTGCTCGGGCACGTGGTTCCACTTGGCGTGCAAGCCGGGGTAGGAAAGGAAGATGACCAGACCGTTTTGCGCAGCGGGGTCTTGCGCCTGGACGGTCTTGATGTCCTCTCGAATGGTGTTGATAAAGCTCACCGGCCGCCCTCCCTTAGCACCGTGACAATGCGATTCAATAAAGTATAGCGATTCGCTAGGGATTAGGAAGGGCAATCCTGCTTTGCTTTGGGCGACAAGTGTCAGTTATGCAAACTTGCTGGTAATGAAGTAAGACTTTTGAGGGGTTTGGCCCGCGCTCGCATCGCAACCGTATACTGGTCAACTTGGACGTGTCCGCGCCCACAACTGAGAGGTTTTACTTCATGGGTTTCATCAATTTTATCGCCGAGCTGCTTAAGGACCCGCGCACCGCGATCGCCAGCTGGATCGCCGCCGGCCCGCTTATGGCCTACGGCTGCGTGTTCCTAATCATCTTTATCGAGACGGGCGTGGTGTTCTTCCCGTTCCTTCCCGGCGACTCGCTGCTGTTTGCCTCGGGCTTCTTTGCCCATAACGGCGGCTTTAACATCGTGGCGCTTCTGGCCACCGCATGGGCCGCAGCCATCCTGGGCGATCAGTGCAACTTTATGATCGGCCACTTCTTTGGCCGCAAGATCATCGCCTCGGGCAAGGTAAAGGCCATGACGCCCGAGCGCATCGAGAAGTCCGAGGATTTCCTAGATAAGTGGGGCCATCTGGCCATCTTCCTCGGCCGCTTCTTCCCGTTCATCCGCACCTTTGTGCCTTTTATCGCCGGCATGGGCGGCATGCACTGGCGCAACTTTGTCATCTTTAACGTGCTGGGTGGCATTACCTGGTCAACGGTCTTTACGCTGCTGGGTTACTTCTTTGGTGGCATTCCGTTCGTGCAGGAGCACTTTGAGCTGCTGATCGTCGGCATTGTCGCCGTGTCGATTATCCCGACCGTGGTCGGTCTGGTTAAGGCTAAGCTCGGTAAAAAGAACGCCTAGTCCGAGCTTGTTTTCGGACGTTAATTCCAAGGCCCGTCATCGGATTCGATGGCGGGCCTTTTGTGTTGAAGGCAAATGAAAATACTTTACTTAGTTAAAGAAAAGCGTTTTATCCAAGGCGTGCGGGGAGTACAATCACCTGCATGCGAATCGACGCGCCATCGGCTTTGATGCTGCCCGCGTGTCCTGCCCGGCTCTACGCTTCCGGGTATGCGACGTTGCGACGCGGCCGGCTTCGGTCCTTGCGTGCGGGTTCGCGAGTATGCAACCGTGTATGTAAGGAGCGACATATGACTGTCGAGAAGAAGGATATCGATTGGGGTAGCCTCGGCTTTGGCTACATGAAGACCGATTACAGCTACGAGGCCCATTGGAAGGACGGCGAGTGGGACGAGGGCGGCCTGACCACCGACCACACCCTGCATGTCTCCGAGTGCGGTGGCATCTTCCACTACTGTCAGGAGGTCTTTGAGGGCCTGAAAGCCTACACCGCCGAGGACGGCAGCATCGTCTGCTTCCGTCCCGACATGAACGCTGAGCGCATGTATAACTCTGCCCAGCGCCTCGAGATGCCCCCGTTCCCCAAGGACAAGTTCGTTGAGGCCGTCAAGCAGGTCGTTTCTGCCAACGCCGCATGGGTTCCGCCCTTCGGCTCTGGCGCGACCCTGTATGTGCGTCCGTTTATGATCGGCTCCGGTGACGTAATCGGCGTGGCTCCCGCTCCTGAGTACACGTTCCGCATTCTCGTGACCCCGGTCGGTCCGTACTTTAAGGGTGGCCTCAAGCCCGTCAAGCTGCGCGTTTCCGAGTACGACCGCGCCGCACCGCACGGCACCGGCAACATCAAGGCCGGCCTCAACTACGCCATGTCCCTTAAGCCCACGATGGAGGCTCATCGCGAGGGCTATGCCGAGAACCTGTATCTCGACTCCGAGTCCCGCACCTATGTCGAGGAGACCGGTGGCGCCAACGTCCTGTTCGTGAAGGAGGACGGCACGCTTGTCGTCCCGCAGTCGCACACCGACTCCATCCTGCCCTCCATCACACGTCGTTCGCTCGTTCAGGTCGCTGAGGACCTGGGCATGACCGTCGACCAGCGTCCTGTCGAGTGGGCCGAGGTCAAGGCCGGCACCTTTGTTGAGTGCGGTCTGTGCGGCACCGCTGCCGTTATCTCCCCGGTCGGCGAGATCGACAACAAGGTCTACGGTGCCGACGAGACTGTGACCTTCCCGGCTGGCTACACCGAGATCGGTCCTGTGATGAAGAAGCTCCGCGAGACTCTGACGGGCATCCAGTCTGGTGCTGTTGAGGATAAGCACAACTGGGTTTACACCGTCGCGTAATTCGTCTTACCTGCCCGGGCGGAGAGCAAGCTCCCTCCCGGCGCGTCCTCGGACATGCAAGAAGCCCTCGCTGCGCACTTCGTGCGGCGAGGGCTTCTGCGTCCTGCGGAATGCGCCGGGAGGGGACTTGCTCTCCGCCCTGCGGGCTCGGCGTTGCCACAGCGGGCAATAATTAATCTGAATAAAGATGGCGCGCGGCCTTTTGGCCGCGCTTTTGTTTTGGTTCGCGCCATGTGGGGGTGGTGGCGACGTGCATTTTTGCGAGTATTCTGCAATCGAAGACCCCTGCATACCGGCCTCGGGCGAAAAATCGGGATTTCTCGATGATTTCTACGAATGATGGGCGGGGTTATGGGCTGACAGCGTTTGATTTGCAGGGATATTCGCGGTCTTTGGCATTTATCGTGGCGCCCGAAGCCCTTGGTTATGCTGAATACTCCCAAAAATGCACGGCGCCTTGAGGGGGACCTTCGCAACAAAGGAAACCGCCCCGTCGAAGTATGCATTCGACGAGGCGGTTTATGCATATACCCGATTAAGGATACGCTGCGGATCTGTTAGAACTTGACGGTCGGTGCCTGGCGGGCAGCTTCGGCGGCCTCGAAGCCCTGGCGCTCCTTAAACTGGAAGATGCCGGCAAAGATGACGGCCGGGAAGGTCTGGATGGCGTTGTTGTAGCTAAGCACGCAGTCGTTGTAGCTCTGACGCGCGTAGCTCACCTTGTTCTCGGTGTCCTCGAGCGTGGCTTGGAGCTGCGTAAAGTTGGTGTTCGCCTTAAGATCGGGGTAAGCCTCGGCCACGGCGAAGAGCTGGCGCAGGGCGCCGGTCAGCACGTTGTCGGCTTCCATCTTGGCTTCGGGCGTGGTGGCGCTCACGGCGGCGTTGCGCGCGTTGACCACGGCGGCAAGCGTGTCCTGCTCGTGTTTGGCGTAGCCCTTGACGGTTTCGACCAGGTTAGGGATCAGGTCGTTGCGGCGCTGCAGCTGCGTGTCGATGTTCTGCCAGGCGTTATCAATGCGATTGCGCTTGGTGACCATGTTGTTGTAGATGCCGGCGATGGCGCAGACAATCACAACGACAACAACGATACCGATGATGACGGGAATCATGGTGTCTCCGTTTCGAATAGCCGCGGCGTCTTCCGCCGGCTGCCGTTGGTGTAACGCTACTAGTATACCCGCAACCTTTGGCGATACCGAACTTTCCGGTAAGCGTTATGCTTCCACCAAGGTAAGGCCATTCGCCAGGGGGCGGGCGATACAGGTGTAAGATATGCGACAGATTAGTGAGCGTTGTCTTCTCCTTGAGGAGGGCGATATATATGGACCTTCGCATCAAGAAAACCTATCGGGCCCTGTTCGAGGCCTTTACCGAGCTGCTCGAAGAGCATCGGTTTGAGGACGTGACGGTTGCCATGCTGTGCGACCGCGCTATGATTCGTCGGACGACGTTCTATAAGCACTTCCGCGACAAAAACGATTACTTTGCCTTCTATATCGATGAACTCATGTCGGGCCTGCCGCAAAAGCGGGCCGATGCGGATGGCGCGGAGGGCGCCGAGGACGTACGCGCGCTTCGCCACGAAGTGTTCGCCGATGCCATGGATCTGATTCTGGCGCATGAGCAGCTCATGGATAACATTTTGGCGAGCAGTATGTCGGGTATGCTGACCAGCATGATTTGCGACCGCATCGCACGCTCCATACACGGGCGCGTGATGAGTGCGCTTGACGAGGACGCGCTCGCGCCCGTATCGCTCGAGACGACGTCTGAGTTTGTCGCCGGCGGCATTATTCGGCTCTTTACCAAGTGGTGGGAATCGGGCCACGTACTAGAGCGCCGATCCGAAATCGCCGACGTGGTCGATGCGCTGTTCGAGCGGACCATGACGCCGGTGAGTCACTAAGAGTGGCGGAGAGAGGGGGATTCGAACCCCCGGAACGCTCTCGCGCTCAACGGTTTTCAAGACCGCCGCATTCAACCGCTCTGCCATCTCTCCGTGAGTCGTAATGATAGCATCGTTTTGGGTTTGCAACGGGGAAGGCGAACGATGACGAGCACCGGAATCGATGAGAAGTTCATGCGCGAGGCGCTGGCGGAGGCGCGTACCGCCGCGGCGGTGGGCGAGGTGCCGATCGGCGCCGTAGTGGTGCGCGCGGGTGAGATCGTCGCGCGGGCGCATAATCGCCGCGAGCTCGACCAGGACCCTTCGGCGCATGCCGAGTTTGCGGCCCTATGCGCCGCCGCGCGGTCGCTCGGTCGTTGGCGCCTTTCCGATTGCACGGTCTACGTAACGCTCGAGCCCTGCTGCATGTGCGCGGGGCTTATGGTTAACGCGCGCGTGGGGCGCTGCGTGTACGGCGCGTCCGATGCTAAAGCGGGCGCTCTGGGGTCGCTATACGACCTGAATGCCGATTCGCGCCTGAATCATCGGTTTAATGTGACCGCCGGCGTGCTGGCAGACGAGTGCCGCGCGGTGCTGAGCGGTTATTTTAGTGGGCTGCGTGGCACCGATGGTGCTGGCTGCGGTTGTGGGGCCGATCTTGAGGCGCATGCCGCCCACGCCGAGGCGCTTGCGGGTGCCGAAGATATTGCCGTTGAGGCGGTTGACTTTGGCCCCGCGTGCCGCCGGCCCCGCCGTGTGCTGCTGGCAATCGACTCCTTTAAGGGTAGCGTTTCGAGCGCGCAGGCGGAGGCGGCGGTTGCCGAAGGCGTTCGCCGTGTGTGGCCCGACGCCGAGATGGCCGCGTTGCCGCTGGCAGATGGTGGCGAGGGAACGCTCGACGCCATCGCCGCACGCGGTGGCGAGCTTTCAACCTGCGAGGTTGCAGGTCCCTTGGGCGACCGCGTGTCTGCCCGGATGCTGGTGGACGGCGAGCACGAGTCCGCGGTCATCGAGATGGCCGAGGCGGCGGGTATTGGGTATTCGCCTTGCACGGAGTCGGCGGCGTTGGAGGCCACAACCTATGGCGTGGGCGAACTGATGCTTCGTGCGGTTCGCGCGGGTGCAAAGACTATCTATATTGGCTTGGGCGGCAGTGCCACCAACGACGGCGGCGCCGGCATGCTGCAGGCGCTGGGCGCGCGTCTTGTCGATGACCGTGGCTGCGATATCGCGCCGGGGCTCGCGGGCCTTGAACGAGTCACCGGTGTTGATCTGACGCCGGCGCTTCGGGTGCTGGGCGGCGCACGCATCGTGGTGCTTTCCGATGTCGAGAATCCGCTCGTGGGGCGTCGCGGGGCGCTTGCGGTGTTTGGCGGGCAAAAGGGCCTGCCGACAGACGATGCCGAAGCGCTGGGCGGGTATGACGGCTGGATGGTTGGCTACGGTCGACTGCTCGATACGGCGGTTGTCGAGGCACGGGCTCAGGGGCTACTGCGCATGCCCGAGGGTGCGCGGACGTTTGGCTCGGTGCTCGGCGTGCCCGGTGCCGGTGCCGCAGGCGGCCTGGGTGCCGCGCTGCTGGCGCTCGGGGCGGAGTTGCGTTCGGGCGTTGAGACGGTGCTCGACCTCATTGGGTTCGACGAGCGCGTGAGCGATGTCGACCTGGTCATAACGGGCGAGGGCAATATGGACGAGCAATCCGCTGCCGGCAAGGCGCCGGTGGGTGTGGCCCGCCGTGCTAAGCGCTATGGCAAGCCAGTGGTCGCCGTCGTGGGCGGTCGTGCCGATAGCCTGGATGCGGTGTATGGGCAGGGCGTCGACCTGGTTTTGCCGGTCTGCCGCAGACCCATGGGCCTTGAGCTGGCGCTCGATCCGCGCGAGGCAGAGGCAAACCTTGTCTGCGCTGGCGAGACTGCCGCTCGAGCTTACGATCTCGGCCGACTCTAGAAAAATTATCGTTCGGTCTAGCTTGGATAGCCAAAAAGGTAGTCAAAAAAGCTCCGTCCCAAATTAGCCACCTTGCCCTGTCGAGCAGGAGCAGGTAAGATATACCGAGCGCCTAGCGCGTTCGATGGGTTCGGATGACGACATGTTCCGAATCTGGTCAGGTCCGGAAGGAAGCAGCCATAAGGAGCCTCTGTCGGGCATCCGAATCCATCGAGCGCACGGGCGTTTTTTGGTGCCGCGACATGGCCCGGCCGGCGGCGAGGTATTTGGTGTCTCGCTGGTCCTCGGCTTCGCCTGCGGGATCGCTCGACTACCAAACACCTCGCCGCCGGCCGGGCCCCGTCGTCCAAAAATCACCCGTAAAGGCGCGTTAATCTGAACAATTCAATCCCTTGTCTAGTGCTGCTCATTGGCTTTGCCAAAACATGTTCGGGCGCTTTGTCTCTGTGCCTAGTTTCCTGATTGTTTCGGGGGCTTGTTCTGTAACGAGTTGCTTACGCATTTCCAGGGCTCTCCGTACTATCATGAATCAGATTGAAGAGAGATGATGATAGGGAGCGCCTATACATGATTGAGCTGCTCAGGCGTTTTGGTGGTAAGTTTCGCCGGTATATGGTGATTGGTCCTGCGTGCAAGCTGATCGAAGTGATTTTTGACCTGCTGACGCCGTTGGTGATTGCCCAGATGATCGATAAGGGCATCGGCGCACGCGATGTCAACGCCGTTATCCACTACGGCATGGTGCTCGCCGCCATGGCCGTGATCGGCATCTCGTTTACGCTCGTCTGCCAAAAGATGGCGGCGCTCACCTCGCAGGGCATGGGTACCGATATCCGCGGCGCGCTCTACGAGCACATCAACAAACTGAGCTATGCCGAACTCGACCGCTTTGGCACGCCGTCGCTTATCACCCGCATCACCAACGATGTCAACCAGGTGCAGCTTGCCGTGGCGCTGGGCGTGCGCATGCTCATCCGCTGGCCCTTCTTGGCGGTGGGCTCTATGTGCGCGGCCCTTGCCATCGACCTTAAGCTCGGCATGATTTTTTTGATTTGCACGCCCGCCATTGGCCTGGTGTTTTGGTTTGTCATGGCGCGCTGCATTCCGTATTACAGGCAGCTGCAGGCAAAGCTCGACCGCATCGCGCTTATCTGCCGCGAGGGCCTTTCGGGCGCCCGCGTGGTTCGCGCCTTTGTGCGCGAGGGCCACGAGCGCGAGCGCTTTGCCCAAGCCGCCGACGACCAGGCCAATACCGCCATCGCGGTGGGCAAGCTCTCGTCAATCCTTAATCCCGTCACGTTTCTTGTGATGAACCTGGGCGTGTGCGCCATCCTGTGGGTGGGCGGCATCCAGGTCAACGTGGGCGAGCTTACGCAGGGCCAGGTCATGGCGTTTGTGAACTACATGACGCAGACCCTGACCTCCATCGTGTACGTCGCCAACCTGGTCGTTGTCTTTACCAAGGCGAGCGCCAGCGCGTCGCGCATCAATGAGGTGCTCAACTGCGAGCCGAGCATCACCGACGAGGACAACGAGCCGGTCGTGCTGCCCGAGCCGAGCGAACTGGCGGGCGGCGCTGCTCCAGTCTCCGCGGTGAGCTTTGGCCATGCGAGTTTTTCGTTTGGCGCGGGCGCGGCAAATGCCGTCAACGATGTGACCCTGGAGCTCCCGCTGGGCAAGACGCTCGGCATTATTGGCGGTACGGGCAGTGGTAAGTCCACACTCGTCTCGCTCATCCCGCGCCTGTACGATGCGAGCACCGGCAGCGTGTGCGTGATGGGTGCCGACGTGCGCGCCTGGCAGCTCGACCAGCTGCGCCATGTGGTTGCGACTGTTCCGCAGCGTGCGTCGCTGGTGAGCGGCACCATCCGCAGCAACCTGACCTGGCGTGACGAGTCGGCGACCGACGAGGAGCTCTGGGTAGCGCTCGATATGGCGCAAGCGAGCGAGTTCGTGCGCAGCAAGTCGCAGGGGCTCGATGCCCCTGTCGAGGCGGGCGGTAAGAACTTTAGCGGTGGCCAACGCCAGCGCCTGACCATCGCGCGCGCCCTGGTGGGCTCGCCTCAGATATTGATTATGGACGATTCTGCCTCGGCGCTCGACTTTAAGACCGACGCGGCGCTTCGCCATGCCATCCGCGAGCGCAATGTGCGCGGTGCCGCCGAGGGCGAGCTGCCGCTGACCACGGTGATTGTGAGCCAGCGCGTCTCGACCGTGCGCGATGCCGACATGATCTGCGTACTCGACCACGGCTCGGTTGCGGGCCTGGGCACGCATGACGAGCTGTATGCAAGCTGCCAGCTCTACCGCGAGATTTGCCAGTCGCAGCTGCGACGCGAGGAGCTCGAGGGCCAGCAGGGGAGCACGACGCCCACGCCCGCTCCGACCGCCCCCGCATCCGTCTGCGCAAAGGAGGGCTGCTAAATGAATCCGTACACTTCTTCCGGTTCGGTCGCCACGATGACGGCCAACGTGTCCGGCAACGATAACCTCAACGACCTGGGTGACGGTCCGCGCCAGCTCGGCGATCCCGAGCGCTATCCCGTGGGTGCGGTGACCCGCCGCCTGCTGGGCTATGTTCGCCCGCACCGCGCCTCGTTTACGGCGTCGTTTGTGAGCGCCGCCATCTCGGTGATCTTGCAACTCTATACGCCCATCCTCGTCGGCGAGGGCATCGACCTCATCGTCGCCACCGGGCAGGTGGACTTCGATGCGCTGCTGCCGCTCGTTACCAAGCTCGCGATTGTCGTGGTGGGCGCGGCGGCCTTCCAGTGGCTACAGGGCTATTGCGTCAACCGCCTGTCCTACGAGACGGTGCGCGACATGCGTGTGGAGGCGAGCGACAAGCTCAGCCGCATGCCGCTCAGCTTTATCGACAGCCATGCCCACGGCGACCTTATGAGCCGCGTGGTCAACGACGTCGATCAGGTGGGCGACGGTCTGCTGCAGGGCTTTACGCAGCTCTTCACCGGTGTTATCACCATCGTAGGCACGCTCGCGTTTATGCTCTCCATTAACCTGACCATGACGCTCGTGGTGGTGCTCGTCACGCCGCTTTCCATTTTTGCAGCCGGTGCTATTGCCAAGCTCTCCAACAAAAGCTTTACGGCACAGCAGCGTATTCAAGGGCAGCTCGGTGGTCATATCGAGGAGTACGTAGGCGAGCAGAAGCTTGTCGACGCCTTTGCCTATGGTCCCAACGCCCAGCAGCGCTTCGATGCCCTCAATGCCGAGCTTTACACCGCGGGCGAGCGCGCACAGTTTATGGGTTCGCTCTCCAACCCCGGCACGCGCTTTATCAATAACATCATCTATGCCGTGGTCGCTGTGATCGGCTGCGTGGGCGTGATCACGGGCGTGCCCGCGGCGCTTACGGTGGGCGGCGTGCAGATCTTCCTGTCCTACGCCAACCAGTACACCAAGCCGTTCAACGAGGTCACCAACGTCATTACGCAGATCCAGACCGCGTACGCCTCGGCGCGCCGCATGTTTGCGCTGCTCGATGCGCGCGAGCAGGAGCCCGATGCGGCGGATGCCGTGGATCTTGCCGCCCCGCAGGGCGAGGTGACTTTTGAACACGTGGACTTTAGCTATGTGCCCGACCGCAAGCTGCTGCAGGACATCTGCATCGAGGCTAAGCCCGGCATGCGCTTTGCCCTTGTCGGTCCTACGGGCTGTGGCAAGACGACGCTCATCAATTTGCTGCTGCGTTTTTACGATATCGATGCCGGCCGCATCATGGTCGATGGCCGGTCTTCGCGTGACTACACGCGCGCAAGCCTGCGCCGTGCCTTTGGCATGGTGCTGCAGGATACGTGGCTGTTCGAGGGCACCGTGGCCGAAAACATCGCTTACGGTTGTCCCGATGCTACGCGTGAGCAGATTGTCGAGGCCGCCAAGCGCGCTCATGCGCATAAGTTTATCGTGCAGCTGCCAGGCGGCTACGATACGGTCATCGGCGAGGACGGCGGCACGTTTAGCCAGGGTCAAAAACAGCTGCTGTGCATCGCGCGCGTTATGCTTACCGATCCGGCTATCTTGCTGCTGGACGAGGCGACTTCGAGTATCGATACGCGCACCGAGCTGCAGGTGCAGGCGGCATTCGACGAGCTTATGGCCGGCCGCACAAGCTTTGTGGTGGCGCACCGTTTGTCGACGATCCGCAATGCCGACTGCATTCTGGTCATGCGCGACGGCGAGATTATCGAGCGCGGCACGCACGACGAGCTGATAGCGGCGAGCGGCTTCTATGCCGAGCTCTACCGCAGCCAGTTTGCCCAGTGAGCAAGTCCGTGGGGCAAATTAATCAATCGACAGACGGTGGTTTACATCTGTCACGTTAGTACTAAGATATTCATCTAATAAATTGCATTAGTGGCTTTAGTTTTGGGGGAAACGAGGCAACGTGACTATGACGTGCTCTTTGGTGGTTAACAGCAAGAGCGGTAATACCAGGATGGTTTCGGGCGCGATCAAGCGCGCTCTGCAGGCTGCGGGTGTTGAGTTTGTCCATGCCGCGGCGTTGAGCGATGATGCGGATGCAGATCAGGTTGCGCTCGAGGCGCAGGGCGCCTGTGCGGCCGACACGGTGCTCGTCGGTTTTTGGTGCGACAAGGGCGCGTGCACGCCTTCGGTCGCGGCGTTGCTCTCCGCCTTGCACGGCAAGCGCGTCTTTCTGTTTGGTACCTGCGGTTTTGGCGCCAGCGAGGAGTACTTTAGGCAGATTATCGACCGCGTATCGTCTAACTTGGCCAATGATGCCGAGCTTGCGGGCTGGGCGATGTGCCAGGGCAAGATGGGCCCTGCCGTAAAGCAGCGCTACGAGGCAATGCTTGAGCAAGAACCCGAAAACGCGCGCTATAAGATGCTGCTCGACAACTGGTTTGCCGCAAAGGACCATCCCACCAAGGAGGACCTGGACCATATGGCGGCGGCGGCCAAGAAGGCCGTGCTGGGCGAGTAGCCTCGCCGTTCGCGGTCCTTCGTGCAAAACAATACAAATGTGAAAGTCTCGAAATCCTCGAGGCTTTTTTCTTGACACTCGTGGGCGCAACCGTGGCAAGCGTTTGGGACGACATTTTCCATCACCCCGATGACGAGACCGTCCTGGACGACACGCTCGCATGCGTTCGCCGGATGTATTCAGAGTGGAACGGGTTTTCCGGATGGATGGGGTTTCCAGAAGGTATGGGCTGAGGGCTACAGGGGATAGCCGTAGAGGCATGAATAAGGGGGTTGAAAATAAATGATACTAAATGCAGTATAAATTTAATGTGGGGGGGGGTACGATATCTGTGCCGTACAAAATATCAGACCCTCTATTGAGAAGTTGTGTAGGGGTTAGCCGCAGATGTTGGATAAAGCAGACAAGTGTGGGGACAAATAACCACTTACGGCAAAAATAGTAGCATTTGGCGGAAAGACGTTGATAAAAACGCGGAAGTAGCTACGGTGATTGTTATAAATAGATTTCAGATTGGCTTTTTCGAACTCATCTATTAAGCGTCTTAGAAAAGTGGCTAATCCTTGATGGGATCGAATATAGCCTCGATGGGGATGAAATAATCACGTTGGCAGCGCGCGGATTCAGACGATTTATTTCGCTTCTTAGTAGCATGGCGCTCGCGCTTGTCATAGCCCTTGCCGTTGTTTCTTTTGCTCCTCGCGCATTTGGATACATGCCTTTTGCAGTGCTTTCGGGCTCTATGGAACCCGAGCTTCCCGTCGGCTCCATGGTGTTTGTCCACCAGGTTGACCCAACGAATATTGCCGTGGGCGACAATGCAACTTTTTACCGATCGGACGGCGCTGTGGTGACTCACCAGGTGTACGAGGTCGACCCTGTGGCGCAAACGATCGGCACGCAGGGAATCGCAAACAAAAATGCAGATGGAACCATCGTGCACGACGCCGAGCAGACGCCTTTTTCACGCGTGATCGGTGTCGTCTCTCTTTGTGTCCCTTACCTGGGCTTCGTTAACGCATATTGCACGACGATGCCCGGTTTGCTTGTTGTGGTGGCCGTTCTGGCGCTGCTGGCCGCGGCGTCGATTGTGCTCGATCGGATGGTTCCCGACGAGCCTGCGGACAAGCATGCCCGCGCGCATGCGAGGGAGCGGCGTCCATAGCGGCAGGGAGAGGTGCCGGCGGCGGCAAGGGCCGTTGCCGGGGAAGGCGATTCTCGAAAGGAAGAGAACGATGGAGAACAAGAAGAAAAAGCGCTACGGCATCGTTGCCGCCTTGCTGCTGCTGGTACTGGCCGCCGGCGTGGGCACCTACGCCTGGCTGACGGCGCAGTCGAGCCTGACCAACAACTTCACCACTGCGGGCATCAACAAGCCAACTACCGATCCCGACAAACCGGGGCAGCCAATTCCGACTGACCCCGATAAGGTCAACGGCAACCTGACCGAGACCAAGTGGGTTAAGGACTCTAAGCTCGCCCCCGGCGTGTCTGTTGCCAAGAATCCTAATGTCGGTATCGGCAAGGGATCCGAGGATGCATATGTGTACGTCTTCGTGAACAACAAGACGGCGCCTGCCGGGACCGATGATTCCAAGACGACTTACTTCACCATTAACTCTGGTTGGCAGGCCGTTGATGCGAGCACCGTTGCGGGCGAGCCGACTCATTATCTCGGTGGCCTTTTTGTTTATATTGGCGGAGGAACCGAGGCTACTCCGCTTATTGCCAGCAAGACTGAGGATAAGTGGACTGGCGAGCTGTTCAGCCAGGTGACTACGCCCAAGGAGACCGAGCAAAAGGATTTCTCCAATCCTGCGACGATGGATGTCAACTGCTTCATTTACGCGGCAGACGGGACCCCTGAGGGTTCGTCTGCGTCTGCCTTGGCTGCTGCCAGGGATTGGGCTAACGGTCTGTAGTAATCCCACCCCTTCCACCGAGATCCCGACCCGCTCCCCAACCCCTATATTCGGGTCGGGATCTCGATCCCCCTTTGATCGACGATTGGCGAACGTAATGCTCAACAATCTTTCCGACAATCAGAAACGCACCTTGGCGCTTGCCGCGATGGCGCTGTTTGCCCTGGCGTGCCTGTGTGGCACGCTGGCTTTTACCGTTGATATGGTCCCGGCGAACAACGTTCTATCGTTTGGCAGCGTGAAGGTACGAGTCTGCGAATACACCCTCAACGAGCAGGGCGAGGAGATTCCGTTTGAGGCTGACGAGCACGGGGGCTATCCCGACACCAAGGCCGGGGGCTCTGACATTAGCCGCATTGTGCGCGTGGAGAACGCCGGCGCGCAGCCTGAGTACGTTCGCGCTCGTCTGCGCATGACGTCAGTGGCACCCGACGGTACGAGTGCGGATGCCTCGGGCAACGTCGCCTTTCACGTGAACGCGGGCGAGGGGTCCCCGTGGATCGATGGCGGCGATGGGTGGTACTACTACCGCGGATTGGCTGGTCGTGGCGGCATGCTCGACCCCGGTGCCATGACGGAGAGTCTCATGGATTCGCTGCGCTTTGTGGGCGACTACAACGATGCCGCGCGCGGTGGCTCATTCAAACTCGATATCGACGTCCAGGCCGTGCAGGCCAAAAACCAGCAGGCAAACGATACTGTCCTCGACGTGCTCGACGCCGCGGGCTGGCCGGAGGCGAACTAGCCCATGGAGATCAAGAACAGAAACCGAGGTGTGCTCAGCAAGCTGGTTGCCGTCGCGGCGATTGCCCTTTGCTGCGTTATGGTGCTGCCGGCGGCAGCGCATGCCGAGGAACAGACCGAATTCCATATCACAAACAGGAACGACTTCTTGGCGTGTGTCGCGCTGTCGCGTCAGCGCGACACATCGCAGTGGCGCGTCTATCTCGATAACGATATCGTTCTTAACGATGATGATATGAACGCCATTGTTGCGGATACAGTCAAGCACCTCTCCTTTGGCACCAAAGAACATCCCTTTAAGGGCGTCTTTGACGGTCAAAACCATACCGTGAAGGGCCTGAACTACGAGAATAAGGTCTTGGACCCCGAGCGCGATACGGGCTTCTTTGCTGAGACCGACGGCGCCACCATCAAGAACTTCCTTGTCGAGGACGCCAACATTTGGGCTGACTTCCGCGGCGGCATTATCGTGGGCAAGGCCGTCAAAACACACTTCGAAAACGTTATGGTCATGGAGAGCACCCTGCACGTTACGTGCGCCAACAACATGCTCAACGTGATTACTAACGCGGGCTTTGAGGGTGGATTGATTGCCGGCGAGCTCGATGGTTGCACACTCTACAACTGCGAGGTCCGTGGTGGCCGCGCCGTTAACAACACGACTTCGGGCGTACAGGCAATCGGTGGCGAGGGCCTGTATATGGCGGCGTTTGCCGGCTACGTTAAGGAGTCGACCATCGAGTATTGCCGCGTGACGCCTACGCGCAACGAGGATGGCTCGATTGCCGAGAAGGGCATGACCGACGTCACCAATAAATACGATGTGGCCGTCGGCGCCCTGGGCGGCAACAACGTGTACGCCTCGGGCTTTGTGGGCTGCATGGCGGGCGACGCCAAGATCATCGACTGCTTCTCGACGGCGCAGTGCTACAGCTATGCCGCGTCGTACGTGGGTGTTGTCGCCGTGACGCGCGCGTGGACGGGTGGCCTGGCGGGCCGTATTTTGACTGAAAAGGGCAACGAGCTCGTCCGCAGCCATTTTGCGGGTGACTTGAGCTCGCGTCAGTACAACCCCATCGCCGTGATCCCCATCATCCAAAACGACGTGAACCTGGGCGGTATTGCTGCGCGCGCCAACAAGGGCGATGCCACGGTCACCGAATGTTACTTTAAGCCGAGTGTGAGCCTTTCCGGCAATAGCCAGGGCAATCCTGCCAAAAAGAAGATCCCCTCGTTTGGCGGCGACGGTACCACCAAGGGCGACGGCTACGGCCCGTGGGATGACGAGCGCTACACCACGCGCGAGCTGTGGGAACAGCACGACTATGACTTTTGCGCCGGCACCATGCGCTCGACCGCTAACGATGAGGCCCTTGGCGGTTCGCATGCCAACGAGTGGGCGATGGATTACAGGCTGAATATCCCCGTGCATGGCCAGAGCGTTAAGGCGACGATTGATTTTCCCGGCGCGGGTACCGCGACAATCGAGAAGACCAAACTTGGCAAAGACCAGGCGACCACGGATCCGTACGCCTTTGCCGTGAGTGCCGTGCTGGCGGGAACTGCTCAGGGCTTGGCCCAGGGCGATACCTCGGTGACGTTCAGGCAGGATACCTCCGCAAAGCCTGCGGGGCTGAGCGAAGCGAACGGCGGCTACCGCTTTATGGGCTGGTTCCGCGAGCGCGATGTGCGTGCGAATCGAATTGGACAAGACAACAGCTGGTTTGACGGCAAGACCGATGACGCTGCGGTGAAAGATGGCAAGCGCGTTCAGGACAACACGAAGCACGAGGCGACGTCTATCTACACTGCCGACAACGGCAAGGATCATGCCGAGAGTGAGGGCTTCAAGGGCAATGACCTCTTTATCGCTTCATACGAGGCGCAGGTGCTGTTCTATAACGTTAAGGGCGAGATGCTCAATTGGAAAGACGGCAAGGCGCACGATCAGTCTACGGACTGGTACCGCTATGGCGTCGGTTTGACGCCCGCTGCCCCCGCGGATCGCGGCGGCTTGCCGCCTACCGCGACGTTTATTGGATGGACCACGCAGCCGAATGCCGATAAGAGCATGAATGGCGCCTATGCTGCCATTACCTCAGATCAGCTGGCTGATCTGAAAAACAAGGGAGCATTCTATCCCGTGGGCAGCGAGATTGCCGTGGTCGGCCCCACCGATTTCTATCCCGTGTACAGCGACTACGTGTCGAACATCATGACGGTGTTCGAGGGCAATGAGCAGGACAAAATCGACAATGAGACCCTACGTGACGGCGTTGGCAAAACCAAAGTCGACGTCCAGACTGCCGGGGACGGCACCAGCGTCTACACGGTACAGGTGCGCGACACGGACGGTACGCCCCTGTCCGAGGGCGGCAAGCTGCCCGATGGGTATCGCTTCCTGGGCTGGTACGAAAACAAGCAGGTCGCCGATGGGTCCACGGTTGAGGTCCGCGTAAGCCGAGACCCCAGCTATACACTCCCTGCCGATGTCGATCTAACCGTGCTGCACACCTATACGGCGCGCTTTGAGTACCGCGTGGATTATTACGTTCGGGCTTATACCAACCATGGGTTTACGGACAGCAAGCTACTTTGTTCCGTTTGGAATCGCTATCAAACGCCCTTTGAGGAAAACCTCGGTAGTACCTTCGTGCGTGAAAACGTCGTCCACTGGGGTCCGGAGCATGTTGACCACGGTATAAAGAATAGGTATGACGAAACGTGTGACACGCGCTTCACGAAGGAAACCCTTGTCGTGAGTCCCCTTAATGCGTACTCGCACAACGTTAAAAACGATAAGGGAGCCGATACTCTAAAAGACCTCTATGCCGATACCGATTTTCCAGGCGCTGCAACGCTAAGCGATACCTGGACTTCGGCTTCGCTGAACGTAACGGTCAAACTGGTGAATGATCGCTATCGCCTGAATTTCTGGACGCTTGAGCGCGGCAATGGCTGCTGGACGTATGTGAAAAATCCCATCGAAAGCACGATGCTGGATCTCGATACGAAGTATTACGTTCGCGCGATGATTACTACAGACGTTAACTTCTACAACAAGGACAACACAATCCTGAAGGCCGCTACGCGTCGTTACGAAAGCAACCTGCTGCAAAATAAGGTGAATGGATCAGACCCTACGTACACGTATTACTACCCGCACGTGAACACTTCGGTTGAGGCAACAGGGGACCCGCAGGATGAGCCAACTGGTTCTTATGAAAGCCCCTTGACCCTTGAGTCTTCGCCGACTGATGCCGAGATGGCGGTGCCGGGTTATAAGTTCCTGGGCTGGATTTCGACCGCCGAGGTCAAGAAGGATTCTGCCGTCTGGAAATATATCTATGATGTCGCCAACGACCCCTATGTGACGAGCAATCCGGAAAAGGCGGCGCCATACTTGGCGACACCTGACTCCAAGGTCACCAAGTGTCAGGATGCTTATCCCGTCTACGCAAAGTACGACGTCAACTACACCACCAACCTGCATCGCGCCGGTTTTGAGGGCACTTCCGAGGTAAATGTTCCTAGGTATGACATCACCCCCGCTCTCAATGCGGACACCGATCCCGCCACGGCAACGGTGACTCCTGATACCGAAACGACGGTATACAAGTCCGGCAGCGAGCGATACAAGCTGGACAGGGTCGAAATCGAACTCCCGAATGGTGAGGTTAAAGAGCTCAAATCTAACGACAATAACTCATATTCCTATCAGGTGAAACCCGGCGGCGTCTATACATTTGTAGCGTACTATTCGCCGTTGGCGGTCGTGTATCATCTCAATGCCAAAGATGTGGATGGCAAAGTTGCTCAGAAAGGCGATATGCTCGGCAACCTTGATGGCGGCATCCCGAAGCCTACTTATGACGTCAGCACTATCGATGCGGATACAGGAGGTGCGTTCAACGTCTTCGTGGGCTGGACGGAAGCCCAGCCGGCACCTGGCAAGGGCTATGTCGCTTGGTCGGAGGGCATCAGTATGGTGAGTGCTTCTACCGTGGTCAGGGCCCCCATGGAGCTGTACCCGGTCTACCGTCCCAGCCTGGTTACCGTTCAATCGAACATCGACTCTAAACTTGCGAATCCCGATCTTGTTCGTAGCCTCGGCCGCGCTGATTCCGGCGATCAGATTTCTCTTGAGGTCAAGGCCGCCGAGGAGGTTGAGGGCACTGACGGCACCAAGTACGACTTTGTCGGCTGGTCGCGCGATTATGTCAATGACGGGCAGTACAGTCTGATGACTGACGATGAGAAGTATCCCCTCGAGGGCAGCGAGCCCTTTGAGAGCGTGACCTACACCGCGGTGTACAAGATCGCGCCGCATAAGGTGCGCTATCACGGTGTCGACGGGTCGGTCATCTTTACGGCGACGGTCGACTCGGACGACGAGCGAGCGACGGGCGCGGGTTTCGTTCATGACGTCGATGTTCCCAAGATGGATGAGGGTGGCAACCCGGTCTTTGATGACAAGGGCGATCCCGTGATGGAGCAAAAGTCCGTCGCGTATGACCCGGACGCTTATTCCAAGATCGTTGCGCAGCTCGATGGGCGGGCGGCGACCAGCGGTGACGTGCGCGAGCTCTTCCTGGAGTGGCGATATGTGGGTGCCGATGGCACTGCGAAGTCTTGGAATGGGTTTAAGGGCGAGCCGATCACGGGAGACATGGATCTGTATCCCGTGACGTATCGCGTGACCGCCAACGACACGTCCGATGCTGCGAACCCCGTAGCCATGACCGCGAAGCTCAAGTGGCTGCTCGATCCCACTGCTGCCAATACGGTCGATGACAATGCCGATAAGGCGCCGTTTAAGGTTTGCTTTGCCGAGCCGTTTATGGGAACGCAGTTGACTGTCACGGTTAAGCAGGCGAGCTATGGCCCCAATGCATCCGTGACGGAGGAACCCGTAAACGGCAAGCTTGTCTCCCTCTACAGCCTGGGCTCGGGTAACGGTTCGTTCGACTTGGCCAACCGCCTGGATTCCAAGACGACGGGCGAAGGGGAGCAAGGCGACGGCAATGCCGTGTTCGACTTCGCCAAGACCCATGCGCTGACGATCGTCAAAAAGACCACCGATGCTAATGCCATGGGACAGACGTTCCGCTTTAAGGTGACGAAGACGGCGGAGGGAGCCTCTCCCGAGACGCGCGTGGCCGAGGTGAAGGTCGATAAGCGGCAGCAGGAAAACGGTGAGACCTGGTATGTCGGCAGCGTGCAATTTGCCGCGCCGACGGGCATCTATACCGTCGAGGAAGATACGGCTTGGGCATGGCGCTACGAGGGTGAACTGAGCACGCCGGGCAAGGCGCCCGGTAAATCTGCCGAGCTGACCATCTCGTCCGCCTCGAGCGCGGGCGACACCGTGGTGACGTGCGTCAACACGCGCGCGAAGGACAAATGGGTCGATGGCGGCTCGCGTGCCAAGAATGTTTGGGAAAACGGCACGCTGAGGAGGGAGGACTAGGATGACTAAGCGCAAGCGGATCGTCGCCCTCCTTGCCGGCGTTCTCCTTTTGGCCGGCGCTGCCGGCACCTTTGCGTGGCTTTCGGTTACGGGCGTGCTGGTCAACGAGTTTGGCTTTGGCTCGGTGTCGCCTTCGGTGGACGAGAATCGCGACAATAATGTAAAGAGCGACGTTGCGGTTAAAAATAGCGGCTCAGCACCGGCGTACCTGCGTGTTGCGGTGGATATCTACTGGCAGGACCAGGATGGCGCACGCTTGTGGGATGAGCCGGTTGCTGGCAAAGATTACGTCATTGAGTGGGACAAGGTGTCCAACGCCTCCACTACAAACAGCGCCAGGTCTTGGGTTGTCGCTTCCGACGGGTTCTACTACTGGACGTCTCCCGTTGCGCCGATGGGCGAAACCGGCGTGCTCATCAGGAGCGTGGACGAGAAGAAAACGGATGGCAAGAACCTGGTCGTTGACATTTCGACCCAGGCAATTCAATCAACGCCCGACGATGCGGTTAAAGAGGCATGGGGTTGCAAGGTCAATGATGGCGTGCTGGTGCCGCCGCATGGAGGTGCGTAAGTATGGCGTTCCCAATTCGCAAAGGCGTTGCGCGCTCCTTGCGTTGCGTGGTCGCGGCCATTTTCTGCGTGGTCGCGCTCGCCGTTCCTGCCCGTGCGTTCGCCGATACTCCCGCGATTGCGTATGACGGAAATGCGCGCCAGCTGACGGTCTCGGGGGCGACGGGCTCCTCGGGGGAGCCCGATCTGTTTCCAGCCTTTAAAGATCTAATGCCCGGCGATGTGCGTGAGCAGCAGATCGAGGTTCGTGCCACGGGCGTAAAGTCCCAGGTACGCGTGTTTGTGCGGGCCGTTGTCGATCACGAGACGGCACACTTGCTGTCGCCCATTACCTTAACGGCGTCGGCGGGCGATGCGTCTGCAGGTTGGCTCCAGACGGGAACTCCGGGTAGTGTGTTCGCACATCCCACGCAAGTCGCAACGTTTACGAACGATGGTAGCACGGTGCTCAACTTGCAACTAAGTGTCCCGACGTCGGTCGGCAACGAGCTTGCCGACGCAGGCAAGACCATTCGCTGGGAGATTACCGCCGAGGATGATGGCGAGAAGATTCCCGTACGCCCAGCTGGCAGTAAGAGCCCCGGCCTGTTTGGCCTGGCGGCAACCGGCGACAGCACGCTCACATTGCTCTTGGTGTTGCTGACGCTTGCGATCATCGCTTTTATGGCTGCGCTGCTTTTGTCCCGGCGGGATAAGCGCTAGGTCCGTCTTCTAAATGCAACGCCCTCCCAGGCGGCGGGCACGAAGTTCCCTGCTCTACAGTCCTGCGCAAGACGGAAGCCACATTAAGTGGCTTCCTTTGCGTGCGGAACTCGCGATGAACTTCGTGCCCACCGCCCGGGAGGGCGCCCCTTTATTGCTGGAAGGCCTAATAAGCGGATATTCCATGTCCGGATGTATTCAGAGCGGGACGGGCTTTCCGGATGGGTGGGGTCTCGAAAACCGTGTCCCGGAATTCGCCTTTGGAATGGGATGCGGTTTCCGGTTGAGGGCTCTGGTGGATAATGCGACCCGGAATTTGCGATCGGAGTGGGATGCAGTTTCCCAACGGGGCCGTAAGCGGAAGCTACATCCCACTCCGGACGTGAATTCTGGGACACGGCTTCCGGATACAAAGAAGGCCACAAGATGTGGTCTTCGACTTATATATGATGCGGTTACCACCCCATGACAAGCCGCGCTCCAACAACAAGGCGTCTGTCCGGGCGGAGGCATATAAGGTTCATCGCGAGTTCCGCACGCAAAGGAGGCCACTTAATGTGGCCTCCGTCTTGCGCAGGACTGTCCGAGCAGGGAACCTTATATGCCTCCGCCTGGACAGACGTTTCAGTTATGAATTCGCAGCTAGTCGCTATTTGATCTTGGTCGTGCCCGGCGCCAGGTTGGGGTCGGTCTCGTTGGCCTCGGTCTGGAAGTGCTCGGTGTACACGTTCTTGCCGTCGCGGAACATCTCGTAGTATTGCATCTTGGCGTAATCCTCGCGCGCCTTGGTGGCAGCCGCGGCCTCGGCGTCGTCGCCGGTGACGTTGGAGGAGAGCGCCCAACGCAGGCTAGCGTCCTCGTAGCCGACCGAGTTAATGGCGGGCAGCGACTCGCGCAGCGTCATGTGCGCCTTCTGGTAGTCGGTCAGCGGTGCGCCGATCAGCTGCATGAGCTGGGTGGACAGGTAGTTGGTGGATAGGTCATCGACCTCGCTTGTCTGGTCGCAGCCGGCAACGTCGTAGTTGGCCCAGATGATGTAGTCGGTCTGCCACAGGCGCTCTTGATGCGTAGCGTCGTCCTCGCCGGTAAACCACTTGTCATTGAACTTGGACGGGAAGAACGGCTGGTGATCGCCCCAGAACACCACGACTACCTTGCGGTCGAGCTTGCTCAAGGCGTTGAGGAAGTAGCGCAGCGCCTGATCGGACTGCTCGATGCACGAGACATACTCGTCGACATCGGACAGCGTGCCGTCCTCGACGGTCTTGGCGTCCAGGTCGGTCGTGTCGATGTTCAGATGCATCTGCTTATCGACCGGCAGCAGGCCCGTGTCGTAGCCCGAGTGGTTCTGCATAGTCACGTCGAAGATAAACTGCGGATCGGCGTTCTGGTCGAGCAGCTCAAGAATCTTGTCGTAGGTAGCCTGGTCGGTCACCATCCCGCGCAGGGTATCGGCGCCCTGGAAATCGTTGATGGACAGGAACTGGTCAAAGCCAAAGTCCTTATAGACGTTTTCGCGGTTCCAGTTGGTGGCGTGGTTGGGGTGCATGGCCGTGGTGGAATATCCGAGCGACTTGAACTGCTCTGCCAGGTTCCCGGTCGTCTCCATGTTGTAGATGGTGTACGGATACACGCCCGAGCCCAGGTTGGCCATGGAGTTGCCGGTCATAAACTCAAACTCGGTATTGGCGGTGCCGCCGCCGTAGGCGCTCACGTAGAGCTTGCCGCGGCTGAGGCAGTTGGACAGGTTCTTAAAGTACTGCGGGCCTTCGTAGCCGGCGCGCATGTTCTGGTAGATCGAAAGGTCTGAGAAGGTCTCGTTCATGATGGCGATGACCGTGGGCTTCTCGCTATCGAACTGCTCCTCGGCGGCGGCGCGCTCGTCGCTCTTGGCGGCGTCGGACTTGTCGTAGGCCTTGGTGTACTTTTTGAGCGTGGCCTTGGCATCGTCGACGGAGTAGTCGGCGGGTTTGGGCGGCTTGATGGACTGTGCCGCACTAATAAAGGCGGGCAGGTAGCCCTCACGCCAGTAGCTCTCGAGCGGGCGCCAGGTGTAGACGGTGATGCCGAGGGTGTTGTAGTAGTCGATGAGCGTGACGTGCGCGGTCACACCGCCCAGGCACAGCACCGCTACGAGCAGGTTGGTGAGCAGCATGCGCTTGGCGTTGGCGGCGCCCTTCTGGCGATGTGGCGCGACCAGGCCGGCGTACTCGCACAGCAGCATGGCGATGGCGGTAAAGCCCATGGACAGCACGCAGAACAGCGAGATCGAGAAGGTGTAGCCGGTGCCGGCGACTGCAGCGGCGGTGGAGATGGCCGAAAGGTCGCCCGGCTGGATGGGCATGGATTTAAACGTGATGACGAAGAACTCGGCAATGCCCAGGACAAAGAGGGCAAAGGCCAGGACCGCGGGAGCCGCGCCGTGGCGCTGGAACAGGAAGAACAAGCCGGCCATGAGCGTGGTGATGATGGCCCACTCGAGCAGGATACACAGGGGGTAGACCCAGGTAAAGTCGTGGTTGGACGAGACCTCCATGCCCAGCAGCGCAAAGAAGCCGGCGAGCAGCAGGCACAGGACGGCGGCGACGAGCGGTTTGCCCACAAAGGCGCCGCGCAGGCGGGCGAGCTTGCCGGTGGGGGCGGGGGCGTCGGGCTCGGCGAACGCAAAGACGCGCGGGGCGATGCGGTCGCGGGCGATGCTGGCCCAAGCGCATCCGGTGAGAATGGCATTGGTCAGGATGAGCATCACAAAGGCGAGCGGCTCGTTTTGGGCGACGAGGCCCACGGCGCCCCAAATGGTCAAAAAGACTTGGAACAGACCGAAGGCAACGCTCCAGGCGAAGGTGCTCTTGGCAACGGTGCCCGACTTTGCGCGAATGGCCTTGGCCTCGCGCAAGACAAGGTAGACGGTCGCCGCAAGACCGACGAGCGAGATGGCGGCTGCGAACATGCTGAGACTCCTCACAAACTTAAAACCTACGAAAGCGGGGGTTTACCCGATTGTTACCAAGATATGCGCTGCAATTGGTGACTGCGCACAACAACCAGCCATATTAACGCGCACGTGCGGCGGTGTGGCGCAATGTAGTGGCGACCTGCGCGATAATGGACGGGAATTACACGGAAACGTAAAGGCTTCTTAAAGAAATGGCGAGGGTAGGGCGATGAACGAGCAGGTTTGCAAGGCGGACATGGGCGGCGGCGGAGTTGCGGGCGTGGATACGTGCGGCTATCCGGTCGAGACTACGGGCAACGCGGTACTGGACATTTTGGAGCATCGCTCGTCTACGCGTGCCTTCGCGCGTGATGACGACGACCGTCCCGTGGCGGTGACCGACGAGCAGCGGATGGAGATCTTGCATGCGGCGAGTCGCGCGCCGTCGGCGGGCGCCATGATGATGTATTCCATCGTGAGCATTCGCGAGCAGGCTACGCTGGACCGTCTGGCCGACCTGTGCGACCACCAGCCCATGATCGCCAAGGCGCCCTGGGCGCTAATATTTGTGGTCGACTATGCCAAGTGGATCGATCTGTTTGAGCACGTGGGCTGCTTTGAGCCCGAGTTTGTCGAGCGCACGGGCAAGGCGCCCCGTCGTGCACCGGGTTTGGGCGACTTTGCCATCGCGGCCCAGGACGCCGTGATCGCCGCGCAAAACGCCGTGGTTGCCGCCGAGGCCCTGGGGCTGGGGAGCTGCTACATCGGTGATATCGTCGAGAATGCCGAGGAAGTTGCCGAGCTGTTCGATCTGCCGCCCTATACCATGCCGCTGTCGATGCTCATCATCGGCACGCCCCGTAAGGAGCGTCCGGCCATTGCGCATCCCGTGGTGAACCTGGTGCACGAGGAGCACTACTGCCGCGCCGATGCTGCGACCATGGACGCGCAGGTGGCCGAGATGGACGCGATGTTCCGTCCGCATGCCCGCGAGGTGGGGGAGCGCGTCGTGGACATCTATACCCGCAAGCACACGAGTCCCTTTATGGCCGAGATGAGCCGATCCATGGAATGGTGGTTCAAAAACTGGCTTGGAAAATGACGAATGTGACAAGGGGACAGTCCCTTTGTCACATTCCATATCGCCGCGGTAGCCTAAAGACTGTATAAATCTTTATCTAGCTGGGAAAACAGTGCCATTCAAACATGGGCCGATTACCTATAATTCCTTCGAACATTAAAGTTGGGAGGAAACCGGCTTATGGAACAAAAGGCCAAGGAGGCAGCCTCGCACGCTGCGATTCCTGTGAGCATCTCGGCGATGCTCGTCACGCTGGGCGTGGTGTACGGCGATATCGGCACCAGCCCTATGTATGTAACCAAGGCGCTCGTTGCCGGCAACGGCGGCATCGGAAGCGTGACGGAGGAGTTCGTGCTTGGCGCGCTCTCCCTTGTCGTGTGGACGGTCACGCTGCTGACCACCATCAAGTATGTGCTCATCTCGCTGCGCGCCGATAACCATGGTGAGGGCGGCATCTTTGCCCTGTACAGCCTGGTCAAGCGCTGTGGCAAGTGGCTTATCATCCCCGCCATGCTGGGTGGCGCCGCGCTGCTCGCCGACGGCATCCTGACGCCGGCCGTTACCGTTACCACGGCCATCGAGGGCCTGCGCACCATCCCGGCGGTCCATGCCGTGCTGGGCGATGACCAGGGCCGCGTCGTCGCCATTACGCTCGCCATCATCATCGTGCTCTTCTTGGTGCAGCGCATCGGTACGGCCAAGATCGGTCACGCCTTTGGCCCCATCATGACGTTGTGGTTCCTGTTCCTGGGCGGCACGGGTCTGTTCTTTGTCTTCCAGCACCCCGCCGTGCTGCTGTGCCTCAACCCGGTGCGCGGCATCGCCTTTTTGCTGAGCCCCAACAACCACGCGGGCATCATGATTCTGGGCAGCTGCTTCCTCGCCACCACCGGTGCCGAGGCGCTCTACTCCGACATGGGCCACGTCGGCCGCGGCAACATCTACGCCACCTGGCCGTTCGTTAAGTGCTGCCTGCTGCTTTCCTATATGGGCCAGGGCGCTTGGCTTATGAACAACGCTGCCAACCCCGAGCTCATGGGCATTGCCGACCTCAACCCGTTCTACCAGATGCTCGCCCCGGGCCTGCGCCCGTTTGCCGTAGGCCTTTCCACCGTCGCGGCCATCATTGCCTCGCAGGCGCTCATCACCGGCGCATTCTCGCTGGTGTCCGAGGCCAGCCGTCTGGACCTGATGCCGCACATGCAGGTCTTCTACCCTGCCGAGACCAAAGGCCAGCTCTACATCCCCATGGTCAACAACGTCATGCTTGTCGGCTGCGTCATCGTGGTGCTGCTGTTCCAGAACTCGGCGCATATGGAAGCCGCCTACGGCCTTGCCATTACGCTCACCATGATGTGCACCACGCTGCTGCTCTTCTTCTACCTGCACGAGGAGCGCAAGCTCAAGGTTGCTCCGTGGATCTTCGCGGCCTTCTTCCTTTTGCTCGAAGGCTTCTTCTTTGTGAGCTCGCTCACCAAGTTCTTCCACGGCGGCTACTTCACCATCCTTATGGCTGCACTCATCATGGGCATTATGGTGTGCTGGTACAACGGCACGGCGGTCGAGCAGCGCCAGTTTACGCTGCTGCCGCTGCGCAGCTACCTGCCGCAGCTCAAGCGCCTGCGTGACGACGACCGTTACGAGCGCATGAGCGACAACGTCGTGTACCTGACCAAGGACACCCATACCGACTACATCGACCGCGATATCGTCTATTCGATCTTGGACAAGCATCCCAAGCGCGCCCGCGCCTGGTGGTTTGTGAATGTCGAGACCATGGACGAACCGCACACCTTTGCCTATTCGGTCGAGACGATCGGCACCGACTACGTGTTCCGCGTGCATCTGTACCTGGGCTACAAGATCAACCAACGCGTCAATGCCTACCTGCGTCAGGTTGTTCAGGACCTGGCTGCCACCGGCGAGCTGCCGCCGCAGACGCATGACTACTCGGTCTACAAGGATCCGGGTAACATCGGCACGTTCAAGTTCGTCCTGATCCGTAAGCTTCTGGCGCCCGAAAGCGATGTGGAGCCCAGCGAGCGTACGGCCATCACGCTCAAGTACATCATCCGCCGCGCCGCCGGCACGCCCGCGCGTTGGTACGGCCTGGAGAACTCCAACGTGAGCTTTGAGTACGTGCCGCTGTTCACCAAGTTCAAGGCCGTGAACAAGATGCAGCGCCTGGCTCCCAACGAGCGGCCGTAGGCGCCGACAGGTTGCATGGAGTTGGTTTTCGATGGACAAGGTTGAGACCGGGGAGGCAAACATGGATGCAAAGACGCTTGATGGCCACGAGGTGGTTGCCGAGATGGTGCGTGAGGCACGCGCCGACGCCGCCGAAGATCGGTTTTTGACGAACCGTGCCAACATGGACATGGCCGATCGCGTAATTTCGATCGTGGCACTGGTATTTGGAGCGGTGTGCGTGTGTGCCCTGCTCGCGCACGTGCTGTTTGTCTAGCGACTGCCGGTCGTAGAAGGCTTTACACTTGGAACCACCACAAGGGAAACCACCACAAAGGTGCCTGTCCCCTTTGTGGTGGTTTTTGTTTATGAGAGAGGGGCGGGGCGCTGATGGACGTCCGTACGGACGGCGATATTGCCGATAGCTTTTGGTGGCGGCGCACAACGCTGACGCGCCGCACTCCTCTGTATGACGCCTGCGTATCGGCGGGGCTGCTGGTCGCGGCGACGATTGTGGGCGCGCTGCTCGACCATCCGGGTCTCGCGCCGAGCATCATGATCGTCTATGTGCTTGCCGTGCAGCTGTGTGCCTTTTTCACCTGGAGCCGCCTGTATTGCCTGTTGAGTGCGGCTGCCGCCGCGGCGCTCTACAACTTCTTGTTTGTCGATCCGCGCTACTCGCTGTCGTTTATCGACCGCGCCTATCCCGGCATGTTCTTCATCATGTTTGTGGTCTCGCTTGTGTCGAGCTCGATTGCGTTGGCCCTGCGCCGCGCCTTGGCACAGGCTGCCGCCAGCGACCGTCGCACGCATATGGTGCTCGAGACCAACCGCATGCTGCAGCGGTGCGCCGATCAGCAGCAGATTGTCCATGCCATGGCAACGCAGCTGGCGCGTCTTTCGGGCTGTCCGGTCGTATGGTACAGCGCCGATGCCGACGATGATGACCTGCTGCCGCGTGCGACATACACGGCCGTGGGCGATGCCGCGCCGGTGCACGAGCTGGCGCCGCAGATGCCGCCGCGTCTCTCGGCGTCCGCCTATGTGGGAATGCCGCTCGACGCCACTTATGGCGGCTCGGCGTTTTATGGCATCTACCTGACGGTTCGCACGGGTGACGGCTTCGTGCGCTCGGGCAACCCTGCCTCGGTGGTGGGCGTGCTGGCTATCGTTGCCGAGCCCGACGTGCTGACGCACGAGGAGCGGACACTTGCCGATGCCATCGTGAGCGAAGGCGAGCTGGCACTCGATCGCGCCCGCGCCATGGAGGCCCGCGAGGAGGCGGCGGTGCTTGCCAAAAATGAGCAGCTGCGCGCCAACCTGCTGCGCTCCATCTCGCACGACCTGCGCACGCCGCTCACGAGCATCTCGGGCAATGCCGACGTGCTGCTCGACCAGGGCTCGACCGGCACCGCCGTGCTCGACGCCCAGACGCGCCGCGGCCTGCTCCTGTCCATTCGCTCGGATGCGCAATGGCTCAACGTCACCGTCGAGAACCTGCTCGCCATCACCAAGCTCGAGGGCGGCGGTATGCGACTGTCGACCACGCTCGAGCTCATGGACGATATCGTCGAGGAGGCGCTGCGCCACGTGAACCCTGCCGTGCGCGAGCACGACCTTAAGGTGGTGGCGTGCGATGAGCCGGCGCTCGTCAACGTCGATGCGCGCCTGATGGTGCAGCTGGTGGTCAATCTGGTGAACAACGCCATCACCTATACGCCCGCAGGCTCGCATATCATGATTTCGATTGGCGTCGACGATGGACGCGTGGCGTGCTCGGTGGCCGATGATGGTCCGGGCATCGCACCCGAGGACCGCGAGCGAATTTTTGAGTCGTTCTATACCGCCAACCATGGTCTGGCCGACAGCCACCGCAGCGTGGGCTTGGGTCTTTCGCTCTGCCGTTCCATTGCGTTGGCGCATGGCGGTAGCATAGAGGTTGCCGCGGCGGACCCGCACGGTTCGGTCTTTACGATTGAACTTCCCGCCGCCGACGTTTCGTTTGATAAGGAGTAGCGCCGTGTCGAACTCTGCCGTAAAACCGCTCATCTTGGTCGTTGAGGACGATCCCGCCGTTCGCAACCTTATCGTTGCCGCGCTCGAGGCGCACGGCTTGCGCCATATGGCCGTGGAGACCGCCCATGCCGCCATCGCCGCCGCCTCATCGCAGGCACCGAGTATTGTGCTGCTCGATCTGGGCCTGCCCGATATGGACGGCGTCAAGGTGGTGGAGTCGGTGCGCGCATGGTCGGGCATGCCGATCATCGTGGTCTCGGCGCGCAGCGAGGACGCGGACAAGATCCGCGCGCTCGATGCCGGTGCCGACGACTACCTGACCAAGCCGTTTTCGGTCGAGGAGCTGCTCGCGCGCATTCGTACGACACTCAGGCGCCTTTCGTATGCGCAAACGGGCGGCGTTGCCTCCGAGGGATCGTTCGATACCGGTGAGCTGCATATCGATTTTGACGCCGGCATCGCCACGATGGATGGCGAGGAGCTGCATCTGACGCCGATCGAGTATAAGCTCCTGTGCCTGCTGGCGCATAACGCCGACAAGGTGCTGACGCACCAGTTTATTTTGCACGAGATTTGGGGCACGGCGACCAAGAGCGACCTGGCGAGCCTGCGCGTCTTTATGGGCACGCTGCGCAAGAAGATCGAATCCGACCCCGCGCACCCACGCTATATCCAAACGCACGTGGGCATCGGTTACCGATTGGTCACCCAAGGTTAGATCGCCAACCACCATCCCAATATGAGTTGCGGTGAAATAGTTCCTGTTTGGGCCTTTACCAGGCTTTTTAGGAACTATTCCACCGCAACTTTGTTTATTTGCCCTTGGGCTTGCTGGCGTAGAACTTCTTCTTTTTGGGCTTGTCGGCGGGGGAGGGTTTGCCGGCAAAGTTGGACTTGTCGTTGCCGGTCTGCGCGTGCGCGGGTGCTGCCGCGCGAGGCTTGCGGGCTTCGGGGCTGCGCAACTCCTCGGTTCGCTCGGCAATTTCCTCGGCGCTAAAGCCGACTTCGGCCATGGCGTCCTCGATGGGCAGTCGGCGCACGATATAGCAATGGTGCACCTTCTGGTTGCGTGCGAAATCCTCGGGGATGGTCTGCGCCGTAATGTCCTCCAGTACGACGCCCGCGCGTGCGAGCTTGCGCGTCTCGGGGCGGAAGCCGCGCAGGTTGCAGCTAAAGATGGCATGTCCGCCCTGTGCGAGCAGGCGCGATACGCCGGCCAAAAGCTCAACATGGTCGCGCTGGACATCCCAGGTGCGGCGGCCCATCTTGGACGAGTTCGAAAACGTGGGCGGGTCGACAAAAATCAGGTCCCAGCGGTTGCGCGTCTGGCGCTGGTCGCGAATCCAGGCGAGCACGTCATCGCGCACAAAGTGATGCTGCGGCCCCACAAAGCCGTTCTGACGCATGTTGCGCTCGGCCCAGTCCAGGTAGGTGTTGGAAAGGTCAACCGTCACAGTCTCCTCGACGCCGCCGTCCGCCGCATAGCAGGTGGCGGTACCGGTGTAGGCGAACAGATTGAGGAAGCGGCGCGCCTGTTTGGCGTGCTCGCGCACCAGGTTGCGGGTGACGCGGTGGTCTAGGAAGATGCCCACATCCAAATAGTCGTCAAAGTTGACGGCAAAGGTAAGGCCGCCCTCTTCGATGAGCGGCAGGCGACGGCGCGCGATGTTGGCGCGCTCGCCCGAGCCGCCCTTGCCGGCGCCCTGCTTGCCGTACTGCGAGCCGCCGCGCGAACGCATGCGGGCCTTGGCGTGCACATGCTCGGCCGGAACATCCAGGATGCGCGGTGCGATGGCCAAGATGTCGAGCATGCGGGCCTGGGCCAGCGCGGGATCGATGGTCTTGGGTGCGGCGTATTCGGCGATGACGAGCCAGCGGCCCGGCGTCTGCGGGCAGCCCTCGTACAGGTCGATGGCGGCGGAGTAGTCGGGTAGGTCGGCATCATAGACGCGGTAGCAGCTCACGCCCTCGCGCTTTGCCCACTTGCGACGCAGACGGGCGTTCTTACGCAGGCGGTTGGCGAACTGCTCGGACTCCGGGATGAGCACGGGCAGCGGCTTGCCGTCGCCCAGGTCGATCGTGGCAGCAGGTTCGGGCATGGGAGTATCGGCGGCTTCGTCATGAGCGTCTGCGGTCTGCTCCTCGGCATCTGCACTGGTCGCAGCTTCAAATGCCGCGGCGGCGTGGTCGAGCGAGGACCAAACCTCAATAGTTGCCTCTTCGTTATTGGGCATGACGGCGATGGAGCGCGCGGGTTCGGCATGGAGCGCGCGGGCCATAAGGCCATCGCGGGTGAGCGCGGCGACCGGTGCCGAAGCGAGCTCGGGCGCGCGGCGCAGCTCGCCGATCAACGTCATGGCGTCGTGCATGAGTGAAAGCGGGGTTTCGGTGGTGTCTGCGACCACGACGGCGCCGGCGACGGCGCCCGCATGGTCCAGCACGGTGGCGGGCTTGGCGGCGCAGAAGTCGACAAAACGCTTGTAGCCGGCACACTTGACCATGCGCTCGGCAGTCTTGCGGGCGGCGGGGTCGATATCTACGGCCACGATGCGCGCCTGGCGCTCGCGTGCTGCCGTCTCGCGCTCGCGCGCCTCGGCAAGCAGCTGCTCCCACAGGGCGGCATCATGCAGCTGCCAGCCCTCAAAACCCCAGTGCTCGCGTGCAAAACCCGGGGCGCGGTCAGTCAGAATGTTAACGGCTTCCAGCAGCAGACCGCCGCCGGCGCACGAGGCGTCGACCAGCGTGGGCAGGGCTTCGTTTTCGTAATCGTCGGCCGTCAGCTCGCGCTCGCATAGCGCGGTCCAGCCGACCTGCGCCAGCACCAGGGCGGCGTAGTCGGGGCGCAGCACGTGCGCGCCCTCGCCGGCACGGGTCGCCGCGGGCGGCAGGCGCTTGAACAGCGGGTCGCCCGAAAGGTCCAGGCTTATGCTCGCGCGGCGCTGGCGCAGCGAAAGCAGTAGGTGAACATCGGGGTCGGCGGCATCGACGTCGGCGCGACGGCCCGTGGTCTCGGCCAGGCGGTCGCACAGCGCGTCCTTGGCGCGCAGGGCCGAGAAGCGCGTGTTGCGCAGCTGCTCGGTCACGCCGCGGGCGGTGATGGCGATGGTGGCGCCGGGGCGGACGATGCTCTCCCAGGCGATGTCGTAAATGCTATCGTACAGCTCGTCGGCATCCTGCGCCTCAAAGCGCCCGAGTACCACGAACACGCGGCTCGCCAGGCGCGACCACAGACAGGCGCGGTAGCCTTGCTCGAGCTCGCCCTCAAATGTAGCGCGGCCCTTCAGCCGGCGAACATGCGAAAGCCCGAGGCGTTTAAGCTCATCGGCGAGTGCGGACTCAAAGCCCTCGGGGCAGCTTGCGTAAAATTCCATGGGTGACCTCTCTGGTTGCGTCGCTCCATTATATGATGGATGCTTCGTTTGCCCTTATCCTCGAAAGGAACCCATATGATTGATGCGTGCCCCGAATCCGCTGTGCTCTTTTTTGACGTGGACGGCACGCTAACGTCGTTCGATCCCGACAACATGACCGACAAGGACTTTTCGGCGGTTCACCCCTCGCAGGCGGTCGTCGAGGCGTTTCATCGTCTGCGCGACGCGGGACACAAGGCGTTTATCTGCACGGGTCGCCCCCTGTGGCTCATCGCCGATAGCTTGCGTGCGCTCGACCCCGCGGGCGTCGTTGCCATGGCGGGCGCCACGCTCGAGGTCGAGGGCCGCGTGGTGTATGAGGACTGCTTTGACGAGGACGTTATCGAGGAGCTTGCGCGCCGTATGGCCGCGGCAGGGATTGAGGCCTTTTTCGAGACCAACGTGGCTACTTTTGCCCTGGAACCCGCGGGTGTTGAGCAGTCGTCTCTGATCGGCACTTCTGTGGTGCACAGCACCGAGGAAATGCGCGTCGACGGCCGTCTGCGCGTGGGCAAGGTAGGCATCGTCGCGAGCGACCTGGCTCGCGTAGCCAACGATGATGGCTTTATCGATCGCGAGTTTGAGCTGTGCAACACCGGTGGTCAGAATCGCGAGCTGAGCCCCAAGGGCATTGACAAGGGCGTGGGCGTGGCGCGAGCGCTGGCGTATCTGGGCCGCGAGGGAAATGCGCGCACCTTTGGCTTTGGCGATTCGGGCAACGACCTGGGTATGCTCGCCGCTGTCGAGACGGCCGTGGCCATGGGCAACGCCATGCCCGAGGTCAAGGCGGTCGCCGACTACGTGACCGACGACGTCGCACACGACGGCACTGTCACCGCTATGCGCCACTTTGGGTTGATTTAATAAATGGCCGGGTCGCCCGCAGTGGGGGGCGACCCGGCCATTTGAGCTATTTTGCAATATAGAGCTTGGGATGACTGCGACTGCTCTCGATCGCCGCCGTCATGATGCCCTCGTCGTCTCCATCAACGATGATGCCATCGAGGTCATCGATCTGCGCGGACTGATAAAAACTGGTCTTGTTGAACTTTCCCTGGTCAACCATCATGTAACCCTGGTTTGAGTTGGTCAGGTACATATGCTTGATCATGGCTGAGAAGTCGTGCTCGACGGTAAAACCGTGGTCGGGGTGGAATCCGTCGGCACTGACAAACGCCTTGTCGGCATGTAGTTTGCTCATGCAGTCGAGCGTTAGTGCGCCCGCGAGATAGAGGTGACCCTTGCGCACGGAGCCGCCCAGCAGCACTACCGAAGCATTGGGGAGATTGAAGCTGGCATAGTTCGCGATTGCAAGATCGCCGGTGATAATGGTGATCTCACGCTTGTCCATGAGGGCCTTAGCGAAGTAAAAGCCTGTGGTGCCGATATCAATTACCAGAACATCGCCATCATCAACAAGAGTTGCTGCGGTTGCGGCGATGGCCTCCTTGGCCTCGACTTGGACATTGATGCGCTCCTCGGGATACGAGATTGCGTTGGAGCGAGAAAGCGATACCGCTCCGCCGCGTACGCGACGCAGCTTGCCTTCGGATTCCAGCGAGACGAGGTCGTGTCGTGCGGTGACTTCCGAAACCGAAAAACGGCGAACGATGTCGGATACCGAGATATTTGGCTTTTCGGACAGCCAGTTCATAATAAATCGCTGACGCTCGGCCGGTGAAAGGTCTGAAGTAGATGCCATATGCCGCTCCTTTTGAACGAAAGGCAAAAGATGCGCCTTTCGTAATCGAAATATAACGTATCGATATGAAAAGAACAAGGCAAAATCGAATGAATCAAATGAACGGAATGGCATGTCCCAAATGCATGCGTAGCAGATAGTTTGCACTTAAATAGCGTGTAGAGGGTCTTGTTCTGAAGGCGCCGCCCAAAAGAAGTACGTTCACACCCGATATTCGACCGTTCACGGAAAGTTGACAATTGAGCTTTCGATAGCTTTTGAAATGGTTTATAAAAGAAAACCGAAAAGCTTTTGAAACAAAGAAGAAGGCTTTCGATAGCAATAGTGTTAGATGAGAAAGGACCGAACATGGCGATTAAGGTGTTTGCCGACGGCGCTAACCTCGAGGGCATGCTTGACATGCATGACAATGGCAACGTTCAGGGCTTCACGACCAATCCTTCCCTTATGAAGGCCGGTGGCGTGACCGACTACCGCGCTTTTGCCAAGACGGTTCTTGAGCACATTACCGATGTGTCGGTCTCTTTTGAGGTTTTCGCTGATGACGAGGCTGGTATGGAGGCCGAGGCTCGCGAGATCGCAACCTGGGCAGACAACGTCTATGTTAAGATTCCGGCGCTCAACACCAAGGGCGAGTCCACTGCCGCGCTGGTCAAGCGCCTTTCTGCCGACGGCATCAAGGTGAACGTCACCACTATCTTCACGCCTGAGCAGGTCGACGAGTTCGTCGATGCCGTTTCTGCCGAGACCCCCTCTATTCTGTCCATCTTTGCCGGTCGCATTGCCGATACCGGCGTCGATCCGCTGCCCCTCATGGCGGAGTCCGTAAAGAAGGCTGCCGTTAAGCCTGCTGCCGAGGTTCTCTGGGCGTCTACGCGCGAGGTCCTCAATATCTTCCAGGCGGAGTCCGTTGGCTGTCAGATCATTACGGTCCCCAATGCCCTTCTTGCCAAGCGCAAGAATTTCGGGAAAGATTTGCTTGAGTACTCGCTTGATACGGTCAAGGGCTTTGCCCGCGACATTCAGGCGCTTGGTTTTCATATCCTGCCCGAGGAGTAGGGGACGAGCATGCTGACCGATCTTCTTAAGCCCGAGCTTGTTGCCTGCCACGTTGAGGCCTCCGATTGGGAGGAAGCGATCAGGGCATGCGGTAAGTTGCTCGTAGACGCTGGCAAATGCGACCAGAGCTATGTTGACGCCATGATTTCATCGGTTCACAAATTCGGCCCCTATATGGTCTTGGAAGAGGGCATCGCCATGCCCCACGCTCAGGCAGATGGCAATGTGAGTGAAGCGGGAATCTGTATCGTCACGCTTGACCCTGCCGTTGCGTTTGGACACGAGGATTTCGATCCGGTTCACGTGCTCGTGGGTATTTGCGCACCCGACCCCAAGGCTCATCTTGGCTGCTTGGCGGAGCTTTCGCAGATGTTCGAGGACGAGGACTGCGTTGCCAAGCTCAGCGCATGCGATACGCCCGAGCAGGTTTTGGAGACCATGCGTTCATTCTTTTAGGCCTTAATGGCACGGCGATGCGTCGCCGCTTTTGGATAGACGGAAAACCGTCACGTGTAGGAGAGGAAGGTTGCCATGCATATCATCACCGTATGCGGAAACGGCATCGGGTCTAGCCTGATGCTCGCTGGCAAAGTCGAGGAGCTTTGCGAGGAGGAGGGCATCAAGGCCGACGTTGAGTCTATGGACCTGAACGGTGCTTCTTCCGCAAATCCGGATCTGTTCATCACCGTTAAAGAACTCGCCCCCGAGCTCCACGGCAACGTTGTGATCGTTCGCAGCTATGTGAACAAGAAGAAGATCCGCGAAGACGCCCTCGAGGCAATCAAGGCGGCCGCCGCTAACGCCTAAAGCGGCACAAAAAAGGGCGGTTCCCTGTGGAAGAGGGAAACGCGCCCACGTTAGAGAGAAAGGAAGCGCAGATGCAAGCCATCCTTCCCATACTTGAGTTTATCCAATCGATTCTGACCAAGCCAGCATGGATCATGGGTCTATTTGCCTTTGTGGGCCTTGTCGCGCTTAAGCGTCCTGCCCACAAGGTGATGACGGGCACCCTGAAGCCCATTCTGGGTTACATCATGCTGTCTGCCGGCGCCGCTGTTGTTCAGGAGAACCTTGCTCCGCTGGGTACCTTCATCGAGACCGGTTTCCACATCACCGGCGTCGTGCCCAACAACGAGGTCGTCGTTTCGATGGCTCAGAGCGTCCTCGGCGTTCAGACCATGATGATCCTGATTCTCGGCTACGTCGTGAACATTATCATTGCCCGCTTTACCAAGTTTAAGTACATCTTCCTGACGGGCCATCACAGCATGTTTATGGCCTGCCTGCTGTCTGCCGTTCTGCAGGCATCTGGCTTCCAGGATGTCCAGCTTGTCATCGTGGGCGGCATGTTCCTGGGCCTCGTGAGCGCTATGCTTCCCGCCGTTGGTCAGCGTTTCACCGAGAAGGTTACCGATGGTGATGAAATCGCCATGGGCCACTTCGGTTCACTCGCCTATTACATCTCCGCTGCAGTCGGTACGCTTTTTGCTAAGGACGCCGAGGAGAACAGCACCGAGAAGATCGAGGTTCCCGAGAAGTTCTCCTTCCTGCGCGACACCACCATCTCCACGGCTCTTACCATGGCCTTCTTCTACCTGGTTACCGCTTTCGCCGCCTACATCGCAGATCCTGCGGTCGTTACCAAGACCGCTGGCGGCGACAATGTAATCGTCTATGCCCTGACCTGCGCCCTGTCCTTCGCCGTCGGTGTCACTATCGTCTACAACGGCGTTCGTATGATCCTTGCCGACCTGGTCCCGGCTTTCCAGGGCATCTCCAACAAGCTGATCCCTGGCGCCATCCCCGCCGTCGACTGCGCCGTCTTCTTCCCCTATGCTCCCACCGCCGTCATCCTCGGCTTTGTTGCCTCCTTCATCGGTGGCGTGGTCGGTATGTTCATCGTGGGCGCTACCCTGGGCATCTTCATCATCCCGGGCATGGTTCCCCACTTCTTCTGCGGTGCTACCGCAGGCATCTACGGCAATGCTACCGGCGGTCGCAAGGGCGCAGCTCTTGGTGCTTTCGTCAACGGCCTGCTCATCACCTTTGCCCCGGCCCTGCTCCTGCCCGTTCTTGACGTCTTTGGCTTCAAGAACACTACGTTCGGCGACTTCGACTTCTCCGTCATTGGTATTACGCTCGGCCGCGCTGCCGAGGCCTTCGGTACCACCGGTGTCTACGCGATTCTCGCTGTCCTTCTGGTCGTCGCCTTCGTCCCCAACTTCATCCACACCAAGGGTGCTGTGATCAATCACGTTGAGGAAGAGTAATCCAGGCGTACGTTAAGCCCTAATCGGGCGGAGCTCCGATAACCGGCTCCTACACGGAAGCGGTGACGTCTCAAATGAGGCGTCACCGCTTTTTGCTTTGGGGCGATTATGAAAACGAGCCGGCAAGGCGCTGCTTCTGTTCCGTGAACGGAATCAACCGCGATGATCGGCAAAAACGTTTTGCCGCTGGGGCGTCGATAAAAAATGGTAAAACTGCAAAACCGTCCGCCGAGAAGATAAAAGTCCGCAGTTCACGCCTTGATAAACATAGGTAAAGTGTTTAGCAACTCAACGCCCATGTGCAAACGAAAGTTATGTTGCGGTATCTGCAAGTTTTCCCATTGGGTGAGAAAAACTTGCAAGTTCGACGATGGGCAGCGGTGGTTCGTCCTTTGCTGTTACTTTCCCTGCACCATGGTGAGCGAGATTTTCTTGCGGTCGCGATCGACCTTTTCTACCCATACCTTCACCGTGTCGCCGACGCGCACTACGTCGCTGGGGTGCTTGACAAAGCGGTTGGCAAGCTTGGAGATATGCACGAGGCCGTCCTGGTGCACGCCCACGTCGACGAAGGCACCAAAATCCACAACGTTGCGAACCGTGCCCTTGAGCTCCATGCCCGGCTCCAGGTCGTCGATGGAAAGCGCCGAGCGGCTAAAGACCACCTCGGGTGCATCGTCGCGCGGGTCGCGACCGGGCTTCTTGAGCTCGTTGACGATGTCGATGAGCGTCAGGGTGCCACAGTCCAGGTCGCTTGCCAGCGTCGAGATGCTGCCCAGACGGCGCTCGATGTCGGGCACGCCGCCGCGGCTGAGCTCGCTGGCTTTAACGCCTGCGCGCTCCAGGACGGACGTGGCCACCTCATAGCTCTCGGGGTGGACGCTTGTCGCGTCGAGCGGGTTCTTGCCGCCGCTGATGCGCAAAAAGCCCGCGGCGTTGAGATATGCCTTGGGTCCCAACTTGGGGACCTTCTTGAGCTGGCGGCGATCGGTGAAGGCGCCGTTTTCCTCGCGGTAGGCCACGATGTTTTTGGCAACGCTCGGCGTGATGCCCGATACGTATCCCAGCAGACTTGCGCTCGCGGTGTTTACGTCGACGCCCACGCGGTTGACGACGTCTTCCACCACGTGACCCAGGGTGCGCGAAAGCTCGGCCTGGTCAAGGTCGTGCTGGTACTGGCCTACGCCGACGGACTGGGGCGGAATCTTAACGAGCTCTGCCAGCGGGTCCTGTAGGCGGCGGCCCAGGCTCATGGCGCCGCGCACGGTGACGTCCAGGTCGGGATACTCCTGGCTCGCGAGCTCGGAGGCGGAGTACACCGACGCGCCGGCCTCGTTAACAATGGTGTATCGCAGCTCGGGCGCCTGCTCGGCAATGAACTCCGAGACGACTTCCTCGGTCTCACGGCTAGCGGTGCCGTTGCCGATGACGATGGTGTTGACGCCGTCCTTCTTGACGAGGCGGGCGAGCTCGCGCTTGGTGCCGGCGACGTCGTGGCGCGGCTTGGTGGGATAGACCACGCCGTGGTCGAGCAGTTTGCCGGTCTCGTCCATGACGGCGACCTTGCAGCCGGTGCGGTAGCCCGGATCGAGCGCGAGCACGCGGGCGCCGCGCACGGGGCGTGTCGAGAGCAGGCCCTCGAGATTCTTGGCAAAGACGTTGATGGCCTCGGTCTGGGCGCGGACGGTGAGCTTAGCACGGGCCTCGCGCTCCAGCGAGGGAGCCATGAGGCGCTTGTAGCCGTCGGCGATAGCGGCGTCAAAGACGGGCGCGAACACGCCCTGGCGACGGGGCCAGCGGCTGCCGAGGCGCGCCGTGGCGGCAGCGCCGTCGACGTTCACGCGCACGCGGAGCTTGCCCTCGCGCTCACCGCGGTCGATAGCCAGCACGCGGTGGTTGGGTATACGGCGCAGGGGCTCATCATAGCTGTAGTACGGCTCGTAGGGAGTTTTTTCGGCGGGGTTGGTGGCCTCGACGACGATGTCGGCGGTGTTTTGCGTAAAGGCGCGCAGGTCGGCGACGTTCTCGGGGTCTTCGGCCACCGTCTCGGCCACAATGTCGGCCGCACCCGCAAGCGCCTTCTCGGGTGTGTCGAAGCCGGCCTCCTCGTTGACGTATGTCGCGGCGGCGTCGAGCGCGCTGCCCTTGGCCGAGGCCTGCATGATGATCATGTTGGCGAGTGGCTCCAGGCCTGCCTCGCGGGCCTTCTGCGCGCGGGTCATGCGCTTTTTGCGGTAGGGCTTGTAGAGGTCCTCGACACGCTGGAGCTGCGTGGCCTCGCGAATCTGCTGCTCGAGTTCGGGCGTGAGTTTGCCCTGGGCGTCGATGAGCAGAATGACGTCCTCTTTGCGCTGCTCAAGATTGCGCAGGTAGGACAGGCGCTCGTCGAGCGCGCGCAGGGCGACGTCGTCCATGCCGCCCGTTGCTTCCTTGCGGTAGCGCGAGATAAAGGGAATGGTGTTGCCCTCGTCGATGAGCTTGACAGCCGCCTCGATGTTGGCGGCCTTAAGGTTGAGCTCGCGGGCGAGCTGGGCGATAAGATCCATGAGACTCCTTGCGTTTAAGGTGCGTTTGAAGCACAGAGCTACCAAGGATACCACCCGTCCCAAAAGACTGTTTCGTGGCGAACGAATCAAGCCGAAGTACAAAATAGCCCCTGCTCCAGAAAAATCGTCGGCAAGGTAGCAAAATGCCCCGCGGGCAGGAGGCTGCTCGCGGGGCAAAGAAGAGGGGCTTGTTGGTGGCGGACCGAGGGGCTCGGCATGGGGTTTCTGCCGCGGTCACTCTTAAGGCATTACAGCTCGACGAGCTGGCCGGTCTCGGCGGCCTCCTTGATGGCGTTGAGAAGCGTGAGCGTCTTGACGTTATCGGCGGGGGTCACGACGGGCTCGACCTCGCGGCGGACAACCTTCACAAAGTGCTTGAGCTGCATCTTGTGCGGCAGCGCCGGGTCGACGGCCGGGATCTCCATCTGCAGCGGCTTGTGCCAGTTGGAGGCGCCGTCGTAGGAGAACTGATGCAGGCGGGGCAGCGACAAGGCGCCCAAGGTACCGCCAATAAAGTAGGCGTCGGCGTCGAAGGGGCGATACTGCGGATCCTCGCGAGCGGTTGCCTCCCAGTTCCAGGGGCTGGCGGTGGCGTCGGAGATGGTCATGCTTGCGAGCGCGCCATCGGCAAAACGGACGTTGACCACGGCGGAGTCCTCGGTTTCAAAACCGCGGGCGGCGCTGGACTGCATGCCCTGGACGGCAACGGGCTCGCCCAGCAGGTAGCGGAGTAGGTCGACGTCGTGCACCAGGTTGACCAGGATCGGGCCGGCACCCTTCTTGCGGCGCCACTCGACATCGAAGTACTCGTCATTCTTGTAGATCATATAGTGGAAGCTCGACACGGTGAGCTTGCCCAGCTCGCCGGACTCGATGATCTCCTTGGCCTTGTTGACGAAGGGGTTGTGGCGACGGTGCTGACCCACGAGCACGGGCACGCCGGCGGTCTCGGCCTCGGCGGCAAAGGCCTGGGCATCCTCCAGGTCGTTGGAGATCGGCTTTTCGACCAGCGGCACGATGTTGCGCTTCACAGCCTCGCGGGCAACGCCCAGGTGCAGGTCGTTGGGGGTGGCGATAATGACGGCCTCGGGCTTGATCTCGTCCATCATCTGGGCGGGATCGGTGTAAAACGGTACGCCGGCGGCCTCTGCCGTGGCGCGGGCGCCCTCAAAGGCGTCGGCGATGGCAACGAGTTCGGCCTCGGGCTCCTCGGTGACAAAGCGGATGTGGTTGCGGCCCATGGCGCCGGCGCCGATAACGGCAATGCGGACGGGGTTGAGCTCAGACATTTCGACTCCTTAATAATGGTGACCGGTGAAATGCGACAAAGGGGCTGTCCCTTTGTCGCATCGGTGAAACTAGGCGGACTTCTTCTTGCTGTCGGAGACCATCATGTAGACGGTGAGCACGACGGCGATGGCGGCGATCACAATGGCGCCGTAGAAGGACTGCTGGTAGGCGGCGCTGCCGGCCTCGGCGTGATACAGCACGGCGGTGATGGGCTGGCTGATCCAGGTAGAAGCGGCATAACCCAAAAACATGATGCCGTAGTTGACACCGATGTTGCTGGTACCAAAGGCGCCACCGGTGAGCGGCGGGTAGATGACGAGCAGGGCGCCAAAGCTAAAGCCGAGCAGGGCGAGCGCCACAAAGAACATGCTCTGCGTAAAGCTCATCGACATGATGACGAGGGCGACGATGGTGACGACAAGGCTGATGAGCAGCGACTTATAGGCGCCGAGCTTGTCGATGATCTGGCCAAAGGACAGACGGCCAACCAGGTTGGCGCAGGTGTTGACGGAGACCACCACGCCGCCGAGGGCGACGGCAGCGGCGCTCGTGGGGTCGGCGAAGAGCTGGACGGCGGCGATGGAGGCAACCTTGCCCACGAGCAGGGTGCCCGCGGTGGCGGCAAAGGCGAAGGTGACGATGAGGACCCAGAAGCGCGGGGTCTTGACCATCTCGCCCGGGGTGAGGTCACCGAAGGTGCCGGCGTGCGCGCCGCCCTTGGGGGCCTCGAAGCCCTCGGGCAGCCAACCGGCCTCGGGGGCCTTCAGGAACAGGGCGGAGGCGGCGATCGTCACAAAGAAGATGACGCCGAGCGCCTTAAGGGCGCCGAAGATGCCCAGGCTCGGGATGAGCAGCGAGGCGAGCACCGGGGACAGCACGGCGGGGCCGGCGGTCGAAGCGGCGAGCGTAATGCCGGAGGCGAGACCCTTCTTGTCGATGAACCACTTCTGACCCGTGGTGAGCGCCGGGTTGTAGCCCAGGCCGTTGCCAACGGCGGCGACGAGTGAGAACCACAGGTAGAACTGCCATGGCTCGGTGACGGTGCCGGACATGAACCAGCCCACGCCGTAGCACACGGCGGCGGCGATCACGACGTTGCGCGGGCCGATCTTGTCGGAGATGCGGCCGGCGAAGATGCCCGTCACGGCCATGATGGTCTGAAAGACCGGGAAGGCCCAGGTAAGAGCGCTGGACCACTCGGGGTAGACGGCGAGCAGGTTCTTGCTCACGACGGAATACAGCGCAATGGAGCTGATGAAGAACATGGTGACGCACGCGGCGGAAAGCACGACGGCGCGACCCTTGTTGGAGTTGGTGGAAGCCATTGGACTCTTTCTAATCGATACGGGGGAGGAACGGGCGTGTCCGCGGGGCCTCCCTGTTAGGTTGGTTTACTGGTCAGTCGGCTTTGCGACGCCGGACTCATCGGACCAGAGCTCGACACCCTTGTTCTTAAGGTAGTTGTCGGCATAGGCGCGACGGCCGCCGGGCTTGGCGGTGAGGTCGCCCATCATGTTGGAGAAGCCGCCGTCGACCTTGATGGCGTCGCCGGTGGTAAAGTCCGAGCGCTTGGACGCCAGGAACATGACGGCGTTGGCGATATCGCTGACCTCGCCGATGCGGCGCGTGGCGATGAGGCGGCTGCGGCTCTTTTCGACCTCGGGGTCGGCGTAGAAATTGGCCGACATGGGGGTCTTAACGAAGCAGGGCTCGACGCAGTTGGAGCGCACGCCGTAGGGGCCCCACTCGGCGGCGAGCATCTTGGACATCATGTTGACGCCCGCCTTGGTGGAGCTGTACACGCCCGAGAACGTCTCGGGGGAGTGGCTGGCGACGGTCGAGATGTGCACCAGGCGGCCCTGGCCGGCCTTGATCATCTCGCGACCAAAGCGCTGCGAGGTGATGAAGTAGCCGGTGAGGTTGACGTTGATGACCTCGTTCCAGTCGGAGAGCGGCAGGTCCTCCATGGCGGCGAAGCGCAGGATGCCGGCGGTGTTGACGAGGACGTCGACGCGACCGAAGTCGGCGATGGTGGCGTCGACGGCGGCCTGAACCTCGACCTCGTCGGTGGCGTTCATCTTATAGCCCTCGGCGTGGATGCCAAACTCGGCAGCGAGGTCGGCGGCAGCGGCCTTGACCTTCTCCTCGTCCAGGTCGAGCATGACGACGTTGGCGCCATTGCGGGCGAACTCGCGGCAGATCTCGGCGCCCATACCGCCGAGCGCGCCAGTCACGGCGCAGACATCGCCCTCGAGCTTAAGCCAATTGCTCATAGGAACTTCCCTTCTTGTGCCTCCCGGTGGGTCGCTCCCATTAATCGACCCACGTGGTTTTCGCTGGTTATCGTATGCTTTGCATTTGCGCAGGTGAATTGCATATTTGTTAGAATGGCGTTAACCGTAGGTTTACACTGTGCGATGCAGTTTATTCTCAATTGAGCGCGTGACCTGCGAAAACAACCCCCTGTGGCACCATGCGGTCACGGGCGCGAAAACGGGAGATTGACGTGTACGATCGACGACTTGAGGCCATATCGGCCGCCGCGGAGCTGGGAAGCTTCTCGCGTGCGGCGGCAAAGCTGCGCGTGTCGACGCCGGCGCTCGTCAAGCAGGTATCGGGTTTTGAGGCGGAGTTCGGTATTACGCTGTTCGAGCGCTCGCACTCGGGCGTCAAGGTGACGCCGGCGGGTGCTCTGCTGGTGGACGACGCGCGCTCGATCATGCGCCAGTCCGAGGACGCCCTGCGCCGTGCCCGACGTGCGGCGGGCGATGGCGGTGCCGTGCGCCTGGGCGTGTCGATGATGTGCCCGGGGCGCCAAACGCTGTCGATGTGGACGGGCGTCCACGATCTGGAGCCGTCGCTGCGATTTGAGATTGTGCCGGTAAGCGACCTCTACGATGAGCGCGAGACCGTCATGCGCAGCTTGGGCCGCGAGGTCGATGTGGTGCAGTCGAGTTTTTCGACTCCGCGCTGGGGCGACACCTGCCAAAAGCTCCGCATTGTCAACGTGCCGTTTTATATCGACCTGCCGCGCACGAACCCGCTTGCGCGCAAGACGCGTATCACGGTTGCTGACCTGGAGGGCATGCGCCTGCGCGTGCTCCGTCACGGCAACGACGTCATGGACAGCCTGCGTATCGACCTTTTGGCCGACGGCGGCGTAGACGTGATCGACGTGGACAGCTTCGACTTTGCGCTTTTTAACGAAGCCGAGGAAAAGGGCGACGCGGTGCTCACCTGCGGCGCATGGTCGGGTGTGCACCCGGCCTTTGTGGGCGTGCCGTTCCTCTGCGGGCGAGAGGTGCCGGTCTTTCTGCACTACCCGCTCGAGCCAACCCTCCAAGTACAAAAATTCGTCAACGCCATGGCCCAACTCCTCAACTAGTTCATCCTTACAAAACGAGGCCCTGGCCAAACGGCCAGGGCCTCGCAAACTTTTATTCCGTTTTAAATGACGGCTGATCGCGCGCAGGAGGGCGCCCCCGGGGCGCCCTCCGTCAGTAACCGGTCCTACTCCAGCTCAAACGCTCCGGTATAGAGCTGGTAGTAATACCCGCGCTTGGCGATCAGCTCGTCGTGGTTGCCGCGCTCGATAATGCGGCCGTGGTCCAGGCAGATGATCGCGTCGGAGTTGCGCACGGTGGACAGGCGGTGCGCGATGACAAACGTCGTGCGACCTTCCATGAGCTTATCCATGCCTGCCTGCACGATGGCCTCGGTGCGGGTGTCGATGGAGCTCGTGGCCTCGTCCAGAATCATTGCCGGCGGATCGGCGACGGCAGCACGTGCGATCGAAATCAGCTGGCGCTGGCCCTGCGACAGCTGTGCGCCGTTGCCGGTGAGCATCGTGTCGTAGCCGTCGGGCAGGCGGGTGATAAAGTCGTCGGCGCCCGCGAGCTTGGCCGCCGCGATGCACTCCTCGTCGGTAGCGTCCAGGTTGCCGTAGCGGATGTTATCCATCACGGTGCCGGTGAACAGGTTCACGTCCTGCAGCACCACGCCCAGCGAGCGGCGCAGATCTGCTTTGCGAATCTTATTGACGTTGATGCCGTCGTAGCGGATCTTGCCGTCGGCGATGTCGTAGAAGCGGTTGATGAGGTTGGTGATGGTCGTCTTGCCGGCACCGGTGGCGCCGACAAACGCGACCTTCTGGCCCGGCTTGGCAAACACGGACACGCCGTGCAGCACCTCGTGGTCGGGCGTGTAGCCAAAGTCGACGTTGTCCATGACCAGGTCGCCGCGCAGCGGCACGTACTCGATCTCGCCGGTTGCGCGGTGCGGATGTTTCCATGCCCACATGCCGGTGTGGTGGTCGGCCTCCTCGAGCTGCCAAGTATCGGGGTTCACCTGCGCGTTGACGAGCGTCACGTAGCCTTCGTCGGTCTCGGGCTTCTCGTCGATGAGCTCAAAGATGCGGTCGGCGCCGGCGAGGCCCATGACCACGGCGTTGATCTGCTGCGAGATCTGGCCGATCTGTCCGCAGAACTGCTTGGTCATGTTGAGGAACGGCACCACGACGGCGATGGACAACGCCATGCCCGAGATGCTCAGGTTAGGCACGCCCAGCGCCAGGAAAATGCCGCCGGCCAGTGCGACCAGCACGTAGAGCAGGTTACCCAGGTTCATAAGGATGGGCATGAGGATGTTGGCGTACATGTTGGCCTTCTGCGAGACCTCGAAGAGCTTTTCGTTGCGCTCGTCAAAATCGGCTTCGGCGGCAGACTCGTGGCAGAATGCCTTGACGACCTTCTGGCCGTTCATGACTTCCTCGATATGGCCCTCGACCACGCCGAGCTCGGTCTGCTGCGCAATAAAGAAACGCGCGGAGTTGGAGCCGAGCAGCTTGGTCATAAAGGTCATAAAGGCGACGCCCGCCACAATGACCAGGCACATCCACACGCTGTAGTACAGCATGATAAAGAACACCGTGGCGATGACGATGACCGTCATGAGCAGGTTGGGCAGCGACTGGCTGATCATCTGGCGCAGCGTGTCGATGTCGTTGGTGTAGTGGCTCATGATGTCGCCGCGCTGGTGCGTGTCGAAGTAGCGAATCGGCAGGTCCTGCATGCGGTTGAACATCTTCTCGCGCAGCTTCTCCAGCGAGCCCTGCGTGACGATGGCCATGGCGCGGTTCCAGAACAGCGAGGACAGGATGCCGACGCCGTAGATGCAGGCGAGGGTGGTCACGAGCTGTGCGATCTTGGGCTGTGCGGCTTCCCAATCGCCCGACTGCCACGATTCGCTAATAATCTGCAGAGCGCTCTGAAGGAAGGTCGCGCCGATGGAGTTGATGATGGCGCAGAGTACCACGCCGACGACGACGAGGGGCAAAAGCACGGGGTAGAAGCCAAAGAGCGTCTTGATGAGGCGCGACATGGTGCCACCCTTGCGGTTGAGCGCGCGCTCGGCGGTCGTTGCCTTACTCATGTGCCTCGCCTCCTTCCTGGGTTTGAGCTTGCGTTACGGATGCCTCGGTGTCGGCCTCGACGGCCCCTTCGCCCTCGGCAGACATCTTGTTTTGCGAGGTAAAGGTCTCGCGGTAGATCTCGCTCGTCTTAAGCAGCTCGTCGTGGTTACCGATCTGCGCGATGCGGCCGCCCTCCATGACGATGATGCGATCGGCGTCCTGCACGGAGCTGATGCGCTGGGCGATGATGAGCTTGGTCGTGTTGGGCAGATAGCTTGCCAACCCTGCGCGAATCTTGGCGTCGGTCTTGGTGTCGACGGCGCTGGTGGAGTCGTCCAGGATCAAGATCTTGGGGCGACGGAGCAGGGCACGCGCAATGCACAGGCGCTGCTTCTGACCGCCGGAAACATTGGAGCCGCCCTGTTCGATCCAGGTGTCATAGCCCTTGGGGAAGCCGTCGACAAACTCATCGGCGCAGGCCAGATGCGCTGCCTCGCGGACCTCCTCGTCGGTGGCGTTCGGGTCTCCCCAGCGCAGATTCTCGGCAATCGTGCCGCTAAACAGCACGTTTTTCTGCAATACCATGGCGACCTGGTGGCGCAGCGCGTCCAGGTCGTAGTCGCGCACATCCACGCCGCCCACGCGCACGGTGCCTTCGGTGGCGTCGTACAGGCGGGCGATGAGGTTTACGAGCGTGGACTTGGCCGAACCGGTACCGCCGATGATGCCGATGGTCTCGCCGCTCGTAATGTGCAGGTCGATGTCGTCGAGCGCCTGGCGCTTCGCATGCGCGGAATACTTAAAGCTCACGTGGTCAAAGTCGATGGAGCCGTCGGCAACCTCGAGCACGGGCTCGGCGGGATCGGCGATCGTGGGCTCGGCGGCCAGCACCTCGGTGATGCGGTGCGCCGATTCGTCGGCCATGGTCACCATGACAAAGATCATCGACAGCTGCATCAGGCTCATAAGGATCTGGAAGCCATAGGTAAAGATCGAGGAGAGCTGGCCCACGTCGAACAGCGTGCCCTGGCTTGTGATGATGAGCTTGGAGCCCAGGTAGATGATGACGACAAATGCGCCGTTGACGCAGATGTTCATCATGGGGTTGTTAAAGGCGAGCAGCTTCTCGGCGCGGGTGAAGTCCATCTGGACGTCGCGCGCGGCGGTCGCGAACTTCTCCTTCTCAAAGTCTTCGCGCACGTAGCTCTTGACCACGCGCATGCCGGTGACGTTTTCCTCGACGGACTCGTTAAGGGCGTCGTACTTGTGGAACACGCGCGAGAAGATGGGGCGAACCTTAAAGATGATAAAGAACAGTCCAAAGCCCAGCAGCGGAATGATGACCAGGTAGACCATGGCAACGCTGCCGCCCATGATAAACGCCATGGTAAAGGCGAAGATCAATACCAGCGGCGCACGCACGGCGATACGGATGATCATCATAAAGGCCTGCTGCACGTTGTTGATGTCGGTGGTCAGACGCGTGACGAGCGAGGAGCTCGAGAACTCATCGATGTTGGCAAAGCTGAACGTCTGGATTTTGTAGAACAGGTCGTGACGCAGGTTCTTGGCGAAGCCGCAACTCGCGTGGCTGCAGGTGACGCCGGCAGCGGCGCCAAAAGCCAGCGATGTCAGCGCGATGAGCACCAAAAAGCCCGCGGTGGGAAGCATCTCGGCTACGGTGGTGCCGTCTTTGATGGCGTCGATCAGGTTGGCGGTGATAAATGGAATCAGCATCTCGCAGAGCACCTCGCCAAGCACGAGCAATGGCGTGGCAACAGTGACTTTCATATAGTCGCGGATGCTGCCCATGAGGGTTTTAATCATCCAGTTCCTCCCAGGTTACACGGATTTTCTCGAGCATTTCGGCGAGGTCCTCGCGCTCGTCGTGGGTGAGCGCGCTAAAGGCCCGTTCTCTAAAGCGGATGCGGGCCGCCTGGTCGATGCGGGCGTTTTCCCGGCCGGTTTCGGTCAGGCGAATGGTGAGTTGCCGTCGATCCTTGGGGTTACGGCTGCGCTCGATGAGGCCGTTGACCTCGAGCTTGGACAGGATCTCGGAAAGCGACCCCGGTTTGAGGTCAAAGTGCATGCCGAGTTCCTGCTGCGACATCTCGCCGCCGGGCTGCTTGGCCAGCAGGCAGATGATGGGCGCCTTGCCGGACACGCCTCCGCCATGAAAATGCATGTAATGGCCGCAAAAGCCCAGGCCGCTCAGGATGCGCTTGGCGAGTTTGTCTTCAGCGCTGACCGCTTCGGGTATGCCTACCGGTTGCGACGGGTCACCGCCGGGCTCATGCGGAAGGACGAGTGCTTCAACACACATATCTAAGCTTCGCTCCTTTCTTTAGTTAGGTAGTGGAATTGTTTTGTGCCTAACTAATTTAGGAGCGTGAGAAATCAATGTCAAGGTACCAAAGTAGTTGTTGCGCGGTTTTACCAAACCGCGCAACGGCTCGACGCTGCAAACGCTCCTAAGCGGCAATCTGGCGTTCAATCGTCGGGCATGGCCACAAGGCCTATGCCCTCCTCTTTCACGTCACCTTGCTCGCTTAGGAACGCTTTCGCTGTCCGTCCTCAATCTGCAGCGCTGCCTCGGTTGGCATTTGAGTGATCCGTGGGGGGACGGAGGATAACGGATCATTTTGGGCTGCGGTGACACCCTTCCGAAGTTGCTTTGCCCAAAACTATGCCGGATTACTACGATGAATTCGAAATCTCAGACCTCGGCATTGTTTTTCGGAAAATCACAAGCTGTCTACCTGCGGTTTTGCTGGAGTGCAATTTGTTGTGGTTGGAGACTGGCGGTTTATCGTAGTAATCCGGCATAGTTTTGGAATGGTAGTAAATAGGTGGCAGCTACTGTGCCGCTGCCGCCGTGATTTGCCTCCCATTTTCGAAACCTTTCCGCAACAATTTGCCCGTCGCGCCGCTCGCCTCCGCTCGCAACGCCCCCTGCGCTACACTTATTCGCACTATGGCGCCGTCGCGCCGCGCCCGACCCAAGGGGGACACTCATGAAGAACACTCAGCTGCTGCTGATCAACGATATGTGCGGCTACGGCAAGGTCGCGCTTTCTGCCATGTTGCCGGTGCTGTCGCACATGGGCTATCGCATCCACAACCTGCCGACGGCCCTCGTTTCCGATACGCTCAACTACCCCAAGTTCTACATCCACGACACCACGGAGTATGTCCGCCAGAGTCTCGCCATCTGGGAGGAGCTCGGCTTTGAATTCGACGCCATCTCGACCGGCTTTATCGTGACCGAGGAAGAGGCACGCATCATCTCGGACTTTTGCCACCGCCGCGCGCAAAAGGGCACCAAGGTGTTTGTCGACCCCATCATGGCCGACAACGGCAGGCTCTACGCTGGCGTGCCCGAGTCGACCATCGGCCTTATGCGCAGCCTGGTCGAGTGCGCCGACTACGCGGTGCCCAACTATACCGAGGCGTGTCTGCTCACCGATACGCCTATGGCCGAGCAGATTACGGCCGACGAGGCTCGTACGCTCGTGGATGCCATGCTCGCGCTGGGCGCCAAGTCGGTGGTCATTACGAGCGCAAAGGTCGACGGGGCGAGTGCCGTTATCGGCTACGACCATGTGGCGGGAGAGTACTTTACGATTCCCTTTGAGCTGATCCCGGTGTATTTCCCGGGCACGGGCGATACGTTCTCGTCGGTGCTCGTGGGTCGCGTTATGGCCGGCTGGAGCCTGCAACGTGCGACGACCGACGCTATGCGTGTGGTGGCCGAGCTTATCGAGCGCAATGCCGACCAAGAGGACAAGTCGGCCGGCCTTCCCATCGAGGCCTGCCTGGATGTGATTGACCATGAGTAACGCCGGCGAGGGCGGCGTCAAGCCTGCGGGCGAGAGCAAGCCGTTCGGTGCGCCGCGGGGCAAGCGTCCGCGTATCCGCGTGAGCTGCGTGGACCAGCTGGGTGCGTGTCGCTGCCACCATGGTCATAAGCCGGGCGATGTCTTTGACTTCGACCGAGACCGCGGCAAGATGTGCGCCATGGCCTGCCATGTGGGCTTTCCCTATATCGATATCCTGCGCTACGGCGGAACCGTGCCTGGCAACGAGCCCGGTACGGCAAAGTTCTGCTGCCCCGAGGTCGATACGCTGAACGTTTGGCTTGCCGAGGTCGTCGACGAGTAGCTGAGCGCAATGTGACAAAGGGACAGTTCTTTTGTCACATTCGCGGGTGGTGTCCCTTCTTTTTGCTTATAATCTCAAATCTCTGCATTTCATCAGATTTTAGGTTCTAAAAATTCTGCGTTTCATCGATAATCAAGCGTATAAAACTTTGCATTTCATTTGATGACACCGAGGGGAGAGCCTATGCTGCGCAGGAAAATAGCGGCAGAGCTGGAGCGTTGGCTGAAGTCTTCCGAGCAAAAGGCCTTGTTCATTACGGGTTCTCGCCAGATTGGCAAAAGCTATTCGATTCGCGCATTTGGCAAAGCCAACCATGCAACCTACATCGAGCTTAACCTCATGGAAAACCGCCAGGCAAAAGATGCTCTTCTCGAGGCGCGGAATGCCGATGATTTCATCAGCAGGGTGACGCTTCTTTCGGGAAAGTCGATTGCGCCAGGCAAAACGCTCGTGTTTATCGATGAGGTCCAAGAGGCCCCCGACATCATGACGATGGCAAAGTTCCTTGTTGAGGACGGGAGGTGCCGCTGGGCGTTTTCGGGGTCAATGCTCGGGACTCAGTTCAAGGGCGTCAGGTCCTATCCCGTGGGGTATGTCCACGAGCTTAGGATGTTCCCGCTCGATTTTGAGGAGTTTTGCTGGGCAACCGGGGTGAGCGAGGGGGCTCGCCAAACGATACGTGACGCGTGTATCAGCGAGAGGCCCGTTCCTGATTACATTCATGACGCGATGATGGCAAACTTCAGGACCTATACCGTTGTCGGCGGAATGCCGGAGGTCGTGCAGCGTTTCCTTGACACGCAGGGCGACCTTGCCTCTGTTCGTCAGCTACAGTCAGAGCTCAACGAACAGTACCGGCGGGATATCTCCAAGTATGCAAGCGGGCGAGCCCTTCAGGTGCAGAGCATTTACGATCAGCTCCCTATTATGCTCGAGGGCGAAAACAAGCGCTTCGTGCTCAATTCCATTGACCCCAAGGCTCACTACGAGAAGTATCAGCGAGATTTTGTATGGCTTGTCGATGCCGGCGTTGCTCTCAAAGCCGATATCGTAACCGAGCCAAAATCGCCCTTGCTCAAGACGGCACGGCCATCGCAGTTCAAGCTATATCAATCGGATACGGGCATGTTGATGGCGCGCTACCCCGTCGGAGTCGCCCAAGCGGCGTATCTTGATAGCAAGGAGCCCAATCTGGGCGGCATTTACGAAAACGTGGTGGCCCAGCAGCTGGCTGCCCAAAATCGCCAGCTTTACTACTATCAGACAAAAAAGCGCGGTGAAGTGGACTTTGTGGTCGATGGACCGGATGGGACGGCTGTTCCGATCGAGGTTAAATCGGGCTCCTATTACCACGCGCACGCTGCGCTCGGTCATGTGCTTGATACGGCTGAATATGGCGTAAGGCTCGGGATTGTTTTCTCGAGAGGCAACGTTGAGCGCAACGGAGCGGTTCTCTATTTGCCGCTATATGCGACCTGGGCCCTTTCGGATGTTTTGGGCGACTCCTGCGCCGAGGGGATAAAGCTGGAGGTCAAGCCGGTCTAGGGCTAGTCCCGGATGTGACAAAGGCGTGGCCCGCGACCTCGATTGCCTACAGCTGCTCGAGCATAGCGGTGCAGCCGTCGAGTACGTCGCGGTAGGTGGCATCGAAATTGCCGGTGTACCAGGGGTCGGCCACGTCGCCGGGGCGCTCGGTCCAATCGAGCATGCGCGTAATCTTGCCGTCGGGGTCGTCGCCAAAGATGCGACGCAGGCCACGCGCGTTCTCGTCGTCCATATAGACAATGTGGTCCCAGTCGCCATACTCCGCGCGACGCACCTGACGTGCACGATGTGCGACGACGGGAATCCCGACCTCGCGCAGCTTGGCAACGGTACCGTGGTGTGGCGGGTTGCCGATCTCCTCGGTCGAGGTCGCAGCGGAGTCAATGACAAACTCGCCCGCGCGCCCGGCGCGCCGCACCAGCTCGGTAAACACCGACTCAGCCATCGTCGAGCGGCAGATGTTGCCATGGCAGATAAACAGTATGCGTTGCATGAGCGGTTTCCTTTCTAGGCGGTCGTGCAGGGCTTACAGACTGCTCTTGAGGCAGTTTGCTTCAATAAAGCCCGCTGCGTACAAGGGGAGGTGGCGTAGCTCGCGCCCGTCATCGGTTTCGCTGCGGAAAAAATTGTTCTCGGACAAAATGTAGGCATATGGCGATCGGGCTTTGTCCATGAACGACCCGAGGGTTCTCGCGCGCACGTTGCGTGCGGACTTTACCTCGACGGGCACGATTTCCATACGGTCGGTCTGAAGTAGAAAATCGAGCTCGCCGGTCGTCTTCCAAGACGACGGCGGCACCCAGTAATACGTCTGCAAGCTGTTACCCGAAAATGCTTGCATGACCGAGTTTTCCGCCAGGGCGCCTCGGAAGTCGGAAGATAGCGCTATGGCGGAATCTTCTTTGAGGTCGAGCCAGAGCCTCGGGTTGATGCCGAGTTTGTAGAACATGAGGCCGGTATCGAGAAGATAGACCTTAAAGAAACTTCCATCTTCGTCGTCGAAGGGAACGAGGGGAGGCTCGATGCCTTCGGTCAGGTTGTTGACCGATATGATACCGGCGCCTTCGAGCCAGTCGAGCGGCTCGATAAGCTTGGCGCGACGGCCTCCGCGTTCGACCTCGGAGTACTTGAATTTTTTTGTGGACGATCTCAGCAGCTGGGACGGAATGGAGCGCCAGACCTTGCGTGCCGCCACGCCGCTGATCCCGTTTTCGGGGTCGGTCATATCGGCGGTATAGGTCTCGTTGATTTCGCGCTGCTCGACGCGCGCATCCTCGATGGATAACGTCTTGCGATATGCGTTGACGGCGGCGGGCATGCCGCCCACGATCTGGTATCGATGAAACAGGCTGAGCGCGGCTTGGTGCGCGGCGTAGGTCTCGAGCGTGCCGGCGTGGGTACGAATGGCATCGGCCATCTGCTCCTCATCGAGCGCCCAGAGAAACTCCTCGAACGACATAGGATGCATGGTCTCTTGACGAACGCCGCTGGGAAAAGGCAGCTTACGTTTGCGCGTGGCGACGCCGAGCTGACTGCCGGTCGCGCATATGCGCCAGCCCGAACCCGAAAAAAAGCGAAGCGAGTTGAGCGCCCGTTCGCAGAGCTGCACCTCGTCAAACAGGATGAAGGTGGTTTCTTTGCGAATGGGGGCGCGTTTATAGTCTGAAATCCGCGCCACGATGGTGTCAACGTCGTCGGTGGGACAATCGAACAGCGGAGCGATCAGCTCAAGATCGGTCTGAAAGTCGAGTTTGACAAACGCATCGCCGGCGATTCGCCTGCCGATTTCCTCGGCAGCGTACGTTTTGCCTACGCGTCGCGCACCACGGATGAGGAGGGGGCGTGAGGCGTCCTTTGTCGCCCATGATTCGATAACGGACTCGATTGATCTGCGCATGGGGCCGCCTTTCCAATTTCGTGTACTTCAGATACATAGTTTAGTACGATTTCATGTACTTGAAATACACGAAATAATAGAAAAGCGTGTATCTCAAATACACGAAATTGCACTGCTGAAGCTTCCAGGCGGATAAACATACTCATATTGGGCGGTTTTCACCGGTTACTCGCCACCTTGGGCTATGTTTGCCCCTATGCCCGTATTGAGGGCCGTGCTGATTGACGACGGCGCTCCCAGCGAGCCAGCTTAATCGTCACCAGCGTGAGGGCCCAGGCCACAAGCGAGAACGCGGCGCCCACTGCGCCCACGTACGCAATGCCAACGCTGCTTACCACGGCGCCGCCCACTGCGGTGCCAAACGAGATGCCGACGTTAAACGCCATGGGCTCAACCGAACTTGCGAGTACCATCGACTTGGGATGGCGGCTGCGTGCCACGTCCATAAAGTGCGTGATGCATGAGACCGAGAACAGGTACATGAGCATCGCCAGGCTAAAGACAAAGACAAGTGCGAGCGGCATGGCAGCGCCTACGGCAAACAGCCCAAACAATGCCACCGCCTGCAGCACAAACGTCACAAGCAGCGCCTTCATGCCAAAGCGCGCATCGATCCATCCGCCCAGGATGTTCGAGATCAGGCAGAACACGCCGTAGGCCATAAGCGTGGTACTGGCTTCGACCGTGCCCATGCCCAGCACCTGCTCAAGATAAGGCGTCACGTAGCCGTAGAACACATAGACCGAGCCCACGCCAAACAAAAAGATAAGCATGCCGGTGATGATACTCGGCTCGCGTAGTAGCCCCGCCTGCTCGCGGAAGGTGGCGGGCTCATCGGTCTGCCCGGCGCGAGGCATAAACGCCACGAGCGCGCTACAGATCAAAACGGCAAAGGTCAGCGTGCCGTACATGGCCACGTGCCAATCGAGTGTGTCGGCCACAAACTTGCCAATCGAGGTCACAAAGACCATCGCCACGGAAAACGCGCCGTACACGACCGAGATGGCAAGTGAGGTTTGCTGCGGGGATAGCAGCTCAGGGATGTACGTCACGCCCACGGCGAGCAGCGCACCCGAGACAGAGCCCAGGACAATGCGTGAGATAAACAGCACCTGGAAGTTGGGAGCCAACGCCATGACCAGGTTGCCGAGCACAAAGACGACGCTATAGCACACGAGCAGCTGGTAGCGGCGGAATCGCCCCGTGCTGAGCGCGAGCACCGGCGTCGCGATAGCGTAGACGAGCGCAAACACGCTGATGAGCTGGCCCGCAGTGGCAAGTGATATGCCGAGTTCCGTTGCCAAGTCGCTTTCGATGCCGATGACCACGAACTCGGAGCAGCCGAGCGAGAATCCCAACAGCACGAGCAGCGCCAGGCAGAGCTTGGTGCGCGCGGGGGAGAGCGCGGCGGCGGTTGGCTTACTTTTAGGCGTGGTTGCGGCGGTCAAGGTTGTCACTCCAATGTCGCATGAATAAGCGGGATTCAATCCCTGCAACTCTAACAGAATGTGACAAAGGGGCAGTCCCTTTGTCACATGGAGGGCTTGCCTGTATAGTCGCAATACAGGCGAAGATGGTCTCAGGTACATCGCGGGCGGCAGGAGATCCCATGGGTATGCACACGACAAAGGTTGCAGTGGGCGAGGGCAAGTTTGCGCTCGAGGCCCAGCTGACGGTGACGCCGCGAGGCATGGCGGTGTACGCCTGCTCGCCGGAGTTTGCGCACCTGGGCGCCACGGCGCAGGCCATTCCGCGCCCCGAGCCCGGCCGTACGGCAACGGTGAGCATCCTGGCCGTTCCGTGCCATCGAGACGAGATCCCGGCGCACGATATCGCGGCGGCGCTGGCCACGCGCTTTGGCGTGCCGGTAGTTGCAAGCACGGGTTTTCATGTTGAACAAGCGAGCGGTGACGACCTGCAGCGCGTGCTCGACACCACCAAGGAGCTCATCGCCGCGCTCGAGGAAGCCGCAGCCCGCATTCTGCGCGCCGGCTGGGATGAGGGCGGTGCGGGCGCCGAGGTCGTGGCGGTCGATGCTGCGACCGGCGAGGCGCTTGGCCCCGTCGACCGCATCGAGGCCCATGCTGGTGAGGGCATCCTGCATCAGGCATTTCTGACGCTTTTGGTCGAGGGCCGGGGCGAAGACGCGCGCCTGCTGCTCTGTCGCCGCAGTCCGCTCAAGCGCCTGTGGGGCGGGGTGCTGGCCGATAGCTGCGCCGGCCATCCGCTCCCCGGGGAAGACGTCGCGGCCGCCACGGCGCGCCGCATCAATGAAGAGCTCGGCATTACGCGCGAGCCCGATCAGCTCAAGCACCTCGGACACGTGGTGTACCGCGAGGACCACGGCGACGGTCGCTGCGAGTGCGAATGGTGCGAGGTCTACCTTGCCCATGTTGAGCCGGGCGAGCTGCATATCAACCAAGAGGAGATCTCGGAAGTGCGTCGCGTGGCTCCGTCCGAGCTCAAAGGCTACCTGCAGGGTCACCCCGAGCAGCTGGCCCCCTGGCTCCGCGAGGCCCTCGGCGACCCATTCATCCGCACGGCCCTCGCTATGTAAAAAAGACAGTCCCTTTGCCACATCCAAACCGTCACAACATTCGGCGAAAATCTCGAAAACGAGGAAAAGCGTCGAATGTTGTGACGGTTTTTGTCTAGGGAATCGCTTCTCATCCAAAAAATCCGCTTGACTGTATTGCCGCAACACAGCGCAACGTAAGGGGTGTCCGATAACGGGCGCCCCTTTTTAAGCGGCAACATGGCTGCGAATTCGGAGCGCCCCCAACAAGAAAGGTGGGGAGATGGAAGCGGAAAAGAAGGCGTTTAAGATCACCAAGCGCGAAATTGGCTTTGTGCTGGGTATCGTTGTCTTTTTGCTGGTGAAGTTTCTTCCTTTGGCGGAGCTGAGCTCGACGGTCGAGCTCACGGTCGGCGGTCAGACCTGTCTGGCACTGACGCTCGCCACGGTGGTGTTCTGGGCATGCGGCGTGGCACAGCCGGGCTTTGTGGGCCTGCTCTACTGCGCACTGCTCGTCCTGTTCAAGGTGTGCGTGGACGACACGGGCGCCGCGAGCATCTCGGCGACGGTCGCCTCCACGTTTAGCTCGTGGACCAAGGCCACCATGTGGCTCGTCATCGGCGCCTACCTCATCGCCAGCGCGGTCAAGGAGTCGGGCCTGGGCGAGCGCATCGCCTACGCGTTCATGCTCAAGTTCGTGCGCGACGCCAAGTCGCTCATCATCTCGATCTTCGCGCTCACCTTTGTGCTGTCGCTGCTGATCCCGCATCCGTTCCCCCGCGCCTTCCTCATCCTCGCCGTCGTCTCGGTCATCGCCGAGTCCGCCGGCTACGGTGACGACGACAAGGGCAAGCTCGGCTTCCTCGTGTTTGCCGCTGCCGCCCCGGGTTCCATGTTCTTCCTGACGGGCGACTCCACGCTTAACCCGCTCGTTGCGCAGTACAGTGCCGAGGCCGGCGGCATGAGCCCGTCCTTCGTCGACTGGTTCCTGTACATGAGCGTGCCTATGCTGGTTGCGCTGCTGTGCACCCTGTTCCTGGGCCTTTTCCTCTTTAAGCCCAGCAAGGAGCTCGTCTACGATCGCGAGCAGATCGTGGCCAAGCAGGCCGCGCTCGGCAAGCTCTCCGTCAAGGAGATCCGCACCATCGTGTGGCTTGTCATCGCCATCGCGCTGTGGCTCACCGTCTCGGGCGACTATATCGGCTGGGTCACCCTGGCCATTGGCGTTGCTCTCGCCATGCCCATCATCGGCGAAGTCCTCACTCCCGCCAGCTGGAACGCTGTCGACATCAAGTCCCTCATGTTCCTGACGGCCGCCATGGCCGTGGGCTCCGTGGGCGGTGCCACCGGCATGAACGCCTGGATCGCCGACGTCGTGCTCCCCAGCTCCGTGCCTGAGAACATCTTCCTGTTCGCCCTGCTCGTCGCCGCGCTTTCCATGATCATCCACATGTTCATGGGCTCGGTCATGGCCGTGCTCGGCGTGTGCGTGCCGGCATTTATCAGCTTTGCCGCCGGCTCCAGCGTGAGCCCACTCGCCGTGGCGCTCATCGTCTTCACGTCCATCAACATCCACTACATCCTGCCGTTCCATAACCTGCCGATCCTTATCGGCGAAGGCAAGGACGCCGGCGGCTACACCTCCAAAGAGGCTATGCGCATGGGCATCCCCCTCACCGCGGTCGTCTTTGTCGTCGTGCTGGTCGAGGCCGCCTGGTTCCACCTCTTTGGCCTGATGTAAGCGGTCGAGCGCCCCGGCTGTAAGCAGCCAAGCGCTTGAACTTCGAGTGGTCGAGCGCTCCATTTGTGAGCGCCGCGGCCCCATTACGTTACCCCGTCCGGCGGCACCCCGTCGCCGGACACTCTCCCGAAAGGAGTACGCCATGTCCACTACCGATGCTTCCCAGATCCACGACCTGCGTTCCGCGCTCGACTTTTTGCGTGAGATGCCGGGCCAGCTGCTCGAGACCGACACCCAGGTCGATCCCGATGCCGAGGTCTCGGGCGTCTACCGTCACGTCGGTGCTGGCGGCACCGTCATGCGCCCGACCAAAGAGGGTCCGGCGATGGTCTTCAACAACGTCAAGGGCTTTGACGACGCCAAGGTCTGCATCGGTATGCTTGCCAGCCGCAAGCGCGTTGCCGCCCTGCTCGACCTGGACGAGGAGCACCTGGGCCTCGAGATCGGCAAGCGCTTCGAGAACCTGATCGCCCCCGAGCAGATCGCCGAGGGCAAGCACGTCGACTGCCAGGAGGTCGTGTACAAGGCGACCGACGAGGGCTTTGACCTGCGCAAGATCGTTCCCGCTCCCACCAACACGCCCGTTGACGGCGGCCCCTACATCACCATGGGCCTCGCCTATGGCACGAGCCCCGATGGCACCCAGTCCGACGTAACCATCCACCGCTTCTCCTGCGTCGACAAGGACAAGCTCGCCATGTGGATCACCCCGGGCAGCCGTCACCTGGGTGCGTTCTTTGACGAGTACTGCCAGCGCGGCGAGGATATGCCCATCTCCATCTCCATCGGCCTGGACCCCGCCGTGTACATGTGCTGCGGCTTCGAGGCTCCCACCACGCCGCTCGGCTTCAACGAGCTGCAGATCGCCGGCGCCCTGCGCGGCCGCGCCGTCGAGCTTGCCGACTGCGTCACCGTTCCGCAGAAGTGCATTGCCAATGCCGAGTACGTGCTCGAGGGCTACCTCATGCACGACGAGACCATCAACGAGGATGTCAACGGCCACGGCTACGCCATGCCCGAGTTCCCCGGCTACACCGGTGGCGCCAAGGTCTGCCCGGTGATCAAGATCACCGCCGTCACCACGCGCGTCAACCCCATTATGGAGAGCTGCATCGGCCCTTCGCACGAGCACGTGTCCATGGCCGGTATCCCCACCGAGGCCTCCATCTACAAGATGGTCGAGACCGCTATCCCGGGCCGCCTGCTCAACGTTCACGCCGCTCCCTGCGGTGGCGGCAAGTTCGTTGCCATCATGCAGTTCAAGAAGTCGAGCAAAAATGACGAGGGCCGTCAGCGCAACGCCGCCATGCTCGCCTTCTCGGCGTTCTCCGAGCTCAAGCACGTCATCCTTGTCGACGAGGATGTCGACATCTTCGATATGAGCGACGTGATGTGGGCCATGACCACACGCTTCCAGGCCGACGTGGACCTCATCACCATCCCCGGTTGCCACTGCCACGTGCTCGATCCGTCCAACGACCCCGCGTTCGATCCTTCGATCCGCGAGCACGGTATCGCCTGCAAGGCCATCTTCGACTGCACGGTTCCGTTTAACCTCAAGAAGAACTTCATCCGCTCGCAGTTCATGGAGATCGACAAGGACAAGTGGGCCGCCGAGCTCGCCTTCTAGTAAGTAGCCCTACCAAGTAGTTAAGGAGTTGTCATGCCTGAGTCTTCTGTTCGTCCCCGTCGCATTGTCGTTGGCGTGTCTGGCGCCAGCGGTGCGGCACTGGGCCTTGAATGCCTCAAATGCCTGCGCCAGGCCGGCGCTGAGTCGGCGCTTGTCGTCACGCGCGGGGGAGAGATCACCATCGAGCAGGAGCTCGGCATGACGCTCGACGAGTTTGCGTGCTATGCCGATGTGGTCTACGACAACAAGAACATTGGCGCTGCCATCGCAAGCGGCACCTATCCGGTCGACGGCATGATCGTGGCTCCCTGCTCCATGAAGACGCTCGCCGGCATCGCGAGCGGCTACAGCGAAAACCTGTTGCTGCGTGCGGCCGATGTGCAGATGAAAGAGCAGCGCCGCCTGGTGCTTATGGTGCGCGAGACGCCCTTCAGTGCGATCCATGTCGACAACATGGCACGCCTGGCGCGCGTGCCGGGCGTCATGCTCATGCCGCCCATGCTCACGTTTTACAACGGCCCCGCCACGCTCGATGAGGCGGTGCATCACATCGCCGCCAAGGCACTCGAGGCCGTCGGCGTGTCGTGCGCCAACTATAAGCGCTGGTCATAGGCATCTTTAGGGTAGGATACGAGTAGTGTTTGAGCCCGCTGCCCCTGTGGGCGGCGGGCTTTTCGTGTCAAAGGGTGTGTCGGGAGGACCTATGCAGACGGGTATGTATGCGATTAGCGAGATGGCGAGCTTGTTTAACGTTTCGCGCCAAACGCTCATCTACTACGACAAGATCGGTCTGTTTAAACCCGCCGTGGTTAACGAAAAAGGCTACCGTTTCTATTCGCCCACGCAGATCCCGCTCATGCGTCTGATCTGCATGCTGCGCGACTTGGGACTGGAACTCGATGAGATCGATCGCCTGACCTCGACGTTCGACATTGGAGAGATGACCGATCACCTGCGCTCGCGGGTGCAGGCGCTCGACGAGCAGATTGCCGGGCTCAAAGCCGAGCGCGCGAGCGTGCAGGAGCGGCTGAGTTTTTACGACGAGGCGGTCTATTGGCGCGAGCGCGAGGGCAAACCGGAGCTCAAGCAATTCGAGCGCCGCTACGTGGTCTTTGAGGAGTTCCCGAGCGATATCGAGCGTGGCCGCTCGATGCTGCACCCCACGCTCATGCGGGCGATTCTGCGCATGCGTGCGCTCACGGGTACACGCCCCATGCGCGGTTGGGGCGCCATGCTGCGTCGCGAGGCGCTGCATTCCGACGACCCCATCGCCGGTGCCGGTTCCTTTGCCGTGTTGCCGCGTGGTGCCGAGGAAATACTGCCGAGCGATCCTGCCGAGCTGGCGGAGATTGGCGTCGAGGTGCTGCCCGAGGGCACGTACCTGTGCATGAGTCGCTGGGGCATGCCGTACGAGCCCGAGGGTATCCGCGCCATCGTGGCCTGCATGGACAGGCACGCGCTCCAGCCCATCGGCAATGCTTTCGATTTTTGCTACCTGGACACCACGAGCTACGACGAGTCTCACCAAGAGGACTTCTGCTGTATCCAAATCCCCGTCGCCCTCAAATAACTTGCGGTGAAATAGTCCCTAAATAGCTCGAGTGGGCGTGCAAACAGGAACTATTCCACCGCAACTTCGATGCGACAAAGGAGCAGTCCCTTTATCGCATTCCGTGCGAGCTCCAGCGCCATCTGCGGGTATAAGGCTAACAAGTGTTTATTTGCGAGGCCTAAGGGGCGCCCCGTATGGATATCGATAACTTTGAATGGTGGTATAGCGAGGGCGAGGCTCCGGACGAGGAGTGGGACGAGCCCGCGCCGCGTGACGTGTCGAGCGACGAGGACGAGACCGGCAACGATGCCGTCGAGACGGACGCCGCCTCCGATGCCGCCGAGCCCCTGACTTTTGAACAGGCCTGGGCCCAGGCCGAGGCCGACGAGGCTAAGGCCGATGCCACGGCCACACTCGATGAGCCGGCGGACATGTCCATTTCGCCGGCAAAGACCCCGCAACCTCGCCACACCATCGACCCCGGCAGTACGGCATCTTTCAGCATTCTCGACGTGCCCGCGCAAGGCGCCCAGGCGCCAGCGCCCACGCATCGCCCCGACCTGGCTCGTGAGGAAGACGCGGGCCGCCGTTCTCCGCTCGGCCCCATCCTCATCGCCTTCATGGCCGGCGTTATCGCCTGCTCGGCAATCGGCAGCATCTGGGGTCATGTCGAGCGGCAGCGCCAAGACGCCGCCAAGGTCGAGATGTCCGTCGAGCAATCGCTCAGCCGCACGCGCTCGGTGCATGTGTCGGTCGAGGTTAAGGACGGCGCGACGTGGGATACCGCGCGCGGCGACAGCCAAATGCTCGTCCATATCGTGGGCCGCACGCTCAGGGGACAAGCAATCGACGAGTACCAATACGTTAATTCCGAAGGTGACGGTATCGAGCTCAAGCCCGGCGACTACGAGCTCACGGTCGATGAGCCGCCCGTCGCCACCGACGGCACGCGTTACCGCGCCTCAAAGCGCATGGTCCCGGTGAGTTTTAATTCGCAAGCACCCGATACGGTCGATAGCGCGCCGCAGGGTGGGTTTGACCTTTATGCTATTGCTCAATAACTGCGCCTGCCGCTCAGCCCTGCTGCCAAGAGTGGGACAATAACCCTCGACACTGTTGTTTACCATTGGAGGAAGTAGTATGTCCACCGTCACTACCATCAAGCGCGGCGGCCTCACCGCGGCCATCGATTCCATGGGCGCCCAGCTCACGAGCCTTGCCCTCAACGGCAACGAGTATCTGTGGCAGGGCGACCCGGCCTTTTGGGGCAAGCACGCGCCTATCCTGTTCCCCATTGTGGGATCGCTGCGCAACAACACGGCGACGTCTGCGGCCGGCACCTGCGAGATGGCGCGCCACGGCATCGCGCGTATCGTGGAGCACAAGATCGTCGAGGTGTCGGAGGACGGTTCGTCCGTTACCTATGAGCTCACCGACACGTCCGAGTCTCTCAAGGCGTTTCCGTTCCACTTTAAGCTCAACATGACCTATGCCCTGACCGGCGACGCCACCCTTACGCAGACCTTTGCCGTCACCAACACCGGCGACGTGGACCTGCCGTTCTCGGTGGGCGGCCACCCCGCATTTAACGTGCCCGCCCCCGGCGCCGAGGACGAGGCGTTCGAGGATTACGAGCTGGCGTTTACCGAGGCTTGGACTAACGAGGCCCCCGTCATCACGCCCGATGGCCTTATGACGTTCGAGGGTAGCTACAAGGCTCCCGATAACTCGGACGTGCTGCCCATCACGCACCGCAGCTTCGATAACGACGCCATCATGTTCACCGATACCCCGGGCTCCACGCTCACGCTGCGCGGCCGCAAGTCGGGCCACGGCGTCAAGATCGACTTTGAGGGCTTTAAGTACATCGGCGTGTGGTCTGCCGCCAACGACGCTCCGTTTGTGGCGCTCGAGCCCTGGACCGGTCACACCACCATGGACACCGAGGACGATGTCTTTGAGCACAAGGCCAACACCATCACCTTGGCTCCCGGCGCTACCGATAAACGTAGCTTTAGCGTCACACTGCTCTAGAGGTTCCGCCGTTCTAACGAACGGCGGACCGGTCGACGCTGCGCGCCACCCAGAGCGACAATTTGTCATTCAAAAGGCACGGCATGACCAGAAGGTCTATGCCGTGCCTTTTTCATGCCAACTTGTTCGCTCTGGGTGGCGCTCGCTGGCATTGTCAAAACATCGACGTTCCCAATGACTACCGTGTGTCTATTAATTTTTCGAGCTTGTGCTGCGCTGCTGGTCGCTGGCGTATCCTGTTAAATCGTCAGCATACGATTCAACAGGGAAGGCAGATTATGCATTCTCCCCAACAGCGCGGCATGCAGACCCAGCCGGTATGCAGCCGTCGCATCTTTTTGGGTGGCGCTCTCGCTGCGAGCGCTTCCGTCGTCGCCGGTGCGCTCGCCGGCTGTCAGCGTCCGTCCACGCTCAAAGTGGTTCAGCCCACGACGGGCGGCGGTCGCGACGACCTGTCCGATTCCGTGATCGGCAAGGACAAGATCCGCATTGGCATGGAGGCGGCCTACGCCCCGTACAACTGGCAGGTTTCCGAAGCCAGTGAGTTCACCATCCCCATCGACAACGTGCAGGGCGCCTATGCCGATGGCTACGACGTGCAGATCGCCAAGATCGTCTGCAAGGCCCTCGGTGGCGAGCCCGTTGCCGTCAAGCAGAGCTTCTCGGGCCTCATCGATTCGCTCAACAACGGCCAGATCGACCTCATCATCGCCGGTATGAGCGCCACGCCCGAGCGCGAGGAGTCGGTCGGCTTCTCCGACCCGTACTTCATTGGCTACTTTGGCCTGTTCGTAAAAGAGGGTTCCCCCTACCAAAACGCCACCAAGCTCAGCGACTTTAGCGGTGCCACGGTACTCGGCCAAAAGGACACCATGCTCGACACCGTCATCGACGAGATTCCGGGCGTTGTGCACAAGAACCCGGTCGATTCGGTCCCCACGGTGTTCTCGAATCTGCTGCAGGACACGTGCGACGCCGTGACTTACAACACCGAGAACGAGAAGGGCTATATGGCCCAAAACCCGGGTATCGTCCCTATTCATTTTGCCGAGGGCGAGGGCTTTAAGCAGGAGGTCGCGGCAAACGTCGGCTGCCGCAAGGGCTCGGACAAGCTGCTTAAACTCATCGACAAGACACTCAAGGGCATTAGCCAAGAGGAACGCGACCAAATGTGGGACGCGTGCCTCGACCGTCAGCCGGCATAGGGAGGCAGCATGAAAACCATCAATCGTCTGGCCTCCTTTATCAAGGCCGACCACCGTTACGTGTACCTGGGCACGAGCGTCATCGCGGCGCTCGGCCTGGCGTTTAGTCAGCGCAATCCCACACCGCTGAGCTTCTTAGCCCCCACCGGTATCTTCCAGGATTGCCTATGGGCGATTCTTTGGGCCTGGATTGTCGTGTCGGCGGCGGCGCTGGTCACCAAACTCATGCATTGGAATGACTATCGCGAAACGTCGCCGTTCGCATCCGAGCGTTTCCGCCGCGGCGCGCGCCTGGGCAGCTACGTCGTGGTCGCCATCGCGGCGATCTTTTTCGTGGACCGCTGCGTCATGTCGTTTATCGACCTGGTGCAGGTGAGCATTGTCTCGGATTCCAACCCTAGCGACTTTTTGTCGAGCCTGGTCTACATGACCTACAAGAGCGGCGACTTCTTTATCCGCGGCATCGAGATCACCATCGCACTTGCGACCTTCGGTACCGTCATCGCCTTTTTCCTGGCGCTGCTCTTTGTGTTCCTGCGCATTCAGACGTTCGACCGCGTGGATAACGACCTCACGCGCTTCTTTAAGAGTATCGGCCGCGGCTTTGCGACCGTCTACTCTACCATCGTGCGCGGCACGCCCATGATGGTCCAGGGTCTGCTCATCTATTACGCGGGCTTCACCGTTTTGCGTGGCATGGGCTTTGAGACCGCCCAGGCCAACCAGATTTGGAGCACCTTCACCGCCGGCCTCGTCACTATCTCGCTCAACTCCACCGCCTACATGATGGAGGTCCTGCGCGGCGGCATCGAGTCCATCGATCCCGGCCAGGCCGAGGCAGCGCGCTCGCTGGGTCTGTCGCAGTGGCAGGCCATGCGCAAAGTCGTGTTCCCCCAGGGTATTAAAAACGCGATTCCGGCGCTCACCAACGAGCTCATCATCAACATCAAGGATTCGTCGGTGCTCTCGGTTATCGGCGTGTTCGACCTCATGTACGCCACCACCACCGTCGCCGGTGTGTACTATCGCCAGATGGAAGTCTACTGCGTGGCGCTCGTGGTCTACCTGATCCTGACGCTCGTGGCGAGCCGCCTGCTCGAAGCCTTTGGCAAAAAGCTCGGCGCCGAGGCCCCTGCCACGCTGCCCAGCTCTAACTAGGCTTAAGACGAGGAGAATCATCATGGCAGATACCGCCACTACCGGCGTTGCGGCCGCCGCACAGACCAATGAGCCGCTCATCCGCGTCGAGGGCCTGCGCAAGAGCTTCGGCTCGCTCGAGGTACTCAAGGGCATCGACTTGTCCGTTAACCACGGCGAGGTCGTTACCATCATCGGTGCCTCGGGCTCGGGAAAGTCGACCTTCCTGCGCTGCCTCAACCTGCTCGAGACCCCGGACGCGGGCCACATCTGGTTCCATGGCCAGGACCTCACGGCCGAGCGTTGCAACATTAACAAGCTGCGTGAGGACATCGGCATGGTGTTCCAGGGCTTCAACCTGTTCAACAACATGGACGTGCTCGACAACTGCACGCTTGCGCCCGTCATGCTCAAAAAGATGAGCAAGGCCGAGGCTGAAAAAATTGCGATGGAGCATCTGACGAGCGTGGGACTCGAAAAGTTCGCGCACGCCGCCGTGGGTCGCCTGTCCGGTGGTCAAAAACAGCGCGTGGCCATCGCTCGTGCCCTGTGCATGAATCCGCAGATCATGCTGTTCGACGAGCCGACCTCCGCGCTCGACCCCGAGATCGTGGGCGAGGTGCTCGAGGTCATGCGCAAGCTCGCTGCCGACGGCATGACCATGGTCGTCGTCACGCACGAGATGGCCTTTGCCCGCACCGTGTCCGATCGCGTGGTCTTTATGGACAAGGGCGTGGTCCTCGAGGACGCCGCGCCGGCCGAGCTCTTCGGCAACCCCAAGCACCAGCGCACCCGCGAGTTCCTCTCGCGCTATCTCGAGGACAAATAACCGATCGCAAACGCTTATGTGGCAGGGCCGCTCCGGTGGGGCGGCCCTCGTCATCACAATCGAAAGGATGTCATGGCCGAGGTTTGGCGCTTCTTTGCGCATGAGGATGATTTTGCCGATTTGGACGAAGCTGGCGCGTGCAAACGCCTGGGCCGCGTGCTGTCGTTTCCGACCGTCTCGAGCATGGATGCCGAGGCGGTGGACTGGCAGCCCTTCGACGACCTGCGCGCTTATATGCAGCAGGCGTGGCCGCGCGTGTTTGCGGCGGGCGAGGTCGAGCTTATCGACCATTCGCTGTTGGTGACGCTTAGCGGTTCCGACCCCGCCCTCAAACCCGTCATGCTCATGGGCCACATGGACGTGGTCCCCGTGGTGCCCGGCACCGAGGCTGACTGGACGCATGCCCCCTTTAGTGGCCACGTGGACGACACCTACATTTGGGGTCGCGGCGCTATCGACATGAAAGACCAGGTCGCAGGCATTCTCGAGGCGGTTGAGTATGCGCTGGCGCACGGCTGGGAGCACGAGCGCACCCTGCTGCTCGCCTTTGGCCAGGACGAGGAGACTACGCAGTACGGCGCAGGCGCCATCGGCCGCGTGCTCGAGGAGCGCGGCATTGAGCTTGAGTACCTGATCGACGAGGGCGACTACCGTATTGTTTCGGCTGCCGAGTACGGCGCGGGCGAGGGCTGGCTTATGCATGCCGACCTTGCCGAGAAGGGCTATGCCGATATCGTGCTCAAGACGAAGAGTGAAGGCGGGCATTCGTCTAACCCCTACGGCGGCACTTCGCTCGAGGTGCTGAGCCGTGCCATCGCCGCAATCTGCGATATCGAGTGGCCGACGCGTGTGACCGATCTGCTTGCCGTACAGCTCGTCGAGCTGGGGCTCTACACGGCCGATGAAATTGCCGCCAACGGGGATGCCATTGTCCGCGATTGCCTCGTCAGCAAAAAGCTCTATCCGCTGGTGACGACCACCTGCGCGCCCACGCAGATCGAGGGCGGCAGCACTGGCGCTAACGTGATGCCACAGGATATGTGGGCCAATATCAACTTCCGCATGCTCGAGGGCACGGGCGTGGCCGATGTCGTTACCTGCTGCTGCGAGGCCGTTGCCGCGGCGGGCCTTGCCGGACGTGTGGAGGTCGAACTCGGCCCCGGCAGCTCCGAGCCCTCGCCGTCCCCGCGTGTCGGCGGACCGGGACTTGAGGCCGTTCGCGCCATTGCCGCCCGCTATTTCCGTGATCCAAAGGGGACGGAGGAAAACGGATCATCTACGACGGGCGGGGCTCCTGTCAGCATCGTCCCCTCAACTGTCATCGGCGCGACCGACGCTGCCAACTATCAGCGCATTTGCTCCGAGTGCATTCGTTTTTCGGCGTTTGTGGTCGACGATGACGAGTGCGAGCGCGGTGTCCACGGCACTAACGAGCGCATTACCCGCCGTGCCTACCTCCAGGGTGTCCGCTTCCTCATCGCCCTGCTCCACACGCTCTAGAATGTGACAAAGCGACAGTCCCTTTGTTGGCCGTTGGGAACGTTCTTAAACGACTAGTCGTTAAGGAACATACCCAACGGCTACGTCCACTCATTCCGTGCGGGTTATATGCAGGTTTGTCTGCGCACGCTATCATGTATGGGTTAGACCGCAACTATGTACCCCACACGCGAAGGGATGCGCATGTATCTGAAGATCGACATGTTCTAGCTGGGCTTACCCCCGCAGTGGCGCCATGCGCCCCATCAACTCTGCCGATTTTCATCTTCACGCATATAAAGGAGTCCTGCCATGCGCGACAAGCTCGAAAAGATCATCAAGGCCTACGAGGAGCTCGAGAAGAAGCTGTCCGACCCGGCCGTCGCCTCCGACATCAAGGAGTTCACGCGTCTCAACAAGGAGTACGCGCACCAGTCCGACCTCATTGCTGCCTCGCGCGAGTACATCGGCGCGCTCGACGACATCGAGGCTGCCAAGGAAATGCTCCACGATACTACCGATGCCGATGAGAAGGAGATGCTCCAGACGGACATCTCCGAAAACGAGGCTAAGCTTCCCCAGCTCGAGGAAGATATCAAGTACATGCTCATCCCGAGCGACCCCAACGACGACAAGAACACCATCGTCGAGATCCGCTCCGCCGCCGGTGGCGACGAGGCGGCCATCTTCGCCGGCGACCTGTACAAGATGTACCAGCGCTTTTGCGAGTCTCGCGGCTGGAAGACCACCGTGCTCGATTCCAGTCCCAGCGAGGCCGGCGGCTTTAAGTCCATCGAGTTCAAGGTCGAGGGCGACCGCGTCTACTCCGTCATGAAGTTCGAGTCCGGCGTGCACCGTGTCCAGCGCGTTCCCAAGACCGAGTCCCAGGGCCGCATCCAGACCTCCACGGCTACCGTCGCCGTACTTCCCGAGGCCGAGGAGATTGACGTCCAGATCAACCAGTCCGACCTGCGCATCGATACTTACTGCGCCTCGGGCCCTGGCGGTCAGTGCGTTAACACCACCTACTCCGCCGTGCGTATCACCCACCTGCCCACCAACACCGTGGTGCAGTCGCAGGAGCAGCGCTCCCAGATCCAGAACCGCGAGGTCTGCATGCAGATGCTGCGTGCCCGTCTGTACGAGATGGAGCTCGAGAAGCAGCAGGCAGAGCTCGGTGCCGAGCGCCAGAGCCAGATCGGCCACGGCAACCGTTCCGAGAAGATCCGCACCTACAACCAGCCCCAGGACCGCGTGACCGACCACCGCATCGGTTTCAACTCCACCTACAACGGCGTCCTTCTGGGCGACCAGCTCGGCACCGTGATCGAGGCGCTCGCCGCCGCCGAGCGTGCCGAGAAGCTGGCGCAGGCCGTTTAAGTTACGGCGTTTTACCAAACGCCGTAACGGCTCGACGCTGCAAACGCCCCTAAGCGGCAATCTGACGTTCAATCGTCGGTCGCGTACCGAAGTACGCTTCCCTCCTCTTTCACGTCACCTTGCTCGCTTAGGGGCGTTTTCGCTGACTTATGCTCAACCTGCGGCGCCTTAGAGGTAGTCATTGGGGACGTCTTAAATGACTAGGTTGGGTAAATTACTTTTCGAGTTTATTTAATCTTCTTTGTTAGAAATTAAGCTGCATACCCGCTCAAAGTGATTAACAGCCTTCATCTGCTATTGAAAATATTGCTCGAAAAATCGTCCAAGAAGTCGCGGGGCCCTTTTTGGTGCGTCGCGCGTCAAGTGATTTGGCAAGTTCTTGGTTAGATATTGGTCAGTTTTGGGGCAACCTTGCCAAAAACTTGACGGATGCAAATCTAGACGTCGGCGAATGAACACTTTGAGCGAGCCCGGTGCAAAATTCTGGGCTGATTCTCGATAATCGCCTTCAATCGTCCCTTGCCAAGCGCTGGCCTCGCGTACAATCTGCTCCGACATTCGCGCGCCGCCCGGCGCTTAGGAGGGGAGGACCCCATGGCAAACGAGATCTGGACCATCAAGCGTTGTCTCGAGTGGACCAAGGAGTACCTGGCCGAGCGCGGCGAGGAACACCCCCGTCTTTCTGCCGAATGGCTGCTGTGCGCAGCCACGGGTCTGGCGCGCATCGACTTATATATGCGTATGGACGAGACACTCGATGCAGCGCAGCTCGAGACCATGCACGCGGCGGTCGTCCGTCGCGCCAAGGGCGAGCCGTTGCAGTACATCACCGGCAGCACGCAGTTCCGCATGATCGACGTCGCGTGCGCCCCCGGCGTACTCATTCCGCGTCCCGAGACCGAGATGCTCGTCGAGGAAGTCCTCAATTATCTGGATGCCGAGGTGCTGAGCCCCGAGGCTGCCGCCCGTCAGCGCGTTGAGCTGCCCTGGAACGATGAGGTCGAGCAGGCACGCAAAGCCGAAGCCGCATTGGCCGACGAGCGAGCGACGGCCGAGCGCCGTGCCGCCAACCTCACAGCTGCCGACGAGGCGGCGTTGGGTGGCGATGTGCTGGGCAGTCGCGCCTATGCCGAGGAGCTAGCCGATCGCGAGGCCGAGCAAGCCGCCGAGCAAGCAGCAGAGGCCGAGGCCGAGGAAACCGCTGAGTCCAAGCTCGACGAATACGGCATTGCCATCGAAGGTGCCGACCAGGAGGCTGCTCTAGTGCAGGATGCCGCCGCGCCCGCTCCGGTCGAGCCCCGTATCGCTCGCGTTCTCGAGGTTGGCTGCGGCACGGGTTGCATCTCGCTTTCCCTTGCCTGGGAGCGCCGCGGCCATGTCACCTGCACTGCTACCGATATCGAACCGCGTGCCATTGACCTGGCCACCAAAAACCGCGACGCGCTCGGGCTTACGTCCGATGAGGTCGCCTTCAGCCTCACGAACCTGGTGAGCTCTATCCCCCGCGAGGAATGGGGCACCTTCGACGTGCTCGTCTCCAACCCGCCTTACATTCCGACCGACGTCATGCGCTCGCTACCGCACGAGGTCAAGGACTTCGAGCCCGATTTGGCGCTCGAGGGCGGTGCCGACGGCCTCGATATCTTCCGCCGCCTGCTCAACGCGGCGCCCTATATGCTGCGCGTCGGCGGCCTGTTTGCCTGCGAGCTCTACGAGGGTGCCCTCGACGCCGCCGCCGAGCTCTGCCGCCAGGCGGGTCTCTTGGACGTGCGCATCGTCCGCGACCTCACCGATCGTCCCCGCATCGTCCGAGCCATCGTCACCGAGCCCAAACAGCGCCAGTAATATTTATTAACTGGTTAGCAAAAATTATAAAGTAGTTTATAATTAGGACGGCTGAAAGAGGTCGGCCCATGCAACCTCCTACCTTTCGGGAAATTATTGCCCTACTCAAGCACGATGGATTCGTGAAGGTCGCGCAAGTTGGTAGTCATGCTAAGTATGTTTCTGGTGACCGTGTTGTCACCGTGAACGGCTCTGGTGGTGATCGACCGAAGAAGGGCACGTGGGCAAGTATTCGTCGCCAAGCTGGATGGTAGTTGGAGGCAAAATGAGGCAGCGATTTACCTATGACTGCGTTCTCATAAAAGAAGACGACGGGTACTGCGCCAGCTTCCCGCAGATTCCCGGCGCTTTTGCCGATGGCGATACGCGCGAAGAAGCGATTGCCCATGCCACCGAGGCACTGATGGCGTTTTTGGCCGACGACCTCAACAACGGTTTGACTCCGGCGGGGTACGAACGCTCGGCCGAGGTCGTGGCCCTTTCAGTCGAAATCGACCACGAGGACGCTCGGGAAGCGGCGTGCCGAACATTTAAAGACGCAGCGCTGGACCTCAAAGTCTCCGCTTCGCGGATTACCGCGCTGGTCAAAGCAGGAAAGCTCGATGTTGAACTCGTCGACGGCCGTCGGATGATAACGATAGACAGCATCGAGCGCTACGCCGCCCAAGAACGCCACGCCGGCAGGCCAAAGAAGTTCGTCGCAGTCCAATAACCCCCTCACTTTCACCGACTACTAGAGCCGCTCACCAAACCAACATGCGCTCTGGGCAAATAGGTTGAACGTTTCGTGCGAGAATGCCCCTCAGTAAACAAACTTTCACCAGAGCGTAAGGGGCTGGCATACACATGCAGACGGTCTATCGGGTATTCGAGGGAGCGCGTGAGCCGCATCGGCTCGCCGTCGAGCGTACGGCCGAGGTACTCGGCTGTGGCGGCTTGGCGCTGATCCCGACCGAGACCGTCTATGGTGTCGCCGTGGCAGTCAATGCCTTCTCGGACGCCGTACCCCAAGATACAAGCGAATTCCCATCGTGGCCGCGCGATCCGCAGGCTGCCGTCAACGGCGCCGCAGTCCCTGCGCTCGGCACCGGCTATCGCCGTATTTTCACTCTCAAGCAACGTGAACTCACGCAAACCGTCGCCTGGCTGGTCGATGATGCCGAGGCCCTCGACCGCTACGGCGTTGATATTCCGGAAGAGGCCCGCGCGCTTGTCCGAAGATGCTGGCCGGGCGCCCTGACTATCGTGGTCAAGGCAGCCCCCTGCGTGCCGACCTTTATGCGCGCCGCCGACGACACCGTGGCCCTGCGCGCTTCGGCCTCTCCCGTGGTCCAAGCGCTCATCCGTGCTTGTGGCAGTCCGCTTGCCTGCACCAGCGCCAACACGCACGGCGCGCCCGCGCCGGCAAGCTTTGCCGACGTTGAGGACCGCATTCTGGAGGGGGTCGATGTGGCCGTCGACGCGGGCGAGACCCCGTGCCGCGACGCTTCGACCATCGTGGCGTTTAAGCATGGCGAGCTCCAGATCCTGCGCCAAGGCGCACTTCCCGCATCAGAGATCGAGCGGGTCCTGTCCGACCCGATGCAATAGAAAGGTGTAAGCGATGTCGTTGAATCTAGGTAGCCTGGGTATGGAAGACGCCTCGTTTAGCTTTGGCGGTTCCTACATCATGGCGCTCGACTGCGGCACCACCTCGGTACTCGCGACCATCGTCGACGAGTACGGCTGCATCGTCGCCCAGGCGCGTCGTAGCGTCAAAACCAGCTTCCCGTGCCCCGGCTGGGTGGAGCAGGATCCCACGGAGGTGCTTGCCAGCCAGATCGGCGTGATGATGGAGGTCCAGTTTAAGAGCGGCATCCATTCCGATCGCATCGCCGCCATCGGTATCTCCAACCAGCGCGAGACCACGGTGGTGTGGGACCGCATAAGCGGCCAACCCATCTATAACGCCATTGTGTGGCAATGCCGTCGCACCGCCTCGACAATCGATAAACTGGCCGAGCAGGGCTGCGAGGAGCTGGTGCGTTCCCGCACCGGCCTTACGCTCGACCCGTATTTCTCGGCCTCCAAGGTGCAGTGGATTCTCGACAACGTTGACGGCGCACGCGAGAGCGCGGCGGCGGGCGACCTCATGTTTGGCACCATCGATACCTGGCTCATCTACAACCTCACCGGCGGCCAAACCTTTGCCACCGACTACACCAATGCCAGCCGCACAGCGCTCTTCAATATTCATACGCTGGACTGGGACGATGACCTGCTGGCGCTCTTCGACATCCCGCGTGCCATGATGCCCGAGGTCCGTTGGAGCGCCGGTGACTACGGCCGCGTCGCGAGCGACATCATGACCAACATGCCGCCCATCATGGGTGTGGCGGGCGACCAGCAGGCGTCGCTGTTCGGTCACTGCTGCTTCCATCCCGGCCAGACCAAAAACACCTATGGCACGGGCTGCTTTATGCTCATGAACACCGGCGACGAGATTGTCGAATCCAAGAATGGCCTGGTCTCCACCATCGGTATCGCTGCGAACGGCAAGGTCAGCTATGCGCTCGAGGGCTCTATTTTTGCCGCCGGCTCAACGATGAACTGGCTGCGCGACAACATGGGCGTTATCTCCAACGTATCCGAATCGGCACAGCTCGCCTCCTCGATCGGCGATAACGAGGGATGCTACTTTGTCCCCGCTTTTGCGGGCTTGGGTGCACCTTGGTGGGACGCGCACGCCCGCGGCATCGTATGCGGTCTGACCGGCGCCTCGAGTCGCGCGACCATCGTGCGTGCCGCTTGCGAGTCCATGGCCTATCAGAGCTATGACGTGCTGCGTGCCATGGAGCAGGACGTGGGTCTTTCGATCGAGCGCCTGTCCGTCGATGGCGGCGCCTCGCGCAACGAGTTCATCATGCAGTTCCAGGCAGACTTGCTGGATATCCCCGTACTGCAATGTGAGTCGGTGGAGACAACGGCGATCGGTGCCGCGTATCTGGCGGGCCTCGCGGTTGGGTATTGGGAGGATCTGGAGGAGCTGGAGCAAAACACCCAGATCGTCAAGACATTCCATCCCCATATGTCCGTTGAGCGTCGCGAGCACAACCTGGACGGTTGGCACGATGCGGTCAGGCGTTCGCTCAGCACCGCTCAATAGGGCTGCGACGGGGCGCTCGATACAACAAACCGCTAAACTTATGCACGGCGGGCGGCGGCAACATCGCTGTGCGTCATGTCAGCAAGGTCGTTTTGCGGCCGCAACGAAAGGGGCAATCAACCCATGACCGTTACCTACGATGCGTCCCGCGTGACGCTTGTCGACCATCCGCTCGTCCAGCACAAGTTGTCGATCCTGCGCGATAAGTCGACCGGCACCAACCAGTTCCGCCAACTCGTACGCGAGCTCGCGCTTTTTGACGGCTACGAGGCCATGCGCGACCTGCCCATGGAGGATGTCGAAGTCGAGACTCCCATCACCACTGCCACGTTTAAGCAGCTTGCCGGCAAGAAGCTCGCCATCGTCCCCATTTTGCGCGCGGGCCTTGGAATGGTCGATGGCATCCTCGACCTGGTGCCCTCTGCCCGCGTGGGCCACATTGGCATGGAGCGCGACGAGGTCACCCACGAGCCGCATGAGTATTACTGCAAGATGCCCAAGGATATCGACCAGCGTATCTGCCTGGTCGTCGATCCCATGCTCGCCACGGGCGGTTCTGCCGAGATGGCTATCAGCTATCTGCGCGAGCGCGGTGTCAAGGACATCCGCATGCTGTGCATCGTCGCGGCCCCCGAGGGCCTCAAGTCGCTGACCGAGAAAGACCCCGACGTGCATATCTATACCTGCGCCATCGACGACCACCTCAACGAGGCCGCCTACATCGTCCCCGGCTTGGGCGATGCCGGCGACCGCATCTACGGCACGCTGTAGTCGTCGGGCCTTGTCGGCTACGGTCACAAATACGAAGAAATGGTGCGCGCGGGCGAGTAAAAGACGTCCACGCGCACTCCTGTTAACGGACGTTTAGCCCAGAGGGGTTCGCGAAAAAACGTATCACCGTACCTGCGGCATAAAGAAGGTCTTAAGAAAACGAACAGGTGCGTATTAACCGATGCTTTTTCGGTTGTACTTTAGCGATTGGCTCGTACAATAGTCACCAATGTTTGGCGGGAACTGTTCTGTGAAGCGTTAAAAAGGAAAGTGAGGACGCCAGTGTTTCAGGTAGCCGATCTGCTCGCTATCGTTGCAGGCGCCATCGCGGGCGCAATCGCCTTTCTTCCCTTTGTTTTTACGCTCAAGCCGGTTCTTGACGATAAGCAGAATGCGGACATGCTCAAGGGCATGATGAGTCTGGCGGTCTCGGCAATCGCCCTGCTCGTCTTTACCTTGGTTGTGTTTGCGTTGTTCGGAGAGGCATTTCGCATGTTCCTTCTGGGCGAGGCGATCGGCTTCGTGGCCTTTATGGCCGCCTGCACGGTTCGTGTCGCCAAGGCGCTGCGAGATCCTCATGAGGTCGAAAGGTAAGTCGTGGAAATTTTTGAAAAGCTGCCTGATGAGATTAATCATCTGGTCAGCGAGTTCAGCTCCACCCCCGTCGTGGGCGATCTGAGCTGCGGCATCACGCAGTACTCGTTTTGGCTGATCGTCTCCACGATCGTGCTCCTGATCGTCCTGGCCGTGTTCAAGAAGAAGCAGACCCTGGTTCCCAAGGGCTTCTTCGTCAACGGTTTCGAGTACATCATCGAGTACGTCGAGAACGATATCGGCAAGGGCGTCGTGGGTGAGAACTGGAAGAAGCACTTCCCGTTCCTGTGCTCGCTTTTCCTGTTCATCCTGATCAATAACATGATCGGCCTGATCCCGGGAATGAAGCCCGGCACCGGCGCAATCGGCTCCACCGCCGCGCTCGCCATCTTCGCCTTCGTGTACTTCATCTACTACGGATGCAAGGCTCACGGCGTGATCGGCTACATCAAGAGCCTCGCCCCGCAGGGCGTGAGCTTCCCGATGAACGTGCTTGTGTGGGTCGTCGAGCTTTTCTCGACCTTCCTGCGCCTCATCACGCTCGCCGTCCGTCTGTTCTGCAACATGTTCGCAGGACACGTGGTCATGGGCTCGTTCGCCATCATGGCGAGCATGTTCATGCAGCCGCTGCTTCAGCAGGTTTCCGCGGCCCACGCCGTCGGCGCCCTGCCTTCGCTGGCCTGGCTTGCCATCCTCATCCTGATCTATGCGATCGAGCTTGTGGTCGGCGCCATCCAGGCTTACGTCTTCACGGTCCTTACCGCCGTGTATGTCTCCGAGGCAGAGGAGGTCGCGGAGGAGGAGTAGTCTTCCGTTCGCGCCTTAAAGGTAAGGCAATTCGTTAAACCGCCGGTGCCCGTACCCATGGAGCCCGGCAGTTATAAAAAGGTTATCCTGCGTGAAATAAGACACGCACGACAAAGGAGGAATCGTGGGAGTTATCGGTTACGGTCTCGGTGTTATCGGCGCTGGTCTTGCTATCGGCCTGTCTGCTCTGGGTGCTACGGGTGCTATGGCCCGTCAGCCTGAGGTCCAGGGCCGCGTGTTCACCGTCTTCATCATGGGCTCCGCCTTCGGCGAGGCTCTGGCTCTGATCGGCTTCGTTGTCGCGCTGATCGTTAAATAGCACGGAGCGTCAAGTATGAATCTTTCATCCCAGAAGAGCGCGATCGCACTCTCCGCGTCCGCGGCCGCGCTGCTCATGCCGGTTTCCGCGTTCGCCGAGGACGGCGCTGCCGGTGCGGACATCCTCATCCCTAAGATGGCGGAGTTCATCCCGGCGCTTATCGCCTTCCTGATTATCTGGATCGTGCTGGCCAAGGTCGCCCTGCCGGGCATCATGAAAACCATGGAAGAGCGCGGCAAGAAGATCGAGGAGAGCCTCGACGAGGCCGAGAAGACCAAGCAGGAGGCTATCGCCAAGCGCGCTGAGTCCGACTCGATCGTCACCGACGCCCGTCGTCAGGCTGCCGACATCGTTCTCGAGGCCCGTAAGGACGCCGAGTCCGAGCGCGCCCGTATCATCGAGGCTGCTCACAAGGAGGCCGAGGAGATCATCGCCAAGGCCCATACGACCGTCGAGGACGAGCGCAAGTCCATCTACGCCGGTGCCGCGAGCTCCATCGCCGACCTGTCCGTTGCCGTCGCCACCAAGATCGTGGGCGAGGCACTCGAGGACGATGTCGAGCAGAAGAAGCTCATCGAGCGCTACATCCAGGAAGCAGGTAGCCTGAATGCCGACTAGCCGCTATCAGGACAAGGTGCTCGAGACATACGCGCGCTCCCTTCTGGAAGCCGCCAAGGCCGAGAACCATGTGTTCGAGGACCTCGAGATGATCGAGCGCCTGGCTAGCGCCAGCCCCGAGATCATCGCCGTGCTCGACACCATGTCCAAGCGCGACCAGCTCGACCTTCTTCCCAAGGTGGCAGCTGCCTTTAAGTATGTTGCCGAGGAAGACGAGGATGTAGTGGGCGTGACCGTCACCACGGCGATCCCGCTCGACGACGAGCTGCGTCAAACCATCACTAAGAAATGCGAGCAGGACTTCGGCCGCAAGGTATTCCTTATCGAGCAGGTCGACCCGTCTATCGTGGGCGGCCTGGTGCTCGAGGCCCGCGGCGAGCGTCGTGACATTTCCGTCAAGACGCAGCTGCGCATTGCGCAGGAGACCCTCGCAAACTCTGCTAATTCGTACGGAGGTGAAGCCTAATGTCCGAAACCCTCAATGCCCAGGATATCGCCAAGAAACTGCAGGAGCAGCTCACGAGTCTCTCCGCGACGGTCGATACGCATGAGGTTTCAACGGTCGACGAGGTAGGCGACGGCATCGCGCGCGTCTCCGGCCTCAAGAGCGCCATGGCAGGCGAGCTTCTGGAGTTCAAGAGCTCCGATACCGGTGAGACCGTCTTCGGCCTTGCCCAGAACCTTGACCGTGACGAGGTCGGCGCCGTTCTGTTTGGTGCCGTCGACTCCATCAAGGAAGGCGACGAGTGCCGCACCACTGGCCGCATTATGGATATCCCCGTGAGCCGCGCCATGCTCGGCCGCGTCGTCAATCCGCTCGGCCAGCCTATCGACGGCCTGGGTGACATTGTCGCCACGCACCGCCGCCCCATCGAGTTTAAGGCTCCCGGCGTTATCGACCGTACCCCGGTCTGCGAGCCGGTTCAGACCGGTCTGTTGGCCATCGACTCCATGGTGCCTATCGGGCGTGGTCAGCGTGAGCTCATCATCGGCGACCGTAAGACCGGTAAGACCGCCATTGCCATCGATGCTATCCTCAATCAGCGCGGCAAGGGCATGGTCTGCATCTATGTCGCCATCGGCCAGAAGGCCTCCACGGTTGCCAACATCCGTGAGACCCTCGCCCAGCACGGTGCGCTCGACTACACCATCATCGTTTCGGCAACCGCCGCTGATTCCGCCCCTATGCAGTACATCGCGCCTATGGCCGGTGCCGCTATCGGCGAGTTCTTTATGTACAACGGTGAGGACGGTAAGCCTGCCAGCGAGACCAACCCCGGCGGTCACGTGCTCGTCATCTACGACGATCTGTCCAAGCAGGCCGTGGCCTACCGTCAGATGTCGCTGACGCTGCATCGTCCGCCCGGACGCGAGGCCTATCCTGGCGACATCTTCTACCTGCACTCTCGTCTGCTCGAGCGTGCCGTCAAGATGTCCAAGAAGAACGGCTACGGCTCCATGACGGCCCTGCCGATCATCGAGACCCAGGACGGCGACGTCTCGGCCTACATTCCGACCAACGTCATTTCCATTACCGATGGTCAGATCTACCTGCAGTCCGAGCTCTTCTTCCAGGGCCAGCGCCCGGCAGTCGACGTGGGCATCTCCGTGTCCCGCGTCGGTGGCAATGCACAGACCAAGGCCATGAAGCAGGTTGCCGGCAACCTTCGTCTGGACCTCGCTTCCTATCAGGAGCTCGCCGGCTTTACGCAGTTCGGCTCCGACCTCGACGAGGCTACTCAGAAGCAGCTGACCCATGGTGCCCGCATGACCGAGCTCCTGAAGCAGCCGCGCTACCAGCCGTTTGAGGTTGGCGAGCAGATCGTTACGCTGTTCGCTGGCAACGAGGGCTTCCTGGATGACCTGGAGATCGCCGACGTGCTGCCTTTCCGTGCCGAGCTCATCGAGTACATGGACAATGGCTTTGGTTCGCTGCTCGACAAGGTTCGCGCCAAGAAGATCGACGACGACACCAAGGCCGAGCTCTTGCGTGTCATCGGTGACTTCAAGCAGCAGTTCATGGCCAAGCACCATGCCGACACGACTGGATCAGAGGAGAACTAAGCCCTATGGCCAACCTTCGCGACATTAAGAAGCGAATCTCCTCGGTTACCACGACCAAGCAGATCACGCGCACGATGGAGATGGTCTCTACGGCCAAGATCCGTCGTGCCCTCGATCGCTCCAAGCAGGCCGAGCCCTATAAGGAGGCGCTGACCGACGTCATGTTGACGGTCGCCGGCGACGCCTCCTGTTCGGGCACCGATCCCATGCTGCAGAAGCATGAGGACGTCAAGCATGGCCTGATTGTCGTTATTGCCTCGGACCGCGGCCTTGCCGGCGGTTTCAATACGACGGTGGAGCGCACGGCCGAAAAGCTCGCCGCTTCTTGGGCGAACGACGGCATCGAGTGCGAGATCATCGCGTGTGGGCGCAAACCGGCCACGTATTTCCGTGACCGCGCAAACGTCACCATGCACTTTGAGGGCAACTCCTCCGAGCCCGATTTTAATCAGGCCCGCATGATCTCCTCTCATATCTGCGATGCGTATCGTTCCGGTGAGCTTGACCGTGTCGAGCTTGTCTACCACCACGCCAAGAACCGCGTGGATCAGGAGCTTCGCGTCGAGCATTTGTTGCCGCTCGACCCCGAGATGATCGCTATGGCCCACGGTCCGCGTAAGAACGAGACCGACGCCCCTAAGCGCATCTCGTCCACGTTCGAGTTCGTGCCCTCTCCCGAGCATGTTCTCGGCAAGCTTGTACCGTCTTATATCCTGACGGTCATCTACCAGGCCCTGATCGATTCGGCGGCCGCCGAGCAGGGTGCGCGCCGCAAGGCCATGCACTCCGCGACGGAAAACGCCACCGCGATCATCTCGACCCTTACCCGCACGTATAGTCGCGTGCGCCAGGCTTCGATCACGACCGAGATCAACGAGATCGTCGGCGGAGCCTCAGCATTGGAGGAACAGTAATGGCTAATAACACCGTAAAGCTTGCGGTCGAGGAAGCCACCAAGAAGACGACTGCCGGTGATGGTCGCATCGTGCGTATCATCGGCCCTGTCGTCGACGTCAAGTTTGACGGTGCGGTGCCCCCGATCTACAACGCGCTCACGGTCGAGGCCGAGACCCCGATCGGTCACCTGAGCACGATCCTCGAGGTTGAGAGCCAGCTTCCGGGCGGCGTCGTCCGCACGGTCGCCATGTCCTCGACCGACGGTCTGCAGCGTGGCCTCACCGCCACCGATACCGGTGAGCCCATGAAGATGCCCGTTGGCCCCAAGACGCTCGGCCGCATTTGGAACGTCATGGGCAAGCCTGTCGACGGTAAGCCCATGCCCGAGGTGGAGGAGTTCTATCCCATCCACCACGCAGCGCCCCGCTTCGACGAGCTCACCACCAAGACCGAGATCTTCGAAACCGGCATCAAGGCCGTTGACCTGCTCGAGCCCTACATCCGTGGCGGCAAAACGGGTCTGTTCGGCGGCGCCGGCGTCGGCAAGACCGTTCTGATTCAGGAGCTCATCAACAACCTCGCCCAGGAGCACGGCGGCACCTCGGTGTTCACCGGTGTCGGCGAGCGTACTCGTGAGGGCACCGACCTGTTCCTCGAGATGAGCGAGTCTGGCGTTATCGACAAGACCTGCTTGGTCTATGGTCAGATGAACGAGCCGCCTGGAGCGCGTCTGCGCATCGGTCTGGCTGGCCTTACCACCGCTGAGTACTTCCGCGATCGCGGCCAGGACGTTCTGCTGTTCATCGACAACATCTTCCGCTTCTCCCAGGCCGGTTCCGAGGTTTCCGCACTGCTGGGTCGTATGCCGTCCGCCGTCGGTTACCAGCCTACGCTGGCTACCGAGATGGGCGACCTCCAGGAGCGCATTACCTCGACCAAGACGGGCTCCATTACCTCCGTCCAGGCTGTCTACGTCCCCGCAGACGACCTGACCGACCCGGCGCCTGCCACGACGTTTACGCACCTCGATGCCACCACGGTTCTTTCGCGTAGCATTTCGTCGCTCGGTCTGTTCCCGGCTATCGACCCGCTCGCGTCTTCCTCCGACGCTCTCGATCCCTCGATCGTCGGCGAGGAGCACTACCGTGTCGCCGTCAAGGTCCAGGAGCTCCTGCAGGAGTACTCCGACCTTCAGGACATCATCGCCATTCTGGGTATGGATGAGCTGTCCGAGGAGCAGCGCCTTACGGTCAACCGTGCCCGTAAGATTCAGCAGTTCCTCTCCCAGTCCTTCCACGTCGCCGAGAAGTTCACCGGCAACCCCGGTGTCTACGTCCGCGTCGAGGATACCGTTCGCTCCTTCGCCGAGATTGTCGACGGCAAGGCCGATGACCTGCCCGAGCAGGCATTCCGCTATGCTTCCACGATTGAGGACGTGCGCGAGCGCGCCCGCAAGATGGGGGAGAAGTAGGTTATGCGTATCCGCATCGTGTGCCCCGTGAGCTGCGCCTATGAGGGCGACGCTGCGTTTGTGTCGATTCCGTCCACGGATGGCGAGTTTGGCGTTCTGCCTGCTCACTCCAGCGAAATCTGCACGATCGACCGCGGTTACGTTCGCGTTTCCGATAAGGCCATGGGCACTGTCGACCACACGTTTGCCGTGGCCGGCGGCTATGCCCAGGTTGCGGACGATGTCGTGACCGTTCTCGCCGAGCGCGCTTGCGATTTGGCGACCGTCGACGCCGACAAGGTTAAAGCTGATATTCAAGGTTTTGAAGAGAAGCTGGGTAATTTGTCGGAGGATGATGCACGCCGCGCCTACCTCTATAATGAAATCGCATGGTGTAAGCTCAAGCTTGCCCAATAGTCAGACGTTTTAGCGTTCGACCATTTGCGAACACATCATGCCCGGGATGGCCCAGCCACCCCGGGCATGCTTTTTGAAAGGGTAGACCTTGGATATTATCCGCGTTGAGGGTGGCCACGCCATCGGAGGTTCCGTGCCTGTTTCGGGTGCCAAGAACTCCGCGCTCAAACTTATGGCGGCAACGCTTCTGGCGCCGGGCAAGACGACGCTGCAGAACGTGCCTGATATTTCCGATGTCCACGTGATGGGCAAGGTGCTCAAGGGTATGGGCGCTACGATCGATGTTCTCGACGAGCACACGCTCGAGATCGATACCTCCCAGGTCGATTCCTGGGAGGCTCCCTACGAGCTCGTTGCCAAGATGCGCGCTTCCACTGCCGTGATGGGACCCCTGCTGGGCCGTTTTCATCGCGCCAAGATCGCCATGCCCGGCGGCTGCAACCTGGGCGCTCGCAAGATCGATATGCATATCTTGGGTCTTGAGGCCTTGGGCGTTGAGTTCGATACCGCCCACGGCTATATCAACGCCAACGCGCCCCAGGGCCTGTGCGCTACCACCGTCACGCTCGAGTTCGCCAGCGTCGGTGCGACCGAGAACCTCATCATGGCCTCCGTGCGCGCGCAGGGTACCACGGTTATCGATAATGCCGCCCGCGAGCCCGAGATCGTCGATCTCGCCAACATGCTCAACGAGATGGGTGCCAAGATTGTCGGTGCCGGTACGCCTGTCGTGACCATCGAGGGCGTAGAAGAGCTGCATCCTGTTACCCATCGCGTGGTGGGCGACCGTATCGAGGCCGGTACCTTTATCGTTGCCGGTGCGTTGATGGCCGACGATCGCGGTGTCGATGTCACGGGCTTTTGCCCCATTCACTTGGGCATGGTGCTCAAGAAGATGGAGCTCATGGGCATCGACTGCGAGCGCGTCGAGGATGGCGTCCATGTGAACCGTGCCGAGCGCATCAAGCCGGTCGATATCCAGACGCTCCCGTTCCCCGGTTTCCCCACGGACATGCAGGCGCAGATCATGGTGCTCTCCGCCCTGGCCGACGGCAGCTCCGTTATCACCGAGAACATCTTCGAGAATCGCTTTATGTTCGCATCCGAGCTGGTGCGAATGGGCGCCGATATTCGCATCGAGAGCCATCACGCTATGATTCACGGCGTCAAGGGCTTTTCCGGCGCTCAGGTAACCTCACCGGATCTTCGTGGTGGCGCGGCACTCGTCGTTGCCGGCCTAATTGCCGACGGCACGACCGAGGTCTCGGCCATCCATCACATCAAACGTGGCTACGAGCAGTTTGTCGAAAAGCTGCAGGCGCTTGGCGCGCATGTCGAACATGCCACCGTTCCCGATCCCGTCATCTACTAATGCAGGTTGCCTATGTTTAACAAGAAACCCCTAGCGGATAACACCCGAAGACCCTCGACTGGTGCGCAGGCCAAGATCTACAGCCGCGACAATGTCGCACGCTATTCCGAGCGCGCCCGTCAGCGCCGTCGCGGCCGCACGGTTCGCCGCGTAGCTCTCATCGCCGTACTCGGCGTGCTGCTGAGCGCTACGACTGCTGCGGGTCTGTGGTTTGCCACTATCATGGGCAAGCTTGGCGACTCCAATGTCATTACCAACAACCTGCGCCAGATTCTGGTCGATACCAATGAGGCAAAAGATCCGTTCTACGTGTTGCTTCTTGGTACCGACGGTCGTCCGGGCGAGGATACGTATCGTGCCGACTCGATTATCCTGGCACGCATCGACCCCACGCAAAAGCAGGCGACGCTCATTTCCGTTCCGCGCGACACCAAGGTCGTGTACAAGGGCGAGACCATGAAGATCAACGCCTGCCACACCGTTGGCGGCGCCGAGGCCATGGTCCAGGCGGTCAACGAGCTGTGCGGCGTGCAGATTTCTCACTATGCCGAGGTCAGCTTTGACGGCATGCAGTCGCTTATTGATTCGGTTGGCGGTATCGACATCAACGCGACCGACGACGTCGACGATCCCGAGCACCTGGATATTAAGATTACCGCTGGTCAGCAGCATATGGACGGCGCTACTGCCCTTACCTATGCCCGCTGCCGCTACACCTATGCCGACGGCGATTACACGCGCATGCGCCATCAGCGTCAGGTGCTTGGCGCCCTTGCCAACCAGATTCTCAATAACTTCGATGCCACGAAGATCTTTGGCCTGGTTAATTCGCTGTCCGATATGCTCGTAACCGATATGAGCGTTCAGGATATCGTGTCCACGGTCAATGCCATGCGCGGCATGGATGTCGAGGGCATCTATTCGGCCAACCTGCCCTCGTACGCCGACGACAGCACTATGATCGACGGCGTGAGCTATGTCTTTGTTTACGAAGACGAGCTTAAGGAAATGATGGCCCGCGTCGACGCCGGTGAGGATCCCAAGGGCCCCAACACCATGGGCCTTTCAGACGGCTCCAGCTCCACGATCGGTGACCTCAACAACAATACGTCCGAGGACTACGCATATGGCACCGCGACCTCGTCGGGTGGCTCGGACGATTCCGACGATTCGAGCGACGGCTCCGATTACTACGAAGAGCCCACTGGTGACGGCAACGGCTACGAAGCCAACTATTAGAGTTACGCGGGCTTACCAGCCCGCGTAACGGCTCGACGCTGCGCGCCGCCCAAGGCGACAATTTGTCATTCAAAAGGCAGGGCATGAGCAGAAGGTCAATGCCCTGCCTTTTTCATGCCAACTTGTTCGCCTTGGACGTCGCTCGCTGACGTTGGCTCAACCTGCGATGCCGACTACTTTTCTTGCACCAAAAATCGCCCCGTTCTCGGTTGAGGACGGGGCGATTCGTCTTTTGGGCTTATGCGGCCAGTCTTATGCGAAACGGGCGACAAGCTCCTGCAGGACGTCGGTCATCTTGACGAGTGAGCTGACCGGGACAAACTCGCTGACGCCGTGGTAGCAGTAACCGCCTGTCGAGAGGTTGGGGCAGGGCAAGCCACGGAACGACAGCTGGGCGCCGTCGGTGCCGCCGCGAATCGGCAACACCTGGGGCTCGACGTCGCAGGCAAGGAAGGCGTCCTTGGCGACATCGATCAGCTCCGGGTAGTTGCGGACGATCTCAGCCATGTTGCGGTACTGGTGCTTAATCTCGACCGTTACGCGCTCCTCGCCCAGTCGCTGGTTGAGCAGTGCGGCGGCGGCATCCATCAGCTCGAGCTTCTGCTGGAACTTGGCGGCATCGTGATCACGGACGATATAGCGCGCCGTGGCATGGTCGACCGTTGCCGAGACGCCCTCAAGGTGATAGAAGCCCTCGTAGCCCTCGGTGTATTCCGGACGCTGCTCGTAGGGGAGCAGAGCATTGAAGTCGCAGAACAGGTTGCTCGCGTTGACCATGCGGCCCTTGGCGTCGCCGGGGTGAATGGATTGGCCCTCAAAGCGAACGGTTGCCTCGGCGGCATTGAAGCATTCCCACTCAAGCTCGCCAACCGGACCGCCATCGACCGTGTAGGCGTACTTGCAGCCGAAGGCCTCGATATCCAACAGCTCAGCGCCGTGACCGATTTCCTCGTCCGGGCAGAAGCAAATGCCGAGCGCGGGGTGGGGCAGGGAGGGATCCTGCGCGATGCGAGCGACGAGTGCCATGATTTCGGCGACACCCGCCTTGTCGTCGGCTCCCAGCAGCGTAGTTCCGTCGGAGCAGACAAGGTCCTCACCCACCAGATCGTTGAGGGCGGGAAGCTTGGCGGTGCTCATGGACACGGGCTTGCCGTCAACGATGCCACAAACCAGGTCGCCGCCCTCGTAGTGCACGATGTGCGGCGCTACGCCGGCGCCCGGCGCGACCTCGGTGGTATCGAGGTGCGCGATCAGGCCCAGGGCGGGCTTATTCTCGGAACCGGCGCTAGCGGGAATGTGCGCGCAGACATAGGCGTTTTCGGTTACATGGGCATCGGTCGCACCCAGCTCGCGCAGCTCCTCGGCAAGCACGTTGGCAAGGTCAAACTGGACGGTGCTCGACGGCACCTGGTCGCAGTTGGCATCCTCGGACTGCGTGTTGATCTGGACATAGCGCAAAAAACGCTCGAGTACGTCGGGGTTCGTGGTGGTGTTTTCCATAAAGACCGCTCCAATCTTGGTCGTCGTGTGCAACAAGAACTCTAGCACGGTATGCCGCGGCATACCGCGACGCTTGGATGGGGTAGAATCAGCCATTGAATGCAGAAGGGACGGATGTTCATGGATACGACAAATAGCTCGCGCGAGCTGCACCTAACGGTGGCGAACGAAGACTACTTGGAGTGCATGGTTCGCATCGAAAGCAAAGATGGGGAGACCAGCGGCGTGCGGTCGGTCGATATCGCACAGCGCCTTGGCGTCTCGAAGGCATCGGTCAACAAGGCGGTTTCGGCTCTCAAGGCATCCGAGCTTGTCGAACAGTCTCACTACGGCAAAGTTATCCTGACTGACCGTGGGCGCGAGGTCGGCTCGGCTATCTGGTATCGCCATCGTCTGGTCCGCACGTTTTTGGTCCAGGAGCTCGGCGTTGATTTTGAGCGCGCCGATGCCGAGGCCTGCATGATGGAGCATGCGCTTTCCGAGGACACGATGAACCGCTGGCTCGCCTATCTCGAAAAACAGGGAATCAGCGTCGAGGAATAGCGAAATACATATATGGACACGAGTTATTACAATCGTTTTGGCGGCGAGGAGCTTATGCGCCGACTTGCCAGTGAGACATTGCTGGCGCAGGGCCCCATGGGCAGTGTTCTGTTGAGTGAGTACGATGCCGCCGACATTCCACCGGCGTTTTGGAATCTGGCAGAGCCGCAGACCGTTTCTCGTATCCATCGCTTGTATGTCGCCGCCGGCGCGCAGGTGCTCATTACCAACACCTTTCAGGCATCAAGCTATGCCCTCAAGCACGACCAGATTGCGCCGTCCGTGGCGGAGGTCAATCGCGGGGCCGTCGACGATGCTCGCCAGGCGCACCCACAGCTGCTGCTGGGCTCGATGGGCCCGATTTGTATTGAGTGGTTTGCCGAGGACTCTGCCGAGTATCGTGAAATCCGAGGCATTGCGCGCGAACAAGCGCACGCCTTGCTCAATGCTGGTGTTGACGGTCTGCTGATCGAGACGGTGACGTCTATCCGTAATTTGCAGCCCATGCTTGCCGGCGCCCGAGATGCCGCCGACGGTATGCCTGTCCTGGTGAGTTTTGTCGTTGACGATAAAGGCGACCTGTTGGGCGATGGCCTCAACATCGAGGCAGCCGTTTTGTACGCCGAAAAACACGGCGCAAACTCGGTTGGTGTTAATTGCTGTTCGCTTGCGGCCGCGAACGCGGCGGTGCCCAGGATGGTTGCATCGGCGACTACTCCCGTCACGGTGCGTCCCAATGCGGGAAATCCGGTTCAGACACAGGATGGTCCCGTGTGGCATGAGGACCCCGAAGCCTTCGCTCGCGCATGCGTCGAGTGGAAGCGGGCGGGCGCCGCAATGGTAGGCAGCTGCTGCGGAACCACGGCGGTTACGACAGCCGCTATGGCAGATGCGCTCAATATATAGAACCCGAAAATGGGAGTATCGAATCACCGCCCCCGCTGGGGCGGTTTTTTGTTGTCGGTGCGCACCTCGACGCTTTTGCCTAAACGGTGAACGAGCGTGCCGGCGGCTTGCCGGATGCCCGTTGCGGGTATACCTCATGCGTACCATGATCCAAACACTGCGAGGTGTCTGCGCGTGTGCGCGATAATTCACTTTGGAACTGACGGTTGGCGAGCTCGCGTCGACGGAGACTTTACTATCAACAACGTCGCTCGTGTCACTGATGCTATCGGCAGGCTATGGCAAAAGACGAATCCCGGTAAAACGGTATATGTAGGATTTGATACTCGGCCGCAAGCGCGCGAGTTCGCCGAGCTCGCGGCGGGCGTGATTGCCGCCCACGGGCTCGATGCCGTGCTCGTGTCTCGACCGGTACCGACTCCCGCTCTTACGTGGGCGGCTGCGTATGACGGCGAGGCATGCGGCGCGCTTATGGTGACGGGCTCACATCATCCGCAGGGCTATCTATGCCTCAAGCTGCGGATGGGTGATGGCTCGACGGCCAACCAGGATGTCATCGAAGAGCTCGAGGAGACGATGGCCGCCGAGCCGCTGGGGCTTGAGGGGCAATACCGCACGGCAGATATCATTCCCGACTATATGCGAGCGGTGGCATCGTTTGTCGACGCGGATGCCATTCGCGCCGCGCATATGCGTGTGGTGGTTGACCCCATGGGCGGAGCTGCGCAGGGATATCTTGCCGACTTGCTTCGAGAGCTTGGCGTCGAAGTCCATGAGATTCACGCCGACGAGACGACCGATAGGGGAGATATCTGCCCCGACCCGGTCGAGCCGTGGGTGGATGCTTGTGAGCGCGCAGTTGTCGAAGACGGGGCGTGCGCCGGTCTGGTGACTGATGGCGACGCCGATCGTATCGGCGCGGTTGATGAGCGCGGCAGATATATACATCCACATCAGATCATGGCGCTCGTTTTGGGCGATTTGGTCCAGTATCGCAATCTGAAGGGACGCGTCGTCGTTAACCTTTCATGCTCCACGCTTGTGCGTCGCATTGCCGAGGCGCTCGGCTGCCGCGTGGTCATCAAGCCCGTCGGTTTTAAATATATAGCCGCCGAGATGAAGAAGGGCGGCGTTCTCGTGGGCGGTGAAGAGGCCGGTGGTATCGGTATCGCCGCGCACATGCCCGAGCGCGACGGCATCCTTGCCTGCCTGATTTTGTGCGAGCTCATGGCCAAGACCGGCGCGCCCTTGGGCGTGCTTATCGATCAGCTCGAGGCGAGCTTTGGCAAGACGAGTTACGGACGTCGAGATTTGCGCCTTGAGGCCGAGGATGCCGAGACGTTGCGCACGCTGCTTCCCGGCGTGAATCCCAAGTCGATATGCGGCAAGGCGCCGCAGAGCGTAAGCCATATGGACGGCTTGCGTCTGGCATTTGAGGATGACACCTGGCTGCTGATCCGTCCCAGCGGGACCGAACCGGTGGTGCGCGTGTACGCCGAGGGCTTTTCGGTGGAGGAGCGCGATGAGCTGCTAGATGCCGGCTGCGCTTTGGCCAGGGGCGCATATCGGCTCTAGCCAAGGGGCCACTCTATATAAAGATGTGCTCGGCAAGCGGTAGCTATCAACTGGCAAGCGTCAGTTGAGGGCACAGTTGTGTAGGAAATGTGTGCGCCCAGATTCCCGCCCCCGGGGCCCCTCCGGTCTGGCAATATATCTCCTTGCCGCGCGGCCCGGTCGAACCGGGAACCGGCGCAGGCGTGCACCTTGAGAACCGGATACTGCGAGGATGGA